>CAZMGU010000162.1:0-4335 GCA_964565905.1 uncultured Halobacteriales archaeon
CGGTGTGGACGAGCGCCGATCCGTCCGGCTTGAGCATGACGTGGCGGTCGCCGGGACCGAGCGTGCTGGCCGCTCGCCCCTCGTACTCCACCGTACAGCGACCGAACAGCGTCACGAGCGCACCCCGGTCGAGGCCGCGCCGGGCGAGGTCGCGGGCGTCCGCCGCCGTCGGGTGCGTCGTCGACTGGACCGGCGTCCCCTCGGCTGTCGTCACGGTCCGTGGTAGTCACCGGTCGCGTAAAAATGACGCGTCGTCGCCGGGACGGACGGTCGCACGCGCCGCCAGCGCCCGCCGGAGGGCTGTCCGTGCGGACCCGGGCGCGACGGCACCGGCGGCGACGGCCGCGGACAGGTCCGACTTCGCCTCGACGAACCACGAGCGGAGCGACTCAGGGTCCCCGTCGGGGCGAGCGAGGACCAGGTCCGCTCCTTGCTCCCCGTCCGCCTCCTCCCCGTTCGTCACCGCCGCGTTTCCGTCCAGGGCCAGCGAGCAGACGAGGTAGGTCCGCGCGTCGCGGGACGGGGGGACGACGACGAGGGACTCGAACCCGGCGTCGAGTGCGTCGAGGACCGCCCCAGCCGACTGTCCGGTCGCCAGCGGACGGGGGTCGACCCGCGTCCGGACGGGTGGCCGGTAGCCGCCGCGTCTGTCGAGGCCGAGTCGGTCCGCGACGGCCGGTGGTTCGGGTGCGGCATCGTCCGGGTCGGCGAACCCGCCGAACGGCGTCGCCGGGGAGAGGTGCGCGGCCAGGTCTTCCCCCCAGTGGGCGTAGCGGAGCGTGAACGTGCCGTCGGCCTCCCGGTAGGCGACGAGCGCGCGGTGACCCATCGGTGGTCGCCGGTGGCCCCCTCATCCTACAAAAGGGATCGCCGGGCGGCCGGGGGGACTTTGTACCGGGGGACCGCTGGAAGCGGTATGCGATTCGGTATCATCGGCACGGCGGACATCGCCACCGACCACGTCGTTCCCGCTCTCCGGGCGAGCGAGCACGAGGCCGCGGCCATCGCGTCCCGAGACGCCGACAGGGCGGCGTCGGTCGCCGACGAGTTCGGTATCGAGCGCTCGTACGGGAGCTACGAGGAACTGCTCGCCGACGGGAGCCTCGACGCGGTGTACAACCCGCTGCCGAACGCGCTCCACGCCGAGTGGACGCGCAAGGCGGCGGACGAGGGGCTTCACGTCCTCTGCGAGAAACCGCTGACGGGCGACGCCGAAGCGGCGGCGGCCCTGTTCGACTACTGCGAGGCGCGCGACGTGACGCTGATGGAGGGGTTCATGTACCGGTTCCACCCGCGCACGGAGCGCGCACTGGAGATAGCCGCCGAAGAACTGGGCGAGGTCCGTCACCTCTCGGCGACGTTCACGTTCGCGATGGGCGAGGACCCCGACGACATCCGACTCGACCCGGACCTGGCCGGCGGCGCGCTGATGGACGTCGGTTCGTACGCGGTCCACGCCGCGCGCGGCTTCCTGGGGGAACCCGAACGCGCCTACGCCCACTTCGCGGACAGCTACGACGCCGGCGTCGACTCGCAGGTCGCGGGGACGCTGGCGTACCCGGACGGGGTCACCGCTCACGTCACCGGTAGCTTCGAGAGCCCCTACTCGGAACGCTACCGGGTGCTCACGACCGACGGGTGGCTGGAGGCCGACCAGTGCTTCGCCGCGGCCGCCACCGACGCTCCGTCGCTCACCTGGGCCGTCGACGGCGAGGAGCACACCGAGACGTTCGACGACGTCGACCACTACCGCCTGGAGGTGGAGGGGTTCGCGGACGCCGTCGCGGGCGGTCACGAACAGCCGATATCGCGCGCCGACACCGTCGGAAACGTGCGCGCCATCGACGCGCTGTACGAGAGCGCCGGGCGGGACCGCCCGGTCGACGTCGGCGGGACCGAGTGAACGCCCGCCAGCCCGAGTCTACGGTCAGAACGCCGGTCGAACGGAACTCGCGTTCGTCGGAGTCGCGTTCGTCGCGGTCGCGTTCTCCGTTGCCGCTTCCTCCGTCTCGGGCAGTTCGGGCAGACGGTCGTACGTGCCCCTGTCCTCGCCCTCGCCCCAGCGGGCCGCGACGAGTTCCCCGTCGTAGGTGACGACGACGGTGTAGTCCCCCGGCTGGTCGATCTCGATGGTCGCGTTGTACTGGATCGCCGGGAAGCAGTCCGACGCGGCGGGCGTCGGGGTCGCAGTCGTCCGGTTCTCCGCCGGTTCGGTCGTCGCCGTCGCGGCCGCGGTTCCGCCGGCGTCCGTCGCGTTCGCGGTGCTCGACTCCGTCGTCGTCACCGTCGCGTTACCAGCGGTCCCGTTCGGGGCGTCGGTCGCCGTCCCGTTCGCGCCGGTCGGCGACGGGGTGACGGTGGACGTGGGGGTCGCCGTCGGCGTCGGAGTGGCCGTGCGTTCCGCCGTCTCGGACTCTATCTCGAGGAGGAACCGCTGTGGGCCGAACTCGTTCAGCGTCGCGGACACCGTCGTGTCGTTCGACGGGACGGGGAGCGTCTGGGTCAGCACGAGCGTCTCGCCGGCGGGCGCGTCGTTGCTGACGGCCGAGAGGCTGGTGGTGTTTGGGTCGCCACAGACGGGCCCGGTCGTCTCGAAGGCGGCCAGGTCCGCGTCGGTGACGCTCTCCGGCCCGTCGCCGTCGTCGCCGCCGAACAGCGACGGGGACGTCAACCCGATACCGACCGCGGTCCCCACGAGGACTAGGGCGAGGAACAGGACGAGGACGTGGTCGCTGTCCATGTCGGCTAGTTGATCGGTCGGCCGCCAGTTAAGTACTTGCACCGTACCCCGGGACGGGACCGGTGCGCCGGGACTTTGACGCCGGGGGTCGACGACCGACCATGGACGACCGCATCGCGGAGCACGCCGAGGTACTGGTCGACTGGAGCGCCCGCGTCGAACCGGGCGACGACGTGGTCCTCCAGGTGGACGAGGGGGCCCACGACCTGGCCGTCGCCGTCGCCGGGAAACTGGGCGAGCGCGGCGCGAACCTGCTGGCGACCTACGGGTCGAACGAGGTGACGCGCGCGTACCTCCGCGCCCACGAGGACGAGTTCGAGACGGACCCGGCGTACGAACTGGCACTGTACGAGCGGGCAGACAGCGTCCTCGTCCTGAAGGGCACCACCAACACCGCCGGCGCGGCGGACGTCCCCGGCGACCGCCGGCAGGCCTACTCCCGTTCCCGGGAAGCGATCCGCGAGGCCCGCCTTGACACCGACTGGGTGTCGACCCAGCACCCGACCCGCGCGATGGCACAGCAGGCCGGGATGAGCCGCGAGGCCTACGCGGAGTTCGTCTACGACGCCACCCTCCGCGACTGGGAGTCACTCGCCCAGGAGATGGCGCGCCTGAAGGACCTCCTCGACGACGGCGGCGAGGTGCGCATCGCTACCCCCACCACCGACCTCTCGATGTCCATCGAGGACCGGACCGCGGTCAACTCCGCCGCCTCCGTCGTCTATGACTCCCACAACCTCCCCTCCGGCGAGGTGTTCACCGCACCCGTCGCCGACAGCGTCGCGGGCGAGGTGACCTTCGACGTCCCGATGACGGTGAACGGCTCCCGGGTCCGGGACGTCCACCTCGTCTTCGAGGACGGCGAAGTCGTCGACTACGAGGCTGCACAGGGGGAGGCGACCGTCGCCGACGTCCTCGAAACCGATGACGGCGCCCGCCGCCTCGGCGAACTCGGCGTCGGGATGAACCGCGGTATCGACCGCGTCACCGACAACGTCCTCTTCGACGAGAAGATGGGCGGGACGGTCCACCTCGCGCTCGGCCGGGCCTACGACGCCTGCCTCCCCGCGGGCGAGTCCGGCAACGACAGCGCCGTCCACGTCGACCTGATCACCGACGTGCGGGAGGAGGGGCGACTCGAAGTCGACGGCGAACCCGTGCTCGTGGACGGGACGTTCCGGTGGGAGGACGGGTTCGAGGCGACGGACGCCGAGTAGTAACTGACGACCCGAACCGGGACTGTAACGGCAGGAAAGCCCCGACCGGGTAGCCTCCCGCGACTCGGTGCGCTCCTGGTCACTCACTCCGTTCGTTCCTACGGTGCTTCCGTCGTCGGGGTTCGGCTACCCGGTCGCCCCTTTCAGTCCCGCCCATCTCGACTGAAGCGGTGGGCGCGACTTCCTGCAGTGGTCGAAGATCGAGACTGCGGTTCTGACCCTGGCAGGCCACCGACGTTTTTCACGCCGCCGCCCGACGTCTCGCCCATGTACGAGCAGTACGTCGACGACGTCGTCCACGGGGAGACCCAGGCCGGGGACGGGGGGTTCGACCTCACCGTCGCCGAGGTGTACGAGGTGGTCGAACCCGGCCGCGTC
>CAZMGU010000163.1:0-4333 GCA_964565905.1 uncultured Halobacteriales archaeon
AGCGGCGTCATCGGCGAGTACAACGTCGCCACGAAGACGCTGACGAACTACTCGGCACCGATGGGGATGACGAGCACGTGGGAGGACTGCGCGGTCCGCGGGACGGCCGGCGAGAACGAGCGCCTCTACTTCGTCAACGGCTCCGGCGAGTTGCTCGTCGGCGTCCGGCAGGACAGCGGAGCCGTCGAGTACCGGGACGTGATCAAACCCGGTGGCGGGTCGACTATCCCCGGCATCGACTTCCACTCGCGCTCGAACGGGCACGTCTGTTCCACGAGCCAGTTCGTCGCGCGGTCGACCGACGGCGGCGAGTCGTGGAACCAGATCGGCATCGACTTCGCCGGGACGAGTTTCTTCGATATCGCCAGCGTCGCCCGCCGGGACGTCAACGTGGCCGCCGGGAACGGGATCATCTACCGCTACGACGGGTTCCGGTGGACGCCACACGTCGTCGACGACGGCCGGCAGGCCATCCGGGCCGTGGACCGGACCCCCGACGAGGGGCTGGCGGCCGGGGCCGGCGGCAAGGTGTACGACCGCATCTCGACCGGGCAGTGGGAGCGGATCCAGACGCCCGTCGAGACCCAGCTCAGCGGCGTCGCGTACGGGGCCGACGGGGTCGACGTCGCCGTGGGTAGCGGCGGCCAGATAGTCGAGCGCGTCCGCGACGGGGGCGACGTGAACGGGACGGAGACCCCGGCGGAGACGGCCACCGACACGGCGACGGAGTCGGGGAACGCCACGGCGACCGACACCGGGAACGGGACGGCCACCGGGACGTCGACGGCCACCGACGCGCCGAACGGGACGACCACGGAGACTCCGAACGGGACGGCCACCCAGACGCCGAACCGGACGGCCACCCAGACGCCGAACCGGACGGTCACCGAAACCGCGACGGCGACCGAGGCGGCCAACGGGACGGCGACCGAGACGGTGACGACTACGCCGGCGAACGGGACGGCGGCAGACGAAGCGGCGTCCAACGCGACCGTCTCCATCCTGGACCCCGAGGGCGTCGAGGCGCTCCGGGTCGCGCCGGAACTGGTCGAGTGGTACCGGGAGGGCACCTGGGTGTGAGTCGGGCGCGAGCGAGGTGAGGCGACGGCGGTCCGGGGCCGAACCGATCCGCGGGCAGTGACGGTTCCGGACGGCTCCCGGTCGGCGCGAACGCAGTGAGCGCCGACGAACGAGCGAGCGGGAGCAACGCGGTCGCTCGAACGGGAGGCACGGAGTGGCCCCTGAGAGTGACCGGGGTGACACGCGAGCCGAACGGCCCGAACGCCGTCCAGTCGCCACAGACGAAGGCTTAACTGCGCGGACCAAGTAGCTCGGACCATATTATGCAACACGTGAAGATTCCGCAGGACCGGATCGGTGCGGTCATCGGCGAAGGGGGTGAGACGATGCGCGAGATAGAGGAGCGCGCGGAGGTTCGTCTCGACATCGACTCCGAGTCGGGTTCGGTGAAGGTCGAGAGCGTCGGCGATCCCGTGACGGCGCTAAAGGGGCCGGACATCGTGAAGGCCATCGGTCGCGGCTTCGCGCCCGACGATGCGATGCGCTTGCTCGACGACGAGGTGATGCTGTTCGACGTCGTCGACATCGACGCCGCCTCCCGCAACCGGAACGACTTCACCCGGCAGAAGGGCCGACTCATCGGCGAGGACGGGCGGACGCGCGAGCTGATGGAGGACCTCTCCGGCGCCTCGGTCGTCATCTACGGGTCCACGCTGGGGATCATCGGCGGTCCCGAGCAGGTCGAGACGGTCCGCGAGGCCGCGGAGATGCTCCTGGAGGGCGCGCCCCACGGCTCCGTCTACTCCTTCCTCGAGCGCCGGCACAACGAGATGAAACAGAAGGGGCTGAACTACCACCAGTTCCACGGCTAGGAGACGTCTCTTTTTTCGCTACACCAGCGGCTACCGCGAGTGAGAACGACTCGAGAGCCCCCTTTCATTCCCACCCACGGTCGACTGTTCAGTCACCGAAACGCTACGACGGGTGCTGGTGTTTGATCTTCTCGGCGACAGTACTCGGCACCGGCGTCAGGCAGTCCGTGCACTTCCAGGTCGGGTAGCGCCCCGACTGCTCGCGAACCATGTCCTGCCGGTAGCGGAGCGTCGCACCGCAGGTGCAGGTGTGCGTCGAGAGGGACACGTCGCGACCGTACGACCGCACCGGAGTTAACGGTCCGGCACCGGTCGGGGAGCGATCGGTTCCGGTCCGTTCCGGCCCGTTTCAGCGTCGGCTTGAGAACGACGAAGATCGACGGACAGCGGCGACTTAGCGACCGCCTACGCCCCCCGAGTCCACGGGGCCGGCTAGAACGGTCGCAAGCTATTATGTCGGGTGGAGTCGTCGGGACGGTCACTATGGGGGGTCAACGAGGTGGCGGGAGGAACGACGTGCGAGGACCGACCGGAGCGACGGGTCGGCAGGGGTCAGTCGCGGAGGGCGACGGCCGCCGCGTCGGGTCGGTGGTCGAGGAACTCCGGTCACCCGACCGGGACGACGAACAGCGCCGGCTGTCGACCGGGGAGGGCGTCCTCCTCGACAGACTGGACGACGTCGAGTCGCGCCTCCTGGCGTTCGGCCGGGCGCTCGGCGGCGACCCGGACGACGTCAGCGACCTGCCGTTCACGGAGGAGGCCGAACTGGACGGGATGCCGGAACCGCTGTACGTCAGGCACGACCGGACGCTGCTCGACCAGGTCACTAGCTGGCTCCTCCAGGACCAGCACATCGGCCTCGTCAGCCCGTACGGGACGGGGAAGACGGCGTTCCGTGAGATACTCCGGCGCGACCTGGGCGAGCGCGAGGACTTCGTCGTCGCGTACGTGAAGAACGCCTCGGAGACGACGCCCAGGGGGCTGTACGAGCGGATCCTCAGGGCCGCGTTCGAGGTCGGCTACGAGATCGATACCGCGGACTACTGGCAGGTGAACGACGGCATCCCGTGGGCGACCGACGAGACGAAACAGGCCGTCGAGGAGGTGACGGAGGCCGTCCGCGCGGACGGGAAGACCATCCTGCTCGTCGTCGACGAACTGGAGGACCTGCCGGAGTCGCTGCTGTCGGCCCTCCAGGTCGCGGGCGACGCCGGCGTCCGCCTGTTCCTGAGCGGGACGCCGGAGGGGAAGGAGCGCCTCGCCGACGCCAGGACGACGCTCGACTCGCGGGTCCGGTTCTACGAGGGCATCGACCCGTTCGGGCCGGACGAGGTGGCGGAGTACGTCGAGCGCTCGCTGGCGTACTTCCGCGGCGAACCGTACGAGGGACAGTCCCAGCGACTGTTCACGCCGGCGGCCATCGAGGACATTCACGAACGGACGGGCGGGAACCCGCGGGAGGTCCGACTGGAGTGTCGCGACCTGTTCACCCGGGCCGGGTTCGTCTGGCACCGGAGCGGGCAGGACGTCGAGCGCATCCGGGTGACGCCGGAGCTACGACACCGGCAGTTCGCGATGGGGTAGCCGCCGACCGACGAGGTGTCTCCGACGTACTTAAAGCGCCCATTTGCTAGCTCTTGGCACACCCGCAGACCCCCGCGAGGTCGGGGACGGAACACCCGCCACCGATAACTTTATATAGAATCACATTCAATCAATCAGGTGACTATGAGCCAGCGACAGATGGGTAATCAGCCCATGCTCGTACTGTCCGAGGAGTCCCAGCGGACCTCGGGCAAGGACGCACAGTCGATGAACATCACGGCCGCGCAGGCCGTCGCCGAGGCCGTCCGGACCACACTCGGTCCGAAGGGCATGGACAAGATGCTCGTCGACGACGCCGGGTCGGTCGTCGTCACGAACGACGGGGTCACCATCCTCGACGAGATGGACATCGAGCACCCGGCCGCCAACATGATCGTCGAGGTCGCCCAGACCCAGGAGGACGAAGTGGGCGACGGCACGACGACGGCGGTCGTCATCGCCGGCGAACTCCTCTCGAAGGCCGAGGACCTCCTCGACCAGGACATCCACGCCACCATCCTGGCCCAGGGGTACCGCCAGGCCGCTGAGAAGGCAAAGGAGATCCTCGAGGAGCAGGCCATCGAGGTCTCCCCCGAGGACACGGAGGAACTGGAGAAGGTCGCCGCCACCGCCATGACCGGCAAGGGCGCGGAGTCCTCCAAGGACGTCCTCGCGTCGCTGGTCGTGAAGGCCGTCCAGTCCGTCGCCGACGACGGCGTCGTCGACACGGACAACATCCAGGTCGAGACCGTCGTCGGTGGCTCCACCGACGAGTCCGAACTCGTCGAGGGCGTCATCATCGACAAGGAGCGCGTCCACGACAACATGCCCTACGCCGTCGAGGACGCCGACGTCGC
>CAZMGU010000164.1:0-4329 GCA_964565905.1 uncultured Halobacteriales archaeon
TCCACGCCCACGCCGGCAGCGGCGTCCTCCACGACGACCTGGACGACCACTGCCGGGCCATCGCGAAGGTGGCCGACCTGGCCCGCGAGGTGGGCGACGACGACCTGGAGTTCGTCGACTTCGGCGGCGGGTTCGGCGTCCCCTACCGCGAGGACGAGGAACCGCTCGACATGGAAGTCGTCGGGGAGAAGGTCCGCGACGCGGTGGGGGACCTCGACGCGCGGATCAAACTCGAACCCGGCCGCTACGTCGTCGCCGACGCCGAGTTGATCCTGACCGAGGTCAACACGGTCAAGGAGACGCCCGAGGCGACCGTCGTCGGCGTCGACGCCTCGCTCGCGACGCTGATCCGGCCGGCCATGTTCGACTCCTACCACCCAATCCGGAACGTCAGCGCGCCCGAGCGCGACGCCCACCCCGTCGCCGTCGGCGGACCCTGTTGCACCAGCGCCGACGTGTTCGCCACCGACCGCCCCGTCGCACGCCCGGAGCGCGAGGACCTTCTCGCCATCGGCAACGCCGGCGCGTACGGCTACGAACTCGCCAACCAGTTCCACTCCCAGCCCCGACCCGCGGAGGTGGCCATCGATGGCGAGGAAGAGCGCGTGGTCCGCCGTCGCGAGACGATGGCGGACGTCACGCGGGTCGAACGGGAGGCCGGCGAAGCCGACGACGCCGGCGGGTCCACCGGCGAGGGAAAGTGAGATGACGGCGTTCGACATCGAACGGTTCCACCGGCGCGCCGTCGAGACGCCGTCCCACGAGGACGTCGAAGCGATGCGGGAACTGCTCGTCGGGACGCTCGAAGACGCCGGGCACGACCCGACCGTCGACGAGGCGGGCAACGTCCTCGCGACCCGTGGCGGCCATGGCGACGCCGGCGGCGAGGACACCGACGCCGACGGCCCCCACCTCGTGCTGAACACCCACGTCGACACCGTGCCGCCGCACGTCCCCTACGAACGGGACGGCGACGTCGTCCGCGGCCGGGGGGCCTGCGACGCGAAGGGACCGCTGGCGGCGCTCCTCTCGGCGTTCCTCGCCGTCGAACCGACGGACGGGAGAGTGACGCTCGCGATAACGCCCGACGAGGAGACGGTCCAGTCCGGTGCCGCACACCTCGCGGGGACCCTCGACGCCGACGGCTTCGTCGTCGGTGAACCGACGGGCCTCGACGTCTGCACCGCCGCCCGCGGGCAGTACGAGGGGACGGTCACCATCACCGGGGAGGCCGCCCACGCCGCGACGCCGGGGAGCGGCGCGAACGCCATCCGGGCCGCCGCACCCGTGTTGCAGGCCATGGAAAGCTACGACGCGGAACGCGGTCCGGACGAACACCGGTCCCTCGGCCGACCGACGCTGACGCCCACGATTATCGAGGGCGGCGAAGTCGCCAATCAGGTGCCAGAGGAGTGCCGTATCACCTTCGACCGCCGGCCGGTCCCGCCCGAGACGCCCGACGGGTTCCGCGCCGACCTGGAGGAGCACCTCTCCGAGTGGACGCCGACCGGGATAGACCTCCGCGTAGAACTCGCGCCGCGCGAGTCGCCGTTCCTGACCGCGTTCGCCACCGACCGACGTGAGGCGCTGGTCCACGCCCTCGTCGACGCGAGCGGCGGCGAGATTCGGCCGTTCGGCGCGGCCACGGAGGCCTCCTTCTTCGCCCAGCACGCGCCCACCGTCGTGTTCGGCCCCGGCGACCTGGCCGACGAGGAGGGCGCGGTCGCCCACAGCGAACGCGAGTACGTCCGCTTCCCGGAAGTCGAGGCAGCGGCCGATGCAGTGGAGTCGGCGCTCTCGTCCCTCGTGTAGCGGCGCAGGTTTACGTCGGAAGACGCGCCAGACCCCCCGATGACCTCGACGGCAGAAAAGTTCGAACGGAATCGGTCGTCGGCCCGTTACCAGCCATAGAGGCGTTCGACTACGCCGAAGACGATATGAGACAGTACGTCGAAGAATACGTCAGGGGATTCGAACGATGGCACGGAGTGAGAGACGACGCGAACCCGTGAGCGACGAGGAGTTCGACGCGATGCCGGTGCGGATCGGCCGTCACTTCGACCGCGTCCGGGACCTGCTGGACGAGGCGCTCGACGGCGAGAGCGAGGGATCGGCCGATCGATAACTGTTATCGCAGGTACCCCTTCGCCTCCTCGTCGGTCACCTGGTCGAAGTTTCGGTAGTAGGCGCCGACGGCGCGGAACGCGCCCGGCGTCTCGATGGCGACCACCTCGTCGGCGAGTTCCTCCAGTTCGGCGAGGGTGTCCGGCGGGCCGACGGGGACGGCGACGACGAGGCTCGCGGGGTCGTCGTCCCGGACGAACTGGAGGCACGCCCGCATCGTCGCGCCCGTCGCCACCCCGTCGTCGACGACGACCACGCGCTTCCCGGCCAGGTCCGGCGGCGGTCCCTGCCGGTAGCGCTGGGCCTTCTCGCTCGCCGCCTCGCTCACTTCCGTCCGCTGGCGCTCGACGTAGCCGTCCTCGACGCCGACGTCGTCGATGAGCCGCCGGTTCAGCCACAGCGCCCCGTCCTCGGCGACGGCCCCGATGGCGAGTTCCTCGTTGAACGGCGCGCCTATCTTCTTGGCGACGACGACGTCCAGCGGCGCGCCCAGTCGGTCGGCGACGACGCGGCCAAGCGGGAGCGCACCGCGCGGTATCGCCAGGACGACGTCCGCCTCGACGCCGCGCGCTTCGAGCGCGTCCGCCAGTCGCTCGCCCGCGTCTGTACGGTCCCGGAACATGGGTGTATCTTGGTGCTCGTGTCAATTAATCACGAGGGTTGTGAGGAAGTGGAATCTTGGTAGACGCAACGGGAACCGCGAACGACCAGAAAGCCCCCGGGCGCTCCGGTCGCGCGACTCGCTGCGCGCTTCGTCGCTCGCAACGCTCGCTCCTCCAGTGCTTGCGTCGTCGTGCTTCCCGGAGCACCCGGCCCCTTTCAGTCCCACCCGCGTGGTGGATCGAATCTGGCGTCGCTTTCGGACGAAGAGTCTGTCGTCGTTCGCCTCGTCTCAGTCCTGTGGAACGCCGTCGACGAGGGGTTCGTCCCCCGTTATGGTGTCCTCCACCTGCGTGTAGGTCAGGACGAGGGCGAACGCGGCCAGGGCCGCGCCGAAGGCGAACGGGGCGAGGAAGCCGCCGACGTTGAAGAGGAACCCCGAGGCGAGGGGGCCGAGGGCCACCCCGAGGCCGAACGCCATCGTCAGTATCGAGAGGGTCGTTCCGGACCCGCGACCGGTCGCCAGGTCGCCGGCCAGCGCCATCGCGGGGGCGAACACGAGCGCGACGGCGATTCCCTGGACGAACCGGGCCGCGAGCATGGTCCAGGGGCCCGTGACGACGCCCTGGGCGAACACCGACGGGATCAGGACGACGAAGCCGGCGACGATGAACGGGCGGCGGCCGTACACGTCGCTGGCGCGGCCGATGGGCGTCTGGAAGACGACGTTGGCGATGACGACGGCGGCGAACTGCACCGAGAAGAGGAACGTACTCTCGTCGAGACGGGCGCGGATCGGTCCCTCCAGCGTGGCGAACAGGGCGATGGTCGTCGCCATGCAGAACGTCGCCAGGCCGAGCGTGAACACCGGGTCGAGGCCGTCGCCGTCGCGGTCGAAGACGGCGACGGAGAGGTCCTTGCCGGCGGCGGCGTCGTCCGTCGGCGGGTCGCGGATGAAGACGGTGACGAGGCCGAAACTGACGACGGCACCGAGGACGGCGACGGCGAAGGCGGCGTCGAACCCCGAGAGGCTCGCGCTGGCCAGCGGACCCAGCCAGTCCGGGACGGCGTAGGAGACGACCGTCTGTCCGCTGAGACCGCCGGTGACGACGACGCCGGCGACGATGGGACCGAAGCCGAAGCCGATCAGCCGGAAGGTGTTGAACACGCCGAAGTTGCCGCCGCGCTCGGCGTCGCTCGCGGCGTAGTCGTTGACCAGCGCGACGGTCGCCGGGATGGTGAACGCCGCGCCGACCCCCTGGAGCGCGCGGGCGCCGAGGACCGCCCAGTAGCTCTCGACGAAGGGGTAGACGGCGCTCCCGACGCCGAGGACGGCGAGGCCGACGAGGACGAACGTCCGGCGCTTGCCGGTCCGGTCGGAGAGGCGGCCCGTAAACGGCTGGCCGAAACTGTTGAGCAGGCCGAACAGGGAGAGCACCAGTCCGATGAGCGTCTCCTCCCGGAGGACGAACCCCAGAATCTCGGTGCCGGCGATGCCGTCGAGGGCCACCTGGCCGCTGGCGATGTACAGCGGCAGGACGATGATGAGGAAGGAGTTCCCGAGCGCGTCGGCCATCCGCGCGAACGCCAGCGTCAGGACGCGAC
>CAZMGU010000165.1:0-4289 GCA_964565905.1 uncultured Halobacteriales archaeon
TCGCCGCCTGCCACTCATACTCTGGCGTCCCTACTCGGACGCCATGACTTCGCCCACGGACAGTGACGACGCTGTCCCTGGGTTTTTCGCATTTTGGCCGGCGACTAGCTATTGGTCAGGCAACACCTTTGCCCGTGGCCCACGAAGAGTGACCCATGTCTACGGAGGTCAAACTCAACGAACTCGACGAGGCGCTCGCCGGACTCCGGTTCCCGGTCGAACGCGAGACGGTGGCGACCGAACTGAACGACGTCGTCCTGGTGTACGCGGACGGCGAGGAAGCCCTCCCGGACGTGCTCGACCGGGTCGAGACGCAGTCCTTCGCCGACGCGGACGAACTCGAGAACGAGATATACAACGTCCTCCCCGTCGAGGCCGTGGGCGAACCGGGCCAGTCGGAGGGCGAGGGCTGAACGTTCCACCCCGTCGACCGACGTCGTCGCCGTTCTGAGACCGCTACGCTTAAGCGAGCAAGCCCGCTACCTCCGGGTGCGCCAAGGTGGCAGAGTCCGGCCGAACGCAGCGGCCTGCAGAGCCGCCCATCGCCGGTTCAAATCCGGCCCTTGGCTTTTCCCATCGAACCGTCCGTGGCCCCGGTCGCGACTCGAGAGACGGACCGCCGCATATTCCCGGTTCGGGACCGAACGCCGAACCGACATGTCTCCCGAGATGACCGCACACGTGATCGAGGAGTACGGTGACCCGGACGTCTTCACGCGGACGACGCGGGACGTTCCCGAACCCGCGCCGGACGAGATACGCGTCGAGGTCGTCGCGTCGAGCGTCAACCCGGTGGACTACAAGATCCGTCGGGGCGACATCCCGGAGTTCACGCCACCGTTCCCGGCGGTCCTCCACTGTGACGTCTCGGGCGTCGTCGACGCCGTCGGCGCGGACGTCGACCGATTCGCCGAGGGCGACGAGGTGTACGGGATGCCCGGTGGGGCGGGGCGCCAGGGCGCACTCGCCGACTACGTCGTCGGTCACGCGGGGACGTTCGCCAGTGCGCCCGAGTCCGTCCCGCTCGAAGACGCGGCTTCGCTGCCGGTCGTCGCGCTCACGGCGTGGGAGATGCTCACCGACAAGGCGTCGGTCGGCGACGGCGACGACGTGCTCGTCTACGGGGCGAGCGGTGGCGTCGGCCACGTCGGCGTCCAGATGGCGAAGCGGTTCGGCGCCGACGTGACCGCGACGGGGTCCTCGACGGAGAAACGGGAGTTCGCCGCAGACCTCGGTGCCGACGCGACGGTCGACTACACGGCGACCGACGTGGAGACGTACGTCGCGGAACACGCCGGTGGTGACGGGTTCGACGTGGTGTTCGACCCGGTCGGCGACGACCACCTCGAGACGGCGTTCGAGGCGGTTCGCCCGTACGGCACCGTCGTGACGACGGAGTCGAGTTCGACCCAGGACCTCTCGCCGATGCACGCCAACTCGCTCTCGCTCGGCGTCGTGCTCGTGATCCTCCCGGTGTTGCTCGGCGAGCGCCGGGAGCGCGTCGGCGAGGAGCTAGCGGCGGTCGCGGACCTCGTCGACGACGGGGCCGTCGAACCGCACGTCGCCGACCGATTCACCTTCGACGAGGTCGCCGAGGCGCACCGGCGGGCCGAGGCCGGGGAGTTCCGCGGGAAGCTGCTGCTCGTCAGGGAGTGACGACCGTCCCGCCTCGCGTCGCCGCCCGGACCCGGCACGACTCCGTCCGCAACCGGGATAGTGGTCGAGTCGGTAGGGTGAGGTATGTCGACCCCGCCTTCGTCGCCAGTCCTCCACGCGGCGTCGGACGTGATGGTGGCGCAGCCGCTGTTGCTGGCCGTGCTCGTCGTCGCCGGACTGGGCGCGAGCGTCGTCCTCGGGCTTGCGCTGGCGGCGTTCGTCAGGCGGCAGTCCCGCTCCTACCTGCTGGTGGCGCTGGCGCTGGGGACGCTGCTGGCTCGGACCGGGGTCGCGTCGCTGTCCCTGAACGGAACGCTCGACGCCGGGACGCACCACCTCGCGGAGCACAGCCTGGACGTCGTGATGGTGGCGCTGGTCGTCGCCGCCGTCTACACCGCACGCCGCGTGCGGGGTGAGCCGGCGGCATGAGCGAGACGCGCGACCGGATCCGGGACGCCGTGGCCGCGGACCCGGGGATCCACTTCCGTGGCCTTGTCCGCTCGCTGGACGTCGCGCCGGGGCAGGTCCAGCACCACGTTCGACGACTCCGGCGCTCCGACGCGCTCCTCACCGAGGACTTCCGGGGACGGACGCACTACTACCCGCCGGCCTTCGACGCGCGGGAACGGCGGGCCATCGCGGTGTTGCGCCGCGAAACCGCGCGGGACGTCGTCGCGTTCCTGCTCGCACACGGGGAGAGCGATCCGGCGACGGTCGTCGAGTCGGTCGGCGTCGCCCGGAGCACCCTGGAGTGGCACCTCGACGCCCTCGTCGACGCGGACCTGGTCGAGAAGCGCGAGGGGGCGGGCAACCGGGTCGTCCTGGCTCCGGCGGACCCGGACGAGGCGGCCCGTCTCCTCGCGACGGTCGACCCCTCGCTCGCGCGCCGCCTGGTCGACCGGTTCGAACGGCTCGTCGACGCCCTCGTCGAGGACGTCTGAGCGGGAACGCCCGTTTCGCCCCTCGTACCAGAAGGGTCTTTTCCGCCGTCCCGCTAGTCCGGCCAATGCGACCGACCGACCGCGGCGTCTCGCGTCGCGACTTCGTCAAGGCGGCGGTGGCTATCGGGGGGACCAGTGCGCTCGGTGCCTGTCTGAACCGCGAGGGGACGCCCGACCTGGGGACGGGGCCGGACGACCTCTCGACGTTCCCCGCGCGACAGCACGCCTGGAACGACGCGCTCGCGACGGACGACCACGGCAACGTCCGCGCCCCGCGTCACCACGTCGTCATGCTGCTGGACTACGCGAGCGACGGGACGCCGACCGACGGCGACCGAGAAACCGTCGAGGGGGCGCTCCGCAGTGTGGAGCGGGCGTACCCCCGCGACCACGAGGGCCTCCTCTTCACGGTGGGCTACTCGCGCGCCTACTTCGACCGGTACGACGGATCGCTGCCGGCGAGCGTGGACCTCCCGCGGCCCGAGTCCCTGGCGCCGTTCGAAGACATCGAACCCGACGAACCCGACGCCGTCGTCCACCTGGCGAGCGACTACGGACAGGTCGTCCTCGGGGCCGAGGCGGCGCTCCGGGGCGAGCGCGACACGCTCAACGACGTCGAGGTGTCCTCGTTCGGGGAGGTGTTCGAGCGCGTCGACCGCCGGACGGGGTTCACCGGCGCGGGGTTGCCCGCCGACAACCAGGACGTCGCCGGCATCCCGGACGGCGACCACGTCGACGAGGACGCCCCGCTGTACATGGGGTTCAAGTCGGGGTTCAAGGAGAATCAGGCCACCGAGGAGCGCGTCACCATCGACTCCGGGCCGTTCGCCGGCGGGACGACCCAGCACCTCTCGAAGATACGACTCCACCTCGACCAGTGGTACGAACAGGACAGTCGCTACCAGCGCGTCGGCAAGATGTTCTGTCCGGCCCACGCCGAGGAGGAGAGAGTCGAGGGCGTCGGGAACAACCTGGGCACGGACAGCGGACTGGGCGAGTGTCCGGCCCACACCGCGGACGACGCCCGGACGAAGGGGATGGTCGGCCACTCCCAGAAGTCCGCCCGCGCACGCGAGGACGATTCCCCGATCATCCTCCGGCGGGACTTCGACTCGACGGACGGCGACGAGGCGGGCCTGCACTTCCTCTCGCTCCAGCGGACCGTCGAGGACTTCGTGACGACGCGCGAGGCGATGAACGGCACCGACGTCGCCGAGGAGTCGGCCGTCGGCACCCGGACCAACAACGGCGTCCTGCAGTACATGAGCGTCGACCGGCGCGGCAACTACCTGCTCCCGCCGCGCGACCACCGGACGCTCCCCCGCCCCGACCCCTGAGACTGGGCCCCTGAAGCCGGGGAGGCTCTCCATTTCTCCCGTCCCGCGACGCCGCGACCGTCTTTCTAGAGTCGCACCAGAGCCCTCTTTGACCCGTCCGGTCAAGCAGGCCCATGGAATCACGGGACTGGACGCGACGGGAACTCGTGGGGGCCATCGGTGGGCTCGGGACGACCGCGCTGGCGGGCTGTAGCGGCCTGCTGGAGCGTCAGTCGGCGGGTGGCGCCAACCCGCCCGTCGTCGAGGACCGCCCCGACGCGGTGTACGTGCCGAGTCACGTCGAGGGGATGGAGATGATCGGGATGCAGGAGGCCGGCGGCCGGATGGTGGGGCTGATGTACTCCTACGCCCACCG
>CAZMGU010000166.1:0-4285 GCA_964565905.1 uncultured Halobacteriales archaeon
TGTCGATGAAGATGGACGTCGAGACCGTCGACGGCTTCTCCGGCCACGCCGACCGGCAGGGCCTGGAGAACTTCGTCGGCACGATGAATCCGCGCCCGGAGAAGGTGCTGTGCGTCCACGGCGACGAGTCCTCCACGCAGGACCTGTCCTCGGCGCTCTACCACGACTACAACCTGCGCACGTTCGCCCCGCAGAACCTGGAGACGTTCCGGTTTCTTTGAGTTCGGTTTCTCCGCGTTCGGTTCCTCTGCGTTTGATTCTTCTGCGTTCGATTTCTTTGGGTTCGACTCGTCGTTCTGCTTGCGGCCGTTTCTGTCGTCGCGTCCGGATCCGAAGCCACTGGTATCACGGCCGAAGGGAAGCCCTCGCCCCGCTCGCGGTCGCTGCGGGGCATATCCTCGGTCACTGCGTTCCCTCGGATAGCGGCCCCGCAGCGACTGCCCGCCGGCGCGAGACGGGCCTCGCCCTTCCATTCCGCCAGGAGAGCAAGCTCTCCCGAGCCTTGCGCTCACTACGTTCGCGCAAGACGCCAGGGGTGCGACCGTACAGCAGGCGGCCCTGCCCTTCCCCGGGTTGCGAACGCGCGGACGGACTGTCCGCGCGCTCGCGCCCGGCCGACGGCCCGGTGGTTGGTCGACCGCCACGAGAGCGGCCAGTGGTTTCGTCGTCCCCCGATTCTCGGGCCGTGAGAACCGGGGGTCAGCTATAACCTGGCCCGTGTCCGACGCTTAACCGAAGGGGTAACCAGCATGTCGATACACCGCAGAGAAGGGGTCACCGAACCGTCGCGGCTGATCGGATACGTCGAGCGCTCGGGTGACGGGGCCGACACTTACACCATCGCGCCGGACGACGTCGCGGGGTACGACCTGATGAGCCAGTGGATATCGGCCCCGGCGGACGTCGTCGAGAGTCTCGACGCGATGCGCTGACGGGCACGAACGGTTCTCGTCGAAGAGGGGGTCGAATGCGGTCCCGTCAGGACAGCGTGACGGCGTTGAGCGCCGCCGCCGTCACCCAGGGGACCGCGAGTCCGAGCGGAACGACCGGCCCGTGGCGCGGGTACTGCCGGCGCACGAGCACGGCGATGCCGAGCACGGCCACCTTCACGAGGACGAGCGCGCCGATGCCCGCCGCACCGATCGCCCAGCGGGCGAACGGATTGCCCTCGGTCAGGCCGTGCTGGAGTCCGATCTGCGTCAGGTGCACGTCCGCGACGAGCGCGAGGACGGCGACCACCCAGAGGTGTCGCTCCACCCGCGCACCGTCGACGGACGCCACCACCCAGTCCGTCAGTGAGTCGACCCGGTCGACGACCGGCGACTCGGACGGTTCGTGTGCGTCCATTTGACCGACGGACCACAGTCGATCACCGTGGCCCCACCCCGGTGCACCGTGGTCCGTTCGGGTGGTCGACGGAACGTATCAAAAAACCACCTGTTCGTTTCCGGGACGCGTCCTGTTCCGTCCGCGCCTGAATCGCAAACGCGGTGGCACCACGCCGTTCCCGCCGCTCCGACCTCCTCCGGTTATCATCGTTTGTAACGACGCCGGACTATTGATGTTGGCCGCCGGGAAACACTGGGATAGTGAACCGTCCGTCCGGAAACCGGAGGCCGTTCGTAGCGCTCGCCGGCGGACGCGGGCCGCGAGCGGCGGCGCTCGTCGCCGCCGCCGTCCTGCTGCTCCTCGTCGTCACCTGCCCTGCGGCGGCGGACGACGGCTCCCCGCCGACGCTGGCCGACGGCGACCGGTACAACGTGACGGCCATCGAGTTGACCGTCGCCGACGACACCGACGTCGACGAGGGGACCATCGAGGCGGGGGACTTCTCCCTCAGCGACGGCGACGTCTCGACGGTCCAGGTCAACGAGAGCGGGTCCGACGCCAGGGTGATACTCTTTCTCGACGGGCGACTCCAGGTGAACGACGTGCACGTCTCCGTCGCCGACGGGGCCATCGCCGACGCTGCCGGGAACGAGATGGAGAGCGAGTCGATCACGGTGACGGGGATGGACAGCTACGTGCCCA
Organism: uncultured Halobacteriales archaeon; assembly: GCA_964565905.1. GTDB lineage: Archaea > Halobacteriota > Halobacteria > Halobacteriales > Haloarculaceae > Halomicrobium. The sequence goes on from CAZMGU010000166.1 coordinate 2,032, forward strand.
CAGTCAGGACGTTCGACGTCGAGCGGATCAACGCCACGGACGGCCGCATCGTCCTCTCGGCGAGCGAACCGCTGGCGACGATGCGACTCCAGGTCCGGGGGCCGACGAACGAATCGCTGAACGAGTCCCACTTCCGGGCGGTTGAGGAGGACACCTACGGGGCGACCTACGAGCACACGTACCACTTCCCGGAGAACGGCGAGTACCGCGTCCGTCTCGAGTCAGTCGTCGACCGGGCCGACATCGTCGTCAACTACAGCCGTTCGGTCACCTTCGTGCGCGACGCGAGCGACCCGACTGCGGCGTTCACCGTTCCCGACGGTCGCAACGTCGACGACCTGGCCCGGTTCGACGGGTCGGCGAGTACGGACAACGTCGGTGTCGAAGCCTACAACTGGACCGTCGACGGCGACGTCGTCGGCGACGGCAGCGTCCTGGAGTACGCGTTCGACGAACCGGGGACCCACGAGGTGGCGCTGACCGTCGCCGACGCGCGCGGCAACCGGGCGACGACGAACCGCTCGGTCGTCGTCCACGACGCCCCGAGCAAGCGCGGCGTCACCGTCGAGCGCTTCGACGAGCGCACCGTCCGCGCCACCGTCAGTACCGACCGACCCGGCGAGCGGGTCCGGGTCGCGGACGCCTACGGCCGCCTCGTGACCGACGGCGAGGTGACGCTGCGCTCACTCCTCGTCGCCGGGCCGACCAACGAGACGCTCGCGTTCGACGTCGCGGGGAACCGGCCGGCACCCTCGTTCGCGTCCGCGACGGGCGAGACGGCGCTGGCGGCGTTCGACGTGACCCGCGGGAACGGGACGGTCGAGCGGCCGCGGTTCCGGTTCTCGGTGCCGGCCGCCGCGCTCTCGCGGGCGGGCGTCGCCTACTCCGACGTCTCGCTGTACCGCGACGACGGGAACTGGACCGAACTCGACACCCGCGTCGTCCGCGCCACGAAGTCGACCGTCGTCTACGAGGCGCCGTCGCCGGGCCTCTCCACGTTCGTCGTCGGCGCGTCGGGCGACGGGTCGCTGGCGTCGGACGGGTTCGGCGACCGGGACGTCGACGTCCGCGTGACGGACGCGACGCTCGCGAGCGACTCCGTGGCTTTCGGGGAGTACGCCGTCGTGGAGGCCACCATCGTGAACGAGGACGACGTCGACGGGTCGTCCGTCGTCGGCGTCACGGTCGGTCCGGAGGTCCGCGAGACGCGACGGGTGACCCTGGACACGGGCGAGACGACGTCGGTCCGGTTCGCCCTCCGCGCCGTCCGGAACGGAACCGTCGCGGTCAACGGCACCGTGGCCGGTGACCTGACGATAACCGGCGGGGACGCCGCCGGAACGCGGTCGGCAGGGTCCGAGAGCGAGAGCGGGAGCGAAACCACCGGCGAGGGCGGGACCAGTGACGAGGCCGCGGGCGGTAACGACTCCGGTTCCGGCGGGTTTTCGATTCCGAACCCGCTCGCGCTCTGGCCCGACGGGTTCGTCGGCGCGGTGCTGACGGGCGTGGTCAGCGTCGTCGCCGTCACCTACGCGATTCTGAAGTCACTCGCCATCTACCTGGGCTACTGAACCGGCCTGGACGATCCGGATTTCGACGGGAGAGACCGGAGAAACGGACGGCGAGAGACGAACGCGGCGTCGCTTTTCAGTCGAGCGTGGCTTCCAGCCGGTCGATCAGGCCGGCGTTGCCGAGGTAGAGCGGCGTGCGCTCGTGGAGTTCGTCGGGTTCGACGTCGAGCAGCGACCGTTCGCCGTTCGAGGAGCGGCCGCCGGCCGCCTCGACGACGTAGGCCATCGGCTGTCCCTCGAACTGGAGGCGGAGTTTCCCCTCCGGCGTGTCCTCCAGTTCGGGGTACGAGAAGATTCCACCGTAGGTGAGCACCTGGCTGATGTCCGCTATCATCGCGCCGCCGTAGCGGAGTTTCAGTTCCTCGCGGACGTCGTCGGCGTAGGCGGCAAACTCGTCCGTCCAGCTATCGTCGCCCCCACCGAATCCATAGACGGTGGGGTCGTCGGGCAGAGTCACGTCGTCGTCGACGACGCGGGACTCGCCGTCGTGGATCAGGTACTCCGTGACGTCGCCGTCGCGGGCGACGACGAGCGTCGTCACCGGGCCGTAGATGACGTAGCCGGCCGCGACGAGGTGCCGACCGACCGTCGGGGGTCGCTCGTCGTAGACGCCGAAGATGGTCCCCATCCCGCTGTTGGGCTGGAGGTTCGACGAGCCGTCGAGCGGGTCCATCGCGACGTGG
>CAZMGU010000167.1:0-4263 GCA_964565905.1 uncultured Halobacteriales archaeon
CCGAGTAGTTCGTCAGCGTCTTCGTGGCGACGTTGTACTCGCCGATGACGCCGCTGCCGCCGACGAACCAGATGGCCTCCCCGTCGTCGGTGGCGTCGACGCCGGTGAGCGGCCGGCTGCGCGCCTGCGGGCCGTACTCGACGAACTTCCGCCAGCCGTCGGCCGTCCGCCCGACGACGTCGCCGCCGCCGCCGACGGCGAAGGGTCCCTCGGCCGTCGAAACCGCGTCGTTGAGTGGGGAGTTCGTCGGTGACTCCGCGACCGTCCACTCGCCACCGTCGTCCCCGTCGCTTTGGGCCATCGCCGTGGCCGAAGCCCCGGCCGCCCCGAGCGCGGTCACGCCTGCGATTCGAACGAACTGCCGCCGCGTCTGTTCTGTCATTGTCGAACCCTCGTGTCGTGTTCGCGCCGGCCCCTTTTGTACCGTCGACAACGTTTATATTTATATACTATTAAATCTAGAATTAACCTAGCGGAAGTATGACTGCTGGCGCTGGCTTCCCCGATGCTCGCTCTCCGGAGACGACCGTCCCTCTCAGTCGTCGAGGGACGGCCGCAGCCGGTTCCGTTCCCCCTCGGTCAGCCGGTACGGGGCGAGGTCGTCGCGGAGCGGTCCGAGGGCGTCCCGGCGCTCCTGGTGAGCCCGGAGGAAGTCGGCCAGTCGGTCGGCGGCGTACTCCTTGAGTTCGCCGCTCAGCAACTCGCCGCTGCGGTACTCCCGGGCCAGTCGCTCGACCGCGTCGTCGTCCGGTTCGAGGAAGTAGTGGAGCAGCTGGTAGGCCACGTCCACCTCGGGGTCCCCGCCCTTCTCCCGGTGTTCCGCCAGGTCGACGCGGCCGCCGGAGTAGGCGTGCTCCGCTATCTTCCGCCGGGCCTCGTCCGGGTCGTCGGTGAGTTCGATCCCCGGCGCGTCGCCGGAGGAACTCATCTTCCCCGGTCCCGACAGGCTGGGGAGGAACTTCCCGAGGAGCGCGCCGGGCTTGTCCACGTCGAAGGCCGCCTTCGCCGCCACGTCGCGGCACACCCGGACGTGGGGGTCCTGGTCGACGGCAACCGGCACCAGCGTGGGGTGGCGTCCGTGGACCAGCTGGGGGAGTAGGAGGTGGGTGGCCTGCACCGCCGGGTAGAACGAGAGGCCGACGTTGGGCGGTTCGCCGTAGACGGCGTCGACCGTCGCCGGCGTGATCCGCTTCGCGACGCGGACGGCGGTCGGATAGATCACGTCGGCGTCAAGGCCGTCGATCACGAACCGGGTCCGCTCGGGGTCGAACCCGACCGCGAGCAGGTCCCGGAGGTTGTCCCGCAGGTGCCCGCAGATCTCGTCGGTCGTCTGGTCCTTCAGCAGGAACTTCTCGTCGTCCGAGAGCGGCACGTACACGTGCGCGCCCGTCTCGGCCTGGATCCGCTTCGCGAGGTAGAACGGCATGACGTGGCCCAGGTGCATCGGTCCGGACGGTCCCCGGCCCGTGACGACGGAGTGGGTCCGGCCCGCCTCCGCGGCGTCGAGGAACCGGTCGACGTCGCGCCCGGCGTAGTAGATTCGCCGCCGGACGAGCGGGTGGTCGGGGAACCGGGCTACCTGGTCGTCCGTCAACCGGTCGGCCCCGAACCGGTCGAGGAGTTTCGCGTAGTCGACGTCCCCCTCGACGCTGTACGGCGTGACCGTGAACTCGTCGTCGCGTTCGCTGTCTGTACTGGCTTCGCGCTCCGAACCGTCGTGTGCTGGCATCGGTGTGGTGAGTGGTGGCTGTCGGTCGTGGGTCGGTACCGGGTAGAAGAGCGAGGGAGCGCCGGCGTGCCGCCGGGACGGTTACGCCGTCCCGCGACCGCTGCCGACACTGTCCGCTCCCGGAGCGTGCCAGCGCCAGCGCCACGCGGGAGCGGTCCGCATCGTTCGTGTGAAGTCGACTCACGGCCAAAACGGTTTCGCTCGCCAGTCGCGAGGCCGCCGTCGCTCCAGCCGCGCTAGCACCGTTCACCCGGGGCCAACTACTAACTGACGGCTCCCTGTAGCGACCCGACATGTCGCTCACCGACCGGGAGTCGCCCTACGCCATCGCGATGTGGGACTTCTCGTGGCTCGAACGCCGCTACGAGGGCGGCGGGTACGCGGACTGGGACCGGGCGCTGGACGAACTGGTCGAACGCGGGTACGACGCCGTCCGCATCGACGCATATCCCCACCTCGTCTCGCGGGACCCGGACCGGACCTGGACGCTGCCGCCCGCCTTCGACGCCTCCGACTGGGGCGCGCCGGACACCTGCGAGGTCACGGTCATGCCTGCGCTCACCGAGTTCGTCGGGAAGTGCGCCGAGCGCGACGTGGCGGTGGCGCTCTCCTCGTGGTTCCGGGAGGACGAGACGGACGCACGACGGGGTATCCGGACCCCGGCGGACCTGGTGTCCGTGTGGGTCGACACGCTCGACCACGTCGCCGACGCCGGCCTGCTCGACGCCGTCGCCTGGGTGGACCTGTGCAACGAGTTCCCCCTGGCCGAGTGGGCGCCGTTCTTCAACGACCCCGCGGTGCCCCGCTCGGACCGCCTCGACCGCGACTCGCCGGCCGGTCGCCGGTGGATCACCGAGTCCATCGCGGGCGTCCGCGAGGCGTACCCGGATCAGGAGTACTGCCTCTCGGAGACGGCCGGTCCCGGCAAGGAGTGGGGGCGCGACCCCGCCGACGGGATGGACCTGATCGAGACGCACCTCTGGCTGATGAACACCAGCGACTTCTACCCGTGGGGGTCGTTCGACCACGGCATCGACCATCCGGCCCACTACGAGTGGATCCGCGACGTCGGCCAGGACCGCTACCGCGACGACCCCGACCGCTGGCAGGCGGCGCTCGAAGCCGAGATAGCGGCCGCCGCCGACTGGTCCCGGGAGGCGGGCCTCCCCCTCGCGACGACGGAGTCCTGGGGGGTGATCCACTGCAAGGACTGGCCCGGTCTGGAGTGGGACTGGGTGAAGGAACTGTGCGCCGTCGGCACCCGGGCAGCCGCCGACACCGGCCGCTGGACGGCCATCTCGACCAGCAACTTCTGCGGTCCGCAGTTCGAGGGGATGTGGAACGACGTGGAGTGGCACCGCGAGCAGACCGCGGCCATCGAGGACGCGACTATCGACGTGTGAGGACAGGATCGAAAGACGGGTTCGAAAACTGGCCTCGAACGGGCCTCAGAGCGAGGCCCGCCCCGCCCGACCGCTACCCGGGCGGTCGAGTCCGGCGGCACCGGGCAGTTCGCTCACGCACGCCCGGCAGAACCGGTAGCCGGGTTCGTTCTCGGCGCCGCAGTGGCGACACTCCACGGTGCCGTCGTCGGCGACGCCGGACCCGCCGTCTGTCGTCGCGGCACCGGTCGTCGCCGGAGTCGACTGGCGAGTGTATCGATACGTACCGTACAGGAGCACGGCGTGCAGCACGAAGCCACCTATCACCAAACCGAGGTCCCACGGACTGGTGAGCATGGTATCCCTCCGGCCCGATATAGGGACGCTCCGATGAAAAATCTCGCGGCTACTCCTCGTCGTCCTCGTTCGCGCGCGTGACGAAGTCGTACAGGTCGTCCGCGGTCACGTCGACGCCCTGTCGTGCGAAGAAGTTCGCGACGTTCTCGCAGTCCCGTTCCAGGAACTCGCGGGCGTTGCCGTGGTGGGTCGTCACCGCCTGGCCCAGGTCGATGACGACCAGTTGCCCCTCGTGGAAGACGATGTTGTACTCGGAGAGGTCGCCGTGGACGAGGCCGGCGTCGTGGAGGCGACGCATGTACTCGCGGACCACCTCGAAGGCCGTCTCGGGGTTCTCGACGTCAACCTCGTTGAGGCGCTTGGCGCGTCCCTCCTCGGTAGCGATGTACTCCATGACGAGGACGTTGCGCTGGACGGCGATGGGTTCGGGGACGTGCACGCCCGCCTTGCGCGCCCGCTGGAGGTTGGCGAACTCCTTGCGGACCCAGGCGGTGACGACCTTCTTCTTGTCCGAGCCGATGCCCTCGAAGCGCGGGTCGCCGTCGAGGTACCCCCGCATGTCCTTGAAGTCGGAGGCGTTGATGCGGTACACCTTGACGGCGACCTCGTCGTCCCCGGCGAGGGCGGTGTAGACGTTGGCCTCCTTGCCGGTCGAGATGGGGCCGCCGAAGGCGTCGATGTGGCCGTCCTGGACGAGTTTGTACAGCGCGCCGTAGGTGGCGTCGTCGAACACCGACGCTTCGACTTTGAACTGCTCGGTGTCCTTGATCCGCTTGCGCCACTGGCTGAACTCGC
>CAZMGU010000168.1:0-4146 GCA_964565905.1 uncultured Halobacteriales archaeon
GTGGACATTTGAGGGTGCCACGCGAGCGCTCACACATGGATCTGGAACTCGACGGCAACGTCGCACTGTGTACGGCAGCGACCAGCGGTCTCGGCCTCGCGAGCGCGACGGCACTGGCTCAGGAGGGTGCCGACGTCGCCATCTGCGGGCGGACGGAGTCGCACCTCCACGACGCCCGCGAACAGGTGGAAGACGCGGGCGACGGCGACGTCCTCGCGGTGCAGGCGGACATCACCGACCCCGACGAGGTGGAGGCGTTCGTCGAGCAGACGGTCGACGAACTCGGCGGCCTGGACCACGTCGTCACGAGCGCCGGCGGCCCGCCGAGCGGTTCCTTCCTCGACACGACGGAGCGCGACTGGTACCAGGCGTTCGACCTGCTGGTGATGAGCGCCGTCTGGACGACCAGGTGCGCCTACCCGTACCTGAAGGACTCGGACGCGGGCACCGTCGTCAACATCACCTCCGGGTCGGTCCGCGAGGTCATCGACGACCTGGTCCTCTCGAACTCCGTGCGCCGGGGGGTCATCGGGCTGATGAAGTCACAGTCCCGCGAGTTCGGGCCGGAGGTACGGGTCAACGCCGTCCTCCCGGGCGCCCACGAGACGCCGCGGATCCAGGAACTCGTCGAGGACGCCGTCGAGCGCGGCGACTACGAGAGCTACGAGGAGGGCATCGAGAACTGGTCCGACGCGCCGCTGGACCGCGTCGGCGACCCGCGGGAACTCGGCGACGTCGTCGCCTTCCTCTCCAGTGCCCGCGCGTCGTACGTCTCGGGCGCGGCGCTGGCCGTCGACGGCGGGTCGATGCGGAGCGTCTGAGACGGACGCAGGGCGACTAGAACCGGCCCCGTTCGCGGAGTTCCGCGACCAGTTCCCGCACCCGCTGTGCCTCGTCTCTCGGCAGGACGACCGTCCGGTCGTCGAAGCTGGCGACGATCAGGTCGTCGACGCCGACCAGTCCGACGTGACCGTCCGTCGCGACGACGTTGTCGGCGGCGTCGACGGTGACCGCGTCCCCGAGGACGGCGTTCCCGGCCCCGTCGTCCGCCTCCGGCACGCGCTCCAGCGCGTCCCACGCTCCCAGGTCGTCCCACTCGAACCCGGCGGGGACGACGAACGCCGCGTCCGAGCGTTCGAGGACGGCGTGGTCGACGCTGACGGACTCGACGGCGTCGAAACCGGCTCCCGGGTCGCCCGCACTGAGGGCGTCGACCAGCGGTTCCAGCGGCGACGCGCGGGCCTCCCGGAGGAAGGCGTCGGGCGTCCACGCGAACGTTCCGGTGTTCCAGTAGAAACCCTGGTCGACGTAGCGCTCGGCGGTCGCTTCGTCGGGCTTCTCGTGAAACCGTTCAATCGGCTTCCACGACTCACTCCCCGTTCCCGGCTCGATGTAGCCGTACCCCGGTTCCGCCCGCGTCGGTTCGACGCCCACGGCGACTACCCCCTCCGTTTCGACTGCACAGCGCCCCGCTTGCTCGGCGACGTTCCGGAAGTCGCCGTCGATGCGGTGGTCGCTCGGGAGGACGAGCAGTACACAGTCCCCGACCTGCTCGCGAATCCGGTGTGTGGCGTACACCAGCGCCGGGCCGGTGTCCTTCGGTTCCGGTTCGGTCAGGACGGCGGCGTCGGGGGCGTGGTCGAGTACCTCGTCCGCGTACGCCTCGCGCGTGAGGACGTACGTCTCGTCGGTGAACGACGCCCGGTCGACGGTCCGTTCGAGGAGCGAGCGGTCGCCGCCGAAGGAGAGGAACTGCTTGGGCCGGTCCGAGCGCGCCGCTGGGTAGAGGCGCGTCCCCGTCCCGCCGGCGAGAACGAGGGCGACGAGTGGCCTGTCCATTGCACTCCCGTTGTCGGGCGCTCGCTGTGAACCTTTGGCTAGGAGAACATTGCGGTAAGTACGACGAAACCGACAAGAGAGGGAAGGGGCGGCGTGGTCGATGAGCGAGACGAAGCAAGGACCGCAGCCGTAGGCGAGGACCGCAGCGAGTCGCAGCCATCGACCACGCCGCCCCTTTCATTCCCGCCCGACGTGGTCGACTTCTTCGGCCGTAGCGGTGGCCGGGAGCGAGGCCCGAGGCCCGGACGGGCCGAGGGCTCGCGACTTGGGGAAGGGAAGGTCTGCACTATCTACTTTACCGCGAGCGACCGGAGGGAGTGAGCGGCATCCTCACGAGCGAAGCGAGTGAGGGCTCGCGGGAGCTTCGCTCCCGCGGTGTTTTTGGTTCAGATTTTTCGTCCGAGCGGTTCCCGCAGCGGGCCGAAGGCCCGCGAGGAAACCCGAGGACGAAAAAGGTGGTTCGGCACCGGCTACGACCACGACTACTGCCTGACGTTCTCGAAGGCGGACAGCTAGAACCGGAGAATTCGGACGTCGCGGTCCATCGCACTCCCGGTCAGGGAATCGCGACGCCGACGACGTCCGCGAGGCCCAGCGACCGGGTCCGCCACTCGGGAGCGCCGTCCTTGGCCGTCACCGGGTCGAGCAGGACCCGGCCGTCGGCGGTGACGGCGAACGTGGCGCGGTCGTAGGCCACGTCGACCACCTCGCCGGCGGGCGCGCCGGCGTCGCGCCACTCGCCGGCGTCGCGTTCGAGGAGCGTCCCGTCGACGACGGCGTGGGCGCGCTCCCCGTCGCTAGAAACGACGGTCGCGTCCCCCGTCACTTCGAGTTCCCAGCCGTCGTCGAACCGGTAGACGCCGTCGGCGGTGGCGGCGAACGGTCCCGGAGTGGCGACGTCGCGGACGTCGTCGAGGCCGGCGGGTTCCAGGCCGTCGTCGCGGCGGTAGACGCCGTCGGCGGTGGCGACGAGGTTCCCATCTATCGCCCGGACGTCGCCGACGTCGCCGAGCGTCTCCCAGTCGCCCTGGTCGAGTGCGGCGACCCGCCCGTCCTCGGCGGCGGCGAGCAGGGTCGGGCCGACGCCGACGGCCACCGCCGGCCCGAAGCCGGCGGGGTCGAACGCGCCCTCGTCGCCCACCAGCACGTCCTCGTCCGTCGCGACGAGCAGGTGCCCGTCCGCGCCGGCGACGTCCCGGGCGGTACACCGGCGTTCGAGGCCGAACCGGCCGACCTGGTCGTCGGAGGCGTCGACGTAGGCGACGCCCATACCGCTCGCCAGGTACGCCCGCGTCGCCTCGCGTCGCTCCCCGTACATCCGCTTCTCCGACAGCGCGATGTCGTCGTCGTCCGGCATCGGTTCGGGGTTGGCCCGCCCGGGTCGAAAGGGTACCGCCCCACGGGTTCGGGTTTCCGGGGTCGGCGGTCGGCGGTCGGTGAGCAGTCAGTTCGAGCGCGACTTCTCCAGTTCGCGGTCGATGTCGTCGGGTTCCGGGCCGTCCATCTCGCTCTCGAGTCGTCGCTCCAGTTCCGCCTCGCTTATCTCGCCGTCGACGTATCGCTCGGTGAGTCGGTCGACCCGGTCCTCGGGCGCGGCGTCGGTGCTCGTGGAGCGGGACTCGTCGTCGCTCCCGCCCACCAGCCAGAGGATTCCTTTTATCATCGCGTACCCCACGCCGAGGACGACGAGCAGGGAGACGGCCGCGACGATGGCGGCCACGGCCAGTCCCAGCACGGCCTCGACCACGGAGACGACGACGCTGAGCAGGACGAACAGGCCGACGGCGACGGCGACGTACTTGAGGGCTTTCCAGGTGTCCATGTTCGACGGTACCGACGCGGGGAGGAAATAGGTTTGGCGAGGGAGCTACAGCGCTTCCTTGTACGCCTCCAGCGTCTCGTCGATATCGTCCTCGGTGTGGGCGGCGGAGACGAACTGGGACTCGTACTGGTTGGCCGTGAGGAAGACGCCCTGCTCCGCCATCGCGGGCCGGAACAGGCGCTCCCAGCGGTCGGTCTCGGCGCGGTCGACGTCCGCGGCGTTCCGCGGTTTCCCCTCGCCCTCGCGGGTGAACATGACCTTGAACATGGAGTCGGTGCCGACGACGCTGTAGGACGGGGCCTGGTCAGCCACGATGTCGCGGAGGCCCGACCGGAGGCGGTTCCCGAGTTCGTCGACGTGGTCCCAGACGTCGTTCTCGGCGGCGTGGCGGAGCGTCTCCAGGCCGGCGGCCATCGTCACTGGGTGGCCTGAGAAGGTGCCCGACTGGAAGACGTCGCCGGCGGGCGTGAACTGCTCGATCAGTT
>CAZMGU010000169.1:0-4133 GCA_964565905.1 uncultured Halobacteriales archaeon
GTGCTGTTCGCCGCCCCGTTCGTCGCCCACGCCTGCTGGACGCTCGTCCGGTCCGGTGCGTGGAGAACCGCGTTCGGCGAGGACGGGGACCACGCGCTCCTCAGACGGCGGGTGGCGACGGCGAGCCTGGGCACCGCCGGCGTCCTCGTCGCGCTCGGGTACAACGCCGTCGTCACCGGCGACCCGCTGGTCTTCCCCTACCAGGCGTTCGCCCCCCACGACGGCGTCGGCTTCGGCCACCGGGAGATACTCGGCCACGAGGCCGACTACGACCTCGAACTGGCCACGCGGTCCAACGGCCTCGTCCTCCGGCGCCTGTTCACCGACTGGGTCGTCGCCGGGCCCCTGGGGACCGCACTCGCCGCGGCCGGCGTGGCGGTCGCGCTCGCCAAGCGCGACTCGCCCTCGGCGACGGGGCGCGCGCTCCTCGCCGGCCTGTTCGTCTCGATTCCGCTCGGCAACCTCGCCTTCTGGGGGAACTTCAACGTCCTCGGCGACCTCGCGGTGCAGAGCGACGGGCTGATCCACTACCTGGGGCCGTACTACCACTTCGACCTGGTGGTCCCGACCGCTATCTTCGCGGCCTACGCCGCTGTCACAGGCGCCGACCGGTTGCGAACGGTCCTCGACGGCCGTTTCTCGGCCGCCGGCGCCCGGCGCGTGGCGGCGGCCGCGGTGCTGGTGAGCGCCGCGGCGTTCGGCGCCGTCGCCGTCGACACCGCCGACGGGCCGCTCGATCGCAACTACGACGCCGGGCAGGAGCTCGAGGCCGCCTACGAACCGTTCGCGGACGGCGCGCCCGCCGACGCCGTCGTCTTCCTGCCCGAGCCGTACGGCCCGTGGCTCAACCACCCCTTCCAGGGCCTCCGGAACGACCCCTCGTTCGACGGCGAGACGGTGTACGCCCTCGACGGCGACGAACTCCCCGTCGCGACGGCGTACCCGGACCGGGAGCTGTACCGCTACGTCTACGCCGGGTCGTGGGCACCCACCGACGGCCACAGCGTCGACGCCGGGCTCCAGCCGGTCGACCGCGTGGAGGGCGAGACGGTCCGGGTCGACGCGCGGACGGCGCTCCCGGCGGGGGCCAGCGGGGTCACGCTCCGGCTCTCGACGGACGCCGGATCGACCTACGCCGTCGCGAACGGCACCGGCGAGACCCTCGACCTGACCGTCACCGTCGACGGGGACCGGGCGACCGTCTCGGGCCCGAGCGTGCCGCCGACGGCGAACGCGACCGTCGCCGTCGAACGGCGGGACGAGGTGACGCTCGAAGTATTCGTCGCGACGGGCGGCGCGTCCGGATTCACGTACCGGATCGAGTTCCCCGTCGCCGCCGACGACGGACGGGTCCGTGCACTCTCGCCGACGATAGAACGGTGTCAGGTTCCCACCCGGTGTACGCCGGTGGGCGTCGACGGCGTGGCTGCCGATAGCGTCGAGACGACTGTCCGTACCGAAAACGACTGAAACGGAGAAAACGACGAGTGCAGTGACTCAGATCAGGCCGCGCTCTTCGAGGCACACCGTCACGACGGACTTGGCGATTTCGGCACCGCCGGTGAACGGATCCAGTTTGGTCTCGCCGAGTCGCTCGTCGTACTCGATCGGTTCCTCCCTGACTCGATAGCCGCGCATCACCGGCCGGAGCAGCAGTTCGGCCGAGAGCCCGGTGTTCTCCGTCCACTCGATGGACTCGATCAGGTCCTCGTGGTAGGCCCGCATTCCGGTCGTCACGTCGTGGACCCGTTCGGTCATCAGTGCGCTCGCGAGCGCGGCGAAGGCGTGGTTGCCGTAGCGGTTCATCGCCGGCATCGTCCGCGCGCCGTGGTAGAGCCGGTCGCCGCTGACGACGTCGTATCCCTCGTTCACCAGATCGAGGAAGTCCGGGATGCGCTCCATCGGGTAGGTGCCGTCGCAGTCGGTCGTCACCCGCACCGGGTTCGTCGCCGACAGCAGCGCCTCGCGAACGGCGACGCCGTAGCCCTGGGGCGGCTGTTCGACGACCGTCGCCCCGTGCTCGCGGGCGATGTCGGCGGTGCCGTCGCTCGAACTGTCCACGACGACCACCTCCGCCTCGCCGTCGGTGGCGGCGTCGATCTCGTCGAGCACCCGTTCGATCGCTTCCCGTTCGTTGTACGTCCCCATCACTACGCTCACGTCGTCCAGCCCGTAGTTCCGATCGGATTCGGCCATGGGAGATCGTTCGGAAAGCAGGTATTTTAGGCTTGCCAAAAGTACCGGCGAACGGTGGTCTCGATAGGGTCGCGAGCGAATATTCGGGATTCGAGTGAGGGGTGCTCTCCGCCGACGTGACCGATTCCCGAGAAGGGAAGAACCAGTTCATCGGCGCTTCGCGGGACCCAGATCGTCCGATTCTGCGGTGATTCCGCCGATATCTCAGGATAGAGATCGTTACGCTGCCGATTTCGTACGTCGCATGGAACTTCGATCCGGGAATTTAGTATAGCGAAATGCGATACATGGGCCCGGTTCGGTTGACCGACGTCGAAACCACTGGATCCGGAGTCCGGGCCGACAGAGACGTTCTGGATGTGCTTCTGGTGATTTTCCGCTCGGCCTCCGATCCCTGCGGTCGGAAAACGCCCCGGTAACGGAGGGATCTGTCCGGTCACAGTCGGTGCTCGTGATCCGAGTCCAACGAACGTCGTCTCGACGGTGGGGCGCGACGTCGGGAGTCGGGAGCCCTTCGAGGGCACAGCCGCCTCGAACGGCCCCGATCAGTTCCGGTTCGCTCGCCTGAAGAAGGCGATGGCAGCGCCGAGAAGCGCCAGGTTCTGGAGGAAAGAGGTGAGTTCCTCGCCACGGGACTCCTCGTCGACGGCCCAGAAGTCGTGCATGAACGGGGTGACGCCGACGAAGAACGCCGCCACGCTACCCGCGGCGAGTCTGGGGAACTTCCAGAGACCGATCCCCAGACCGCCGCCGAGGAGGAGGCCGCTCGACGCCGGAACCAGCTTTCCCGCCAGTGGGACGCCCTTCGCGTCCGCGTAGGCGACGCGTTCGTCGAGGTTAGTCAGATTTCGGAGTGCGAGTGTCACGAGTCCGCTCGCGAAGAGGAGTCGGCCGATCAACGACGGCGGGTCGTCGTGCGTCGAGTCTGACACTGACATCACTGTATCCGAACGGAGCGGCAGGGTTAACCCACACTCTCACCGAAGTACATGCCGGTATTTCGCATCGGTGACACGAACGGAGGAAGAATGGCGATCTGTTCTCGATGTCTTCCCGACCGTTATCGGTCCACCTGGGACGTACCTGCCACGTCGTCGGCCAGGTGACGGTCATCGAATCGGATCCCGAGACGGTTCGTGAGCGGCAACGCGACGAGAACGGAGACGGCGACTTCCGGCCCGTGCTCCGGACTGCGTGAGCGGGAAGGCATCCCGGGAAGTGAAGTGCCGCTCCGAGTGAAATCCGCGAATGTCGTACGGAGAACCCACAGGAGAACGGTTCCGTCGAAATACGGGAACTCGGCAGGGGCCGTGGAGTAAATCGGATGTCGCTATATCAAAATCGGGCTGTGGCGGTCACCGTGACGACCGAAAACGGGCTCGTCAGTAGCTACGTCGCTCGAATATCTGGAGATCGGGCGTCGAAAAGGGATCCGGGAGTCAGAACTCGTCCGCCGGCGCGGGAACGCCCTCCTCGTCGTCGCCGCCGTGGAGGTCGTGTTCCTGGCGGAGTTCCCGGATGCGGTCACGGATGTCGGCGGCCAGTTCGAACTCCAGGTTGTTCGCGGCCTCCCCCATGCGCTCCTCCAGTCGTTCGATCTGGCGGGCGGCCTCGTCGGCGTCGCTGGCGCCGGCCCCCGCGACGTCGGAGGTGTCGGTCTTGGAACCGGGGAGCGACGTCTCGCCGATCTCCTTCTCGATGGTAGTCGCCTCGTAGCCGTGTTCCTCGTTGTACTCCTGCTGGATCCGGCGGCGGCGCTGGGTCTCGTCGATGGCGGCCTCCATGGCGTCACTGCGCTCATCGGCGTAGAGGACGACCTTGCCGTTGACGTTGCGGGCGGCCCGGCCCATCGTCTGGACGAGGGTGGTCTCGCTGCGGAGGAACCCCTCCTGGTCGGCGTCGAGGATGGCCACCAGCGACACCTCGGGGATGTCGAG
>CAZMGU010000170.1:0-4098 GCA_964565905.1 uncultured Halobacteriales archaeon
TGATGTTCGCGACGACGAGCGGGTTGCCCATCCGGTCGCGGACGACGACGTCGAAGCGCTCCTGTGACCGGTGTTCCTCGCCGTCCTCGGTGTAGTTCACGCTCACCTGGCCGTTCAGTTCGGCCCGGTCTATCTTCGGCAGGGCGTTGTAGAGGTCCGCCATCGCGTCGGCGTGGCCCGTGTCCCGCACCTCGTAGATGAGGCTCTCGACGAGCCACTCGACGAACCGGTACTGGATCGTTCCCGTGAGGAACGAGTCGAAGGACTCGTCGCCGACCGCGGCCGACTCCGCGTCGAACTGGGTGTGGTACTCCAGCCGGAGGTTCTCCGTGACGGCGTCCCGGTCGGCGTTGCCGTCGTGGGCCGTCTGCAGGGTCGCGTCCCCCTTCGAGCGGTAGCGGACGAAGAGGTTCGTGTTGTCGACCGCCTCGGCCTCGCCGATCTGGGTCTTGGCGGCGGTCCCGTCCGCCTCCGGACCGCCGGCGTCCTCGAGCCGCTCCGAGAGCCGTTCTATCTCCGCGCGGGCCTCCTCGAGTTCTGTCTCGAGCCGGTCACGTTCGGCCTCGAGTTCCGCGGTCGTGTTCTCGAGTTCGTCGCGCTCGGCCTCGACGCGTTCCAGGTCGGTCCGCAGGTCCGTCAGTTCCTCTTCTCGCGACTCCAGTTCCCGCCGGAGTTCCTCGGCCGCCCCGTCGTCGGCTTCCTCCGCAGACCCGCCATCCGACCCGGAGTCGGGTGTGGCCTCGTTCGACCGGTCCCCCGACGGGTCGGACTGTCCGGCCGACGCGTCGGCCGCCTCCGGGGACGGCTGCTCTGCCGTCCCGGGGGACGACTGCGCGTCCGACTCCGACCCGGCGCTCCCGTTCCCGCGGTCACGCGACTCCGTCCCCTGTGACCCCGTCCTCTGTGGCTGGCCGGACGGCCGGGAGCGAGTCGACGGCGGGGAACTGCCGTTCGATCCGCCGGCGGTTCCGGACGTCGACGCGCTCGCCGCCTCGGTCAGCGACGGGTCGAGTGAGGGGATGGACCGGACCTCGAGGTCGGTCGCCGTCCCGCCCGCGGACGGGGAACCGGTCCCCTGTGCCGCCCCTGTCGACTGCTGTGCCGTCTCCGTCGGCTGCTGGGCCGTCTCGCTCCCCCGTCGCGCCGCCTCCGTTCGCGTCGTGTCGCGCCCGGAGTCGGTGCCGGCGTCCGCGGACCGCGCGCCCGCGGAGTTCGCGCCCGCGGACTGCTCGCCCGTAGTCGGCTCTGCACCGGCCGAGTCCGCCGAACGCTCGGACGCACCCTGATCCGCCGACGACTGCCGGGACGCCGGGGAACGCTCGGCGCTGCCCGTCGATCGCTCCCGGTCGGGCGACCCCTCGCGGTCGGGTTCCGACGACGTCTCCCGCTTCGAGTTCGGTCGCGAATCAGTGTCGCCGGACCGCTCCGCCTCGTCGGCGGGGGCCCGACTCTCGCCGGTCGTCCCGGCCCCGGCGTCGGACGACGCTTCCGACGGATCGGTCTCCCCGTGCGCGTCGCCCCGGTTCGACCGGGCTGAACCGCCCGAGGTTTCGGAGCGGGAGCGGGCGTCGGACCCCTCCGACGCGGCCCCGGACTCCGACGTCGCCGGTGACGACGACGTGTCGGTGGCGGCCGCCGAACCGGCCTCCACGCCGGTGTCGTCGTCGGCCCGCGCGTCCGCATCGGCGGTAGCGGTGGTGTCCGGCGCGTCCGTCGAAGCCGCCCCTTCTCCCGGGGCCGGTTCGGAAGGCGACGCCGCGTCGTCGGTCGATCCGGCCCCCGCGTCGGGCGACGGATCGACGGCCGCCCCGTCGGATGGGTCGGTAGCCGCCCCGTCCGGCGACTCCCCGGGGACGGAGGTCGTCGATCCGTCGTCGCCCGCCGGGTCCGGGATGGGGATGGCCTCGATGTCGACCGGCCTGACCTCGTAGATGCCCACCTCGTCGTCGGCCTGGTCGAACGCCTCGTCGTCCGTCAGCAGGCGTTCGGACGCACCCACGTACGCGACGCTCATCGAGCGACCCTGATGGTACACCTGGTAGTAGTCGCCCGAGAGGACGTTCTCCGACAGTTCGACGTAGCCGGTGAAGCTCCCGTCGGCGAGCGTCCGGTCCACGTCGGCAATCGGCGTGTCTTCCGTGTAGTACTTCGCGCGGACCTCGTCGGAGCGCTCCTGCATCACCGCCAGCAGCGGTAACGCCGGATGGGGTGCCTGGCGGGCACTCCCGTCGGCGTCCTCGAAGTCGTCTATCGACCCGTCCAGGACGCCGACGACGGTACCCCGTATCATGAACAGTCGTGTCGGGCCGGTCGTGACGACGCCGGAGAACTCGCCTGACGCGAGGTCGCGCAGGCCGCCGTAGCCGCCGCCGAACGAAACGGCCTCCCAGTCGTCGACCCGCTCGACCGTGCGCGGACTCATTGTCAACCCAAAGCCCCATGCGGGACAAATACTTTGCGCCCGTGCGCCGCCGGTCGGACAGACCCTGGCCGGCGACTGGCCCCGCAGGGGTCGTCACCGCCGGCCCGTCGGACGCGCTTCGATGCACCTTTTGGCAGTCGCGAGCAACGCCCGGACATGAACGAAGAGCCGGGGTTGAGCGACCAGTACGTGCGGGCGAGTCCGTGGCCGCTGTTCGTCGCGCTGGGACTGGCTCTCTCCGAGGTCGGCGTGTTCGTCGGACTGTTTCCCGTCGCGGTGTTCGGCCTCCTGCTGTTCGGCGGGAGCGTGGCCGGCATCCTCACGGAGTCGGGGTACACCGAGCGGCCGTGGCCGACGCTGATCGGCCTGGGACTCGCGCTCTCGGTCGCCGGCGTCGCCGTCGCGCTCTGGCAGGTCCCCCTCGACGCCCTCACGCTGGCGACGTTCGGGGAGAACGGTATCCTCTCCCGGAGTCTCGCGGTCGTGGCGGCGGGCGCGACGATGGTCGTCGCCGGTGCCGTCGCGTTCGTCGTCGAGGGGACGAAGCACTGATCGGCGGCCCGCGGCCTGCGGCGGACGGAAATCAACAGTGTATTAGTTCGGGTCGATGAATCACTCCCCATGTCACTGTTCGGGTTCGAACGAGAGACGCTGCTCGACCTGACTGTCAACGCGATACCGCTCGCGATCATTCTCTTCTTCGTCGTCGCCTTCGGCCTCTTCCCGTCGTTCGGCGTCGACCCGGTGATGACGACCGTCCAATACTCGCTCCTGGTCGTGCCGTTCCTCGGGCTGGCCGTCCTCACCTACTACGCCGGCAAGGCCGTCGAGAGCGCCGAAGCGGGACACGACGAGCGACCGGAGTAACCGACGTCTGCGCCTTCGGTTCGAACCCTGACGAGGGACGAGCGGCGGCTCTCCGCGCCGAAATCGCCGGACGCGTTCGGGATACGGGTCGAGAGGAATCGACCCTTTCATAATGCCCCAAACCGGACTTTCGAACATGGCAGGAGAGCAGCTGGCACTGACGGTTTTCATGGCCGTGCTCCTCGTCGGCGTCGTCGCCGTTCTCGCTCGACTCGAGGACTGGCGGTCCTACACGCCGCTGGCGGGCGGCGGAGCCGGATACGACGAGGAGGTCGACCACGGTCACGACGAGAAGCCGGGCGGACTGATCCGGTGGCTCACCACGGTCGACCACAAGGACATCGGGATGCTCTACGGGACGTTCGCCATCATCGCCTTCGCGGTCGGCGGGATCATGGCGTTCCTGATCAGGGTGCAGTTGACCGTCCCCTCCGGGGCCATCGTCGAGAACACGTTCTACAACGCGATCATGACGAGCCACGGGATCACGATGCTGTTCCTGTTCGGGACGCCGATCCTCTCGGCGTTCGCGAACTACTTCGTCCCGCTGCTGATCGGGGCGGACGACATGGCGTTCCCGCGGATAAACGCAATCGCGTTCTGGCTGTTGCCCCCCGCGGCGCTGCTCATCTGGGCTGGCTTCTTCGTCCCGCCGCTCGACGCCGCCCAGACGAGCTGGACGATGTACACGCCGCTCTCCGTCGAACAGCCCCAGCCCGCCGTCGACCTGATGCTCCTGGGACTCCACCTCTCCGGGGTGTCGGCGACGATGGGGGCGATCAACTTCATCGCGACCATCTTCACCGAGC
>CAZMGU010000171.1:0-4080 GCA_964565905.1 uncultured Halobacteriales archaeon
AACTGACGCCGGAGTAGCCCGCGCCGGAGACGGCCTGGAGCGTCGAGACGGTGACCTCGGTCAGCGAGAACTCCTCGTCGAGGGCCTTCAGCGGCGGGACCATCGTGATGGTCGAGCAGTTCGGGTTCTTCAGGAGCGCGCCGTCCCACCCGCGCTCGTCCCGCTGGACTTCGAGCACGTCGACGTGTTCGGCGTTGACCTCGGGGATGACGAGGGGGACGTCCTCGTCCATCCGGCCGTTCGAGGAGTTCGAGGAGACGACGTAGCCCGCTTCGCAGAACTCCGGTTCGACGGCCGCGCCGACGCTCGAGGGCAGCGAGGAGAAGATGAGGTCGACGTCGTCCGGGACGTCGCCCGGCGTCGTCGCGACGACCTCCGTTTCGGCGACGTCGTCGGGAATCGGGGCGTCGACGCGCCACTTCGCGGCCTCGCGGTAGGTCTTGCCGGCGCTGGATTCGCTCGCGGTCAGTGCAGCGATTTCGAAGTCGGGGTGGGGGTCGAGCAACTGGATGAGACGCTGCCCGACTGCGCCCGTCGCCCCGAGAACGCCTGCGCGTACGGTCATCGTCTGAAATAGAGCCACCGCTCCTCAAAACAGTTTGGAATCTGCCGGACCCGTCGGGCGGATCGGCAGGAGAATAGCGCAGGGACGTCGGCGTTCGCCTCACTGGTTTCCGAACGGAACGGTTTAACCGGCGCGGCGGGGAATCGTGCGTATGGACACCGCCGAGCGGATCGATCTGGCGACCCGCTACACGCAGGAGGTCGTCACGGAGGACGAACTCGAGACACTGCTGACCGAGGAGGACGACCCGACGGCGTACATCGGCTACGCGCCCACCGGCGAGATGCACATCGGCCACTTCACGACGATGCGGAAACTCGCCGACTTTCTCCGGGCCGGTATCGACGTCACCGTGCTCATCGCGGACCTGCACGCCCACCTCGACGACGAGAAGAGCCCGTTCGACCTGCTGGACGCCCGCTCGGCCTACTACGAGGAGGCCATCGAGGGGATGATAGACGCGGCCGGCGCGGACCCCGACGAGGTCGATTTCGTCCGCGGGACGGAGTACCAGCTGGACGAGGAGTACACGCTGGAGATGTACCGCATGGCCGCCGAGACGACCGTCTCGCGCACCGAGCGGGCCGCGAGCGAGGTCGTTCGCGAGTCCGACTCGCCGAAACTCGGCGGGCTGATCTACCCGCTGATGCAGGTGCTCGACGTCGACGCGCTCGACGCCGACATCGCCTACGGCGGCGTCGACCAGCGCGGCATCTACATGCTCGGCCGGGAGATACTCCCGAACCACGGCGGCGAGTCGCCCATCTGCGTGTTCGCGCCGCTGCTCTCCGGCCTCTCGGGCGGGAAGATGAGCGCCTCCGACGAGTCCTCGAAGGTCAACCTCAACGACTCCCCCGACGACGTCGTCGAGAAGATTCAGGACGCCTACTGTCCGATGGGGGAGGCCGAGGGCAACGGCGTCCTCGAGTACCTGGAGTACCTCGTCTTCCCCGTGCTTGCCGAACGGGACGAGGAGTTCGTCGTCGAACGGCCCGACGAGTACGGCGGCGACCTGGTGTACGGGGACTACGAGTCGCTGGAGGCGGACTTCGTCAGCGAGGAACTCCACCCCGCGGACCTCAAGCCTGCCGCCGGAAGCTACATCTCGGACGTCGTCGACCCCGTGCGCGAGCGCCTGAACGACCGGCCGGACCTGCTCGCAGCGGCCTACCCCGAGAAGTACGCCGACGAGTAATCGGGCATGGACGACCAGGCGACCCGTCGAGACGTCCGCGTTACCTACGAGGAGATAGCCGACCACTTCTCGAAGACCCGCGAGTACGCCTGGCCGGAGGTCGAGTCGTTCGTCGACGCCGCCGGACCGGTCGACCGGGCCCTGGACGTTGGCTGTGGGAACGGCCGCCACAGCGAACTGCTGGCCGAGGCGGGTACCAGCGTGGTCGCGCTGGACGCTAGCCGCGGCCTCCTCCGTGAAGCGGCGGACCGCCTGGACGGCGTTGCCAACGACGTCGACCTCGTCCAGGGCGACGCCGCGAAATTCCCGCTCCGGGCCGACTCCGTCGACCTCGCGGTGTACGTCGCCACGCTCCACCACCTCCCGAGTCGGACCGACCGGCACGCGAGTCTCGACGAACTCGCCCGCGTCCTCGCGCCAGACGCCCGCGCGCTCGTGAGTGCGTGGTCGACAGCCCACGACCGATTCGACGCCTCGGCTGACGACGATGAGGGGTTCGACACCTCCGTCGACTGGACGCTCCCCGGCGGCGAGACGGTGCCCCGGTTCTACCACGTCTACGCGCCCGCGGAGTTCCGGACCGACCTGGCGGAGAGCGGACTGGCCCTCGTCGACTTCGAGCTATCGAGCGGCAACTGCTACGCCGTCGTGCGACCTGAAGGGAAACGCCCATAAACCGCGGCGGGATACCGATCCAATACGAACTTCGTTCGTCGAAACGAGCGGCGGTGGTGAGCGATTCCGAAGGAATCGCGAACCTCGCCGCACGAGCAACGAAGTGACGAGTGCGGCGGTGTTGAGACGGACGAAGTCCGTCGATGCACGCCGCGAGTGAAACGAGCGGCGGTGGTCTAGTGGTAGGACCTGAGCCTTCCAAGCTCATGGCCCGGGTTCAAATCCCGGTCGCCGCATTTTGCGACGAGTGGACGCGAGGAGCAAATTCGGCTCAGAGGGATTCGAACCTGGAAGTCACAGCCCGCGCAACCGAACCGTGCGAGGTGAGCAGGACTGTCTTCCTCCGGTTCAAATCCCGGTCGCCGCATGTCGCTGCGAACAGTACGTGAGCAGCGACTGCTGTACGCCGGGATTTGAAGTAGAGAAGTCGCAGCGATCGAACGCAGTGAGACCGACCGTCTTCGCGTGGTTCAAATCCCGGTCGCCGGGTTTTGCGACGAGAAAGCGTTAGGAGCAGTATCTCTGCGGATCCGACCGGTATCAGTAGCAATACGGACCGAAGGATAGCGGGGGAGGCCGGAGGCTCAGGCCTCGACGTCCATCCAGACGTCGGAGGTGAGTTCCGCGTCGGGGTTCTCCGGTATGGACAGGCGGAGGCCCTCTTCCGTCTGGGTTCCGACGACGTCGGGCGTGTTTATCCCCTCGGAGTCGCGGGCGGGGTAGGTGAGCGGTCGGTCGCGACTGGGAAAGTCGGGGACGGTCACCCGTTCCGCCCCGTCGACTGGTTCGAGCGCCGGCGGTTCCCTGGCCTGGGTCGCGCCGCGGGCCGGTTCGGAACGGTCCGACCGGGTACCCGGGTCCGTCACGCGGGCGAGCAGCCAAGAGCAGAACCGCCCGACGTACTCCCGCACCGACGACGACCGACGAGACGACGCCCTGTCCGATCCGTCGTCACCGTCCGGGGGCTCGTCTACCGGTGTGATCCTCATACGCAGAGTTGTAGTCGAGAACACAAAACCATACGGTCGATAACTGTCGCAGCGGCGCGTAAACCCGTCCAAAATACCGAGTAAGCCCGTGTTGCGGGCGTTTGGGACCGCCTGAATCGGTGGGGCCGGTGGCTACAGTTCGATGCGCTCGACGAGCTGGTCGCTCTCTTCCCGGATGTTGAGCGCGACGATCCGGACGTGCTCTTCGAGGCCGGACCCGTCGAGTTTGGCCTTGAGGAGGTTGTCGACCTGATAGACGCCGGCGGCGTTCGTCATCTCTATCTCGACCAGCACCGCCTTGTCGTCGCCGGGCTGGAGGAAGACGCGCTTGATGGCCTGGCTCGACACCGTGTTGATGCCACGGCCGCCGCGCTCGTAGGGGATACGGGACCGGCCGCGTTCCATGTCCAGCGCGTCCGCGACGCGGACGACGCCCGCCTCCAGCGTGAGCGGGTCCTCGGGCGTGTGGTGACAGAGAATAGCGTGGAGCACCTCGCCCTTGACGCGGACCGACGCCTCGACGTCGTAGAACTCCTGCAGGATCCTGTCGAGGAGGTCGGCAGCCAGCGGGATCGAGTAGTAGGGGTGTTCGTCCCGGTGAACGACGTGGCCGATGTCGTGCAGCGTCGCCGCGAGCGCGACGACGACCGCCTCGT
>CAZMGU010000172.1:0-4080 GCA_964565905.1 uncultured Halobacteriales archaeon
AAACCGAGGAGGGCGCGAACGACGACCTCGAGGAGCGCATCTCGAACTTCCTGCGGCGGAACTTCCCGCAGATCCAGATGCACGGCGGCTCGGCGGCCATCGAGAACATCGACCGCGAGGAGGGCAGCGTCACCATCCAGCTCGGCGGCGCGTGTTCGGGCTGTGGCATCTCGCCGATGACGATCCAGGCGATCAAGTCCCGGATGACCAAGGAGATCCCGGAGATCGACACCGTCCACGCCCGCACCGGCATGGACGACGCCGGCGGCGGCATGGGCGGCATGGGTGGCGACGGTCCCTCGATGCCGAGCGACTCCCGCGGCGGCGAGGTCGGCGGCGACGACGAAGGCCCCGAAGCCCCGTTCTGAGCGGCGATATTCTTTCGACGCGTTCGACGCCGAGGAGCGTCGGCGACGCCGCCGCCGGCTCAGAACGTTCCCCAGCTACCGGGCGCCTCGTCGGGGACTGAAACCGACGGTCCGGCGGCGGTCTGGGCCTGCTTCTCGACGGCGAGGTCATCGAGGACCAGCAGGTCGAGCCCCATCCCGAAGAAGTCCTTGAGCGCGTCCGCCGGCGTCGCGACGATCGGTTCGCCGTGGTCGTTGAACGAGGTGTTCAACAGCGCGGGAACGCCCGTTATCGCCTCGAACTCGGAGATGAGGCGGTGGTAGCGCGGGCGGTGCTCGCGCCGGACCGTCTGCGGTCGCGTCGTCCCGTCGGCGGGGTGAACGACCGCGGCGACCTCCGAGCGGCGTTCGTCCCGGACGGGGAACGTGTCGATCATGAACGGCGAGTCGACTGCGCCGTCGAGGTACGCGTCGGCGGCGTCCGCGAGGATGGAGGGGGCGAACGGTCGCCACTCCTCGCGGTGCTTCACGAAGCGGTTCACCCGGTCGCGGGAGTCGATGGAGCGCGGGTCCGCGAGGATGCTCCGACTACCGAGCGCCCGCGGGCCGAGTTCGAGGCGGTTCTGGAACCAGCCGACGAGCGCGCCGTCGGCGAGGCGTTCGGCGACGTACCGTTCGAGGTCCGCCGGCCGCGAGTGGGCAATCTTGTTCGTCTCCAGAAGCGAGGTGATCTCGTCGGCGTCGTACGCCGGCCCGAGCGCCACCGTCTCCAGTTCCGGGACCGCGAACGGGTCCTGGTCGAGCCAGCCGGCACCGAGCGGGAGTCCGACGTCGTTCGCCGCCGGCTGGACGAAGATGCGCTCGACCGCCGGCGACTCCCGGATCCGCCTGTTCAGCTTGCAGTTGAGCGCCACGCCGCCGGCCAGCGCCACGTTCGTCGTCCCCGTCTCGAGTGCGTAGTGGCGGACGACGTCGACGACTATCTCCTCAAGCAGCTTCTGGGTCGTGTGCGCCAGGTCCTTCTCCCACTGGTCGAACTCGCCCGGCGTCTCGGCGCGCGGCCGGTCGAACAGCGCCTCCAGTCGTTCGACGCCGTGGCTCGTGTCCCACCGGCCCGTCAGGGCGGTGACGTCGTAGTCGTACCCCGTCGTTATCTCGTCGCGGAGGGCCGATTCGATGGCCTCGTTCTCCTCGCCGTACGGGGCCAGCCCCATCACCTTCCCCTCGCCGTTGAACGGCCGATAGCCCAGGTACTCCGTCACGACGCCGTAGAACAGCCCCAGGCTGTTGGGGTGTCTGTAGGTCCGGACCCGTTCCAGCCCCGCCCGGTCGCCGGTCCAGACGACCGTCGAGTCGTACTCGCCCTTGGCGTCGAGCGTGACGACCAGCGCCCGGTCGAACCCGGACGGGTGGAACGCGCTCGCGGCGTGACACGCGTGGTGCGGGCGCGTCTCGACGGGCGGCACCGGTTCGCTGATGGACGCGAGGCGGTCCTCGACGGCGGCCGTCGGGGACAGGTGCGCCCGTAGCTGCGACTTCGCCGTCCACTCGAGGTGGGCGAGTTTCGGCAGGACGCCGTCGACGGAGCGCGTACTCCGGAGGTAGTGGCCGAGTATCTTCGACCGCAGGGCCGGGTCGTAGGGAAGGCGTATCTCCGAGACGTCCGGTAGTTCGACGCCGCCGGCGTCGAGGCACGCCCTTATCGCCCGCTCCGGGAACGTGTTCGGGGCGTGCTTGTCGCGCGTCAGGCGCTCCTCCTCGACGGCGAACGAGAGGCGGCCGTCCTCGAACAGCGCCGCGCTCGGGTCGTGTTGCCCGTACAGCCCGATAGCGGGTTTGAACGAGAGGACGTACTCGGTCACGACGGCCACCCGACCGCGGTCGAACGCCGCGGTCCGCGCTCCGGTTTACACCCTGTCCACCGCCGCCCGTCCGGGCGGGTCCCCCGACCCCTTACGGAGATCATACGTCCGCAGGTGTACCGGAAGCTGCATTACTTATACACGAGCTAAACGGCCGTTTCGGCCCGCTCCGTCCGCTTTCGTCGGGTCGACTCGCGGTGGGAGCGCCTCCCCGCTCCACGGACCGCTCCCGGCGGAGGGCGTCGCGACGAGGAGCGCGTCGAGAGACGCCGCTGACGGCGGAGAGCGAACGATTAAAACGGGTTCGTCGCCGAGTTTCGGCCACTCATGAGCGAGACGACGGAGTACGAGGTGGTGGTAGTCGGCGGCGGCCCGGCCGGCCTGTCGGCCGCGCTGTACGCGACTCGACTCGGCCACGCCACGGCGGTGGTCGACCGCGGGGGCGGCCGCGCCGCGATGATGGCCGACACGCACAACGTCATCGGGATCACCGAGGACGTCTCGGGGATGGAACTGCTGGCGAAGGCCCGGGAGCAGGTCGAGAGCTACGGGGCGGCGTGGCACGAGGATTACGTCGAGACGGCCGAGGAGACGGACGACGGGTTCCGCCTGTCGACCGCCAGCGGCGAAACGCTCACCGCCGAACGGGTCGTGCTGGCGACCGGGTTCTCCGACCGCCGGCCCGAACCGCCGCTCCCCCGCACCGGTGCGGGCCTCCACTACTGTCTCCACTGCGACGCGTACATGTTCGTCGACGAGTCCGTATACGTGATGGGCCAGGGCGACTCGGCGGCCTACGTCGCCATGATCATGCTCAACTTCGCCGAGAACGTCGACCTGCTCCTCCGCGGGAAGGAACCCAACTGGAGCGACGAGACGGACGAACTGCTCCGCGCCCACCCGGTCGACGTCGTCGAGGCGGACGTCATGGGCGTCAACAACGGCGAGGACGGCTGGCTCGAATCCCTCGAGTTCGCGGACGGCACCGTCCGCGAGTACCGCGGCGGCTTCGCGATGTACGGCTCCGACTACAACACCGACCTGGCCGAGCAACTGGGCTGTGACCTGAACGACGACGGGACGATAGCGGTCGCGGACCACGGCAACACCTCCGTCGACGGCGTCTACGCCGTCGGCGACGTGACGCCCGGCCACAACCAGGTCCCCATCGCCATGGCGGAGGGCGCCGAGGCCGGCATCGACGTCCACATGGACCTGCGGACGTACCCGATGTCGCTCGACGAGATCCGGGCGACGGACGCCGACGACCTCGACGTGCCGGCGGCCCCCGACCGGATCCGCGAGGCGGCGGAGCGACGATAGCGCGGGAGAGTGTGACCGGCGACGGGTGACCGACGGCCGGCGCGACTCACCGCGGCGACGGCAACGCACCGGCGGCCGACGACGGTGCGGTCGGGGCCCGTTTGCCACCGTTCATCACACACAGCACGTGAAAGCGGGTCATTTAACGTCGTGGGAAGCACCGTGTGAGGTATGACCGACACGGACGGGGCGAACGTCCTTTTCGTCGTGCTCGACACGGTTCGCAAGGACCACCTCTCGGTCTACGGCTACGACCGGCCGACGACGCCCCGCCTCGCGGAGTTCGCCGAGGAGGCCGCGGTGTTCGACAACGCCGTCGCGCCCGCGCCGTGGACCCTCCCCGTCCACGCCTCGCTGTTCACCGGCCTCTACCCCTCCGAACACGGCGCGACCCAGGAGACGCCCTACCTGGAGGGGGCGACGACGCTCGCCGAGTCGCTCTCGGCGGCTGGCTACGACACCGCCTGCTACTCCTCGAACGCCTGGATCACCCCCTACACCAACCTCACGGACGGCTTCGACGACCACGACAACTTCTTCCAGATCAT
>CAZMGU010000173.1:0-4005 GCA_964565905.1 uncultured Halobacteriales archaeon
TCACCTGGCGGAACTTCCAGGACGTCGTCGACTTCCGCGAGGTGCAGGACCTGCTCGCGCCCGAACCGTGGCTCCGGGACGTCCCCGGATCGCTCGACGAGATGCCGGCCGACGACCCGCGAGTCGACGCCGAGGCGCTCGACGCCGCCCGCGAGGGCGAAATCGACGCCGAGCGGTACCCCTGGAAGGTGCTGACCTACGAGGGGCTCGCGGAGCGACACTACTCGCTCGTCAAACCCCAGAACCGCGGATTCGTCTCCCGCATCGGCCAGAGCGACCTCGAACGCGTCTCCCGGTACATGTTCGACGACTCGCGCTACGGGAGCGTCGAGGAGGCGCTGGCCGACGTCGACTACTCGCGCGGCTGGGACCGGATGCGCGAGATACGGGAGAGCCACAACGACGTCACCTTCCTCGACGCCTTCCTCACCCAGGAGTTCGTCGACGAGAACGACTACTTCACCTACGAGTACACCCACGCCAGCGGCGACTACCGCGTCACCTCGACCGACTACGAGGACGTCAAGAAGAAGCTGATGTTGCAGTTCACCAACTTCGGCAAGCCGACCATCACCGTCGAGGACGGCAACTACCGCAACCGCAACGAACTGCTGCTCACCCACCAGTTCAACGGCGTCGTCCTCGACATGGGGCAGGCCGCCGACACGCTCGAACGCGTCTTCGAACTGTGGGGTCGGCCGGTGAACCTGCTGACCATCGACAAAGTGTTCGACGAGCACGACGTCGAGGTCGCCCGACGGCGCGACCGCGAACCCGAACCCCAGGAGGTCGGCAAACGGCTTCGGTACGACGGCGACGAGGTGACGATCACGGAGGTCGACTGGTCCGAGGTCGAACACCTCGCGGCGGACGACATCGACTACGACACGAAACCCGAGGAGTGGCTCGCCTGAGCGTCCCCGTATTCGCCCTCGACGAGACGCCCGCGTCCAGCGTCGGGGGAGCCTCTACGCGGCGGCGGCGCTCGCCCCGTCCGCGTCGAGCAGTTCCTGGTAGCGGTTGCGGATGGTCACCTCGCTGACGTCGGCGACGTCGCCGACCGCCTCCTGGGTCACCTTCTCGCCGACGAGTCGGGCGGCGGCGTAGATGGCCGCGGCCGCGAGTCCGACCGGGTTCTTCCCGACGTGGAGGTTCTGGTCGACGCCGTTCCGGAGCAGTTCGCGGGCGCGGCGCTCCGTCTCGTCCGACAGGTCGAGGTCGGAGACGAACCGCGCGACGTAGCTCTCGGGGTCGGCGGGTTCTATCTCCAGGCCGAGTTCGCGGACGACGTAGCGGTAGGTCCGCGTGAACTCCATGTGGCCGATCCGGCTGACGTTGACGACCCGGTCGATGCTGCGGGGGTTGCCGCCCTGGCGCGCGGCGGCGTACACCGCGGCCGACGCGACGCCCTCGATGGAGCGTCCGGGCAGGAGGTCCTCGCTCAGCGCTCGTCGGTAGATGACCGACGCCGTCTCGCGGACGTTCTCCGGCAGGCCGAGGGCGCTCCCCATCCGCTCGATTTCGCCGAGCGCCTGCTTGAGGTTGCGCTCTTTGGAGTCGCGGGTGCGGAACCGCTCGTCCCACGTGCGGAGTCGCTGCATCTTCTCGCGCTGGCGCGAGGACAGGGAGTTGCCGTAGGCGTCCTTGTCCTGCCACCCGATGTTGGTCGAGAGTCCCTCGTCGTGCATCATCTTCGTCGTCGGCGCGCCGACGCGACTCTTCTCGTCCTTCTCGCCGGCGTCGAACGCGCGCCACTCCGGGCCGCGGTCGACCGCTCCCTCGTCGACGACGAGGCCGCAGTCCTCGCACACCGTCTCGCCGTGTTCGGCGTCGCTGACGAGTCGGCCGTCGCACTCGGGACAGGTCTCGTCGACCCGTTCGTCCTCCGCCTCGCGTTCCGTCGTTTCGGGGTCGGGTACCCGACTCTGTTCGTCGTCGCTGCGTGTGCGTGTTACTGTCATGAGTCTCAGTCGTCTATCGCCGCGCAGGCGGTCGGAAGGAGGTCCTGAAGAATCCCGACCGCCGTCTTCCTAACTACAGGTAATGGATTCTAACATTTAAATCTTTTCAACGGGTGGTGGTGCGGAGACGGGGAATAGACCCGTCGAGCGGTGGGAAATCGCGGAATTCAGAACGGCGACGACGAGCGAGCGAGTTCCCCTATCCCCCGCTCACAGGTGTCGATTCCGAGGAGGTAGTTTCCGAGACACCACTGCAACAGGCCGGTGACGACGAGTTCCGCGCCCGCGTAGGCCGCGAGGAGGTCGCGGGGCGAGACGGGTCCGGACTCGCCCGACGACCCCCTCGAACCCAGGTAGCCGACGAGCAGGAGCGCCGGGCCGGCGGTCAGTCGAACGAAGCGGTCGAATCCGCAGACGTTTCGCTCCATAGCCGTCACGTCGGCCGGAGCGTAGAAATAACCGCCCGTCCGTCGGGCTTACAGCCAGTCGTCGGCCCACTCCTCGATGTCGCTGAACACCGGACAGAGCGACTCGCCCTTCTCCGTCACCTGGTAGTACGTCGCGATGGGTTTCTCCTCCACCCGTCGGTCGACCAGGTCGGCGTCCTCCAGGTCGTCGAGCACGCGCGAGAGGGTGCGCGAACTGGCACCGGTCGAGCGCTTCAGTTCGTTGAACCGTTTCTCCTCGCCCGCCAGGTCGTGCAGGACGATCAGTCGCCACTTGGAACCGATCTGTTCGACGGCCTCGACGACCGAGCAGGCCCCGGCGTTCCGTTCCTCGACGGTCTCCTCGGAGCTTTCGAGCGTGGATGACATCGGTGTAATCTAGTATCTATCGTCTCGCCGAGCGTATATATAGGTTCGGGAATGAACCAGGTAACGTGATGATACCAGCCGTGGAACGTTCATCCGATTCGACCGGACGACAGTCCGAAACCACCCGACGCGCCGCCGGGGTGAGCGCCTGATGGCCGTCACCGGCACCGAGGGCGTCGTCCTCCTGGTCGCTCGCGTCCTCTTCGGCGGCGTCGTGGCCTTCAACGGCCTCAACCATTTCCTCAACGGGGAGGGGATGATCGGCTACGCACGGCACAAGGGCCTCCCTGCCCCGTCGCTCGCCGTCTACGGGACGGGCGCCGTCCTGCTACTCGGCGGCCTCGGCATCGTCGCCGGTGCGTTCCCGATACTGAGCGCCGCGGCCGTGACCGCCTTCCTCGTGCTCGCCGCCGTCCTGATGCACGACTTCTGGGCCGTTCCCGAGGACCAGACGCAGGACGAGATGACGCACTTCCTGAAGAACGTCGCCCTCGCCGGCGGCGCGCTGGCGTTCACCGTCCTCGGTGCCGAGTCCTGGGCGTACGGCCTCGGCGTCGGCCTCTTCTAGCGGTTCACGTTCGTTCCGCACCCTCGTCCGTTCGCCGTCTGCCGCCGGGGACGCGACAGTAGCGGCGTCGGTCGATCGCTCACTTCTAACTTCGTCGGGTTCGATACATCGGCCGATGACGACGTTCACCGTCTCCACCGACGACCGACTCGCCGTCGAAGACGTGACGGCCGACGTCCGGGACGCGCTCCCGGCGGACGCCGACGGGACCGCCACGGTGTTCGTCCGGCACACGACGGCGGCCATCACGGTGAACGAGGCGGAGCCACGGCTACTCGACGACTTCGAGGAGAACCTGGCCGAACTGGTCGACGACGGCGGGTGGGCCCACGACGAACTGGACGGCAACGCCGACTCCCATCTCCGGGCGATACTCGTCGGACCGAGCGTCACAATTCCGGTATCGGACGGCGACCTCGACCTTGGGACGTGGCAGTCGGTACTCCTGGTGGAGTGCGACGGCCCGCGGACCCGGACCGTCGACGTCAGGTGCTGACCGGGGCGGTCGACGCGTGCCCGTCTGTCCGGTGGTCAGTCCGCTGTGGCCTCCGCTTCGGATTTTCCGTATATCTCGTCCAGTTTCTCCTCGTAGGACGAGCGGATGTTGCGGCGCTTCTTCTTCATCGACGGCGTCAGCAGGTCGTTCTCGGCGGTCCACTCC
>CAZMGU010000174.1:0-3934 GCA_964565905.1 uncultured Halobacteriales archaeon
TGCCGACGAAGATGCCGTCGCAGCCGTGGTGCATCATCAGCGCCGCGTCGGCGGGGGTCGCGATGCCGCCGGCGGCGAAGTTGACGACCGGAAGACGGCCCATCTCGGCCGTCTCGTGGACGAGGTCCGCGGGGGCCTCGTTCTCGCGGGCCCACGCCTCGCGCTCCTCGAACGTCTTGCCCTGGAGTTCGCGGATGGCCCCCTTGATCTGGCGCTGGTGGTGGACCGCCTGGTTGACGTCGCCCGTGCCCGCTTCCCCCTTGGTGCGGATCATCGCCGCGCCCTCGTCGATGCGGCGGAGTGCCTCGCCCAGGTTCCGGGCGCCGCAGACGAACGGCGACGTGAACTCCCGCTTGTCGATGTGGTACTTGTCGTCCGCGGGCGTGAGCACCTCGCTCTCGTCGATCATGTCGACGCCGACGGCCTGGAGGATCTGGGCCTCCTTCGTGTGGCCGATGCGGGACTTGCCCATCACCGGGATGGACACCTCGTCGATGATCTCCTGGACGTCGGCGGGGTCGGCCATCCGCGCCACGCCGCCGCGCTTGCGGATGTCCGCCGGCACCGCCTCCAGCGACATCACCGCGACCGCACCGGCGTCCTCCGCGATGCGCGCCTGCTCGCGGTTCACGACGTCCATGATGACGCCGCCCTTCTGCATCTTCGCGAACCCGCGCTTGACCAGTTCGGTCCCGCGCTTGAGGTCTTCGAGATCGGTTTCCGTCATTGGCGAGGATTGGATGCGGGGTCACTTAACCCGTGTCCTTCTAGGAGTGGTAGTCTGGAGCGATCTGGGTCGTTCGACTACTGGTGTGAACGGAGGACCGCTTGTGATACCCGTATTAACAATCGACAGCATCGCCAACAGAGGAAAGCCCTCGGCGCGCTGAGGTCGCGCGACCCACGCTGTCGTCCGAAAGGCGCTCCGCGCCTTTCGTGATGACGAGAGAGCTTCGCTCTCTCGAACCATGCGCGCTCACTCCGTTCGCGTGCTTGCGGGGTCGTGCTTCCCTCAGCACGCCTCGCCCTTTCATTCCACCAGGTCCCGCAGGCAGCCCTGCCCTTCCCCGGGTCGCCCGTCCTCACCCGCGAGGGGTTCGGCCGCGCTCCCGGCCCCGCCGTGCGGTTGCGGAAGGAAGCGGTCGCGCGGACGGTCCCGCGCGACCGGGGAGGAGTGGTGGTCACAATCGCGAGCGCGGGCCGAGCAATGCGAGGCCGCACGAGCTATGCGGCCTGGTGGATCGAAAGGGCGAGGTTCGGTCGGGGAAGCACGGACCGACAAGCACCGGAGCGAGCGACGCGAGCGAGGAGCGCAGTCAGGTCCGCGCGACCCGAGCGGACCGAGGGCTTTCCTTTGTCGTTGGATTTTGCAACTCGTGGAGAGCGGGCCGAGGGCTTTCGTCGGAGAGAGACGCCCACGTCCACCCACTCTCCCGAACACCGCTATCGTTTTCCTGCCGCGAACCAAGCACGGAGACATGGCAGCCATCGAGGACGCGGGTCGCCGGCTGGAGGGACTCGTCGCCCGGTACTTCGACGCGCCACTCCCCGAAGCCGGGGACCTCCCGCGCTACGTCGCGCCACTGCCCGACTGGCTGGAGGACGTCGGCCTGCGACTGGCGTGGCCCATCGCCATCGTCAACCTGCTGGGGACGATGTTCGGGTTCTGGTACTACGGCTTCCACCCCTACCCGCTCTCGGACCCGCTGTTCGTCGGCCAGTTCGCCCGGACGCCCGCGGTGATGTGGGCGTTCGTGCCCGACAGCCCGGTGGCGACGCTGTTCATCGCGCTCTCGCTGATCGCCTGGAAGCGCGGGTGGAGTGCGGACTGGCTCCACGCGCTGGCTTTCTTCGGCTGTATCAAACTGGGGCTGTGGACGCCGTGGGTCCAGCTTGTGATCAACGGCGTCGGGGAGACGCCGCTGTGGCTCTACCACTTCCTCGTCTGGAGCCACCTCGCGATGGCCGTCGAGGCGTTCCTGATCCACCGCTACAGCGACTTCCCGGTCGGTGCCGTCGCCGTCGCCGTCGGCTGGTACCTGTTCAACGACGTGGTGGACTACTTCGTCCCCATCGTCGGTGACCCCCACCACACGACGCTGGGCGCGGAGTGGACCGCCGGCGTCGTCGACCACGCCTCGGGAGCGCACGACCTGGCCGCCGCGGCGGCCGTCGCCCTGACCGTCCTGGCGACGTTCCTGGCGCTTGCGACGCGGGTGGAGAAACTGGAGGGAGGTGCGCTGGCGGGCGGCGAACCGGAGCGAGGCGCGGAACGGAACCCATAGGAACCCGGATAAACTACGGGGCGTCGATGAACGAGCGTCTCCTGACGCGCGAGGCGGAGACGGTGACCGGCGAGTTCGTCGAGCGGGTCAACCGCTTCGTCGTCCGCGTCGACTTCGGCGACGAGGTGGGCCGGGCCTATCTGGGGGACCCGGGCAAGCTACGGAACATCCTGGTTCCCGGCTACGACGTGCTCTGTGAACCCGTCGACGACCCCGACCGGGCGACGGACTACGACGCCATCTCCATCCGGGTCGACGGCGGTGAGGGCGACGGCGAGTCCGCAAATCGCGACTCGCCCGTCCACGTCAGCCTCCGGGCCGCCCTGGCCAACGACCTCTTCGCGAGCGCCCTCGACGCCGGCCACCTGCCGCAGTTCGACTGGGCCGAGGAGGTCCACCGGGAACCCGCGCTCCCGGACCACGGCCGCGCCGACTTCCGGCTGGAGTCCGCCGACGGCGACCGGACGGCGTTCGTCGAGGTCAAGTCCTCCACCCACGTCGACGACGGCGTCGTCAAGTTCCCCGACCGACAGACCGAGCGGGGCCGACGCCATCTCCGGAGCCTGGAGGCCATCGCCCGGGACGGCGTCGAGGCGCACCTCGTCTTCGTCGTCCAGCGGCCCGACGTCGAGCGCTTCCGGCCGTTCCGCGAGGTGGACCCGGCGTTCGCGGACCTCCTCGTGCAGGTCAGCGACGCCGGCGTGGACGTGAGCGCCCTCGTCACGGCGTTCGACCCGCCCCACTACTCGCTGCGGCGGACGGACCTGCCGGTCGAACTCGACGCGTAGACTCTCGCGGCGGTAGAGAGGGAGTCGATCAGACGCCGTCGGGGATGCCCCTCTCCTCCTCGCCGGAGTGCGAGCGGACCCACAGGTCGCCGATGCGGGAGAGGCGCGTCCGGTAGGACTTCCCGTGTTCCTCCTGCTCGATGTACCCCTTGCCGCCCGGCCCCAGGCGGTCGACGTTGTAGATGACCTTCGACCGGAAACTGTCGGTGTACTCCTCGCCCAGTTCCTTGGCGAGCGCCTGGGCGAGTTCGCTGACGGACTCGAACTCGCCGTGTTCGCCGAGCGTGAAGAGGATAACCTCTTCGAACGGCTTAACGTTGGAGAAGGAGGCCACGGGCAACTCGACGATGTGGCTGTCGCCGACCTTCTTGGCCCCGATGGTCGTCCCACGCTCGTCGAACTCCTCCAGCAGGTCGTCGGCCGTCTCCAGTCGGTCGTCCACCCGTCCGGCGAGTTCCTCGTCGTCGACGGCCGCCGCCACGTCGTCCAGCAGGTCGCGCTGCTGGCGGAGTTCCTCGGCGAGTTCGGTCTCCAGGTACTTCTCGGGCACCGTGTAGTAGGTGTGGATGCGCTGGCGGTCCTCTTCGCGCTCGACCATGATGGAGTGGGCCGCCGTCGCGAAGGCGAAGGAGACGGTGCGGGGCATCGCGGAGATGTTGACCCACACCTCGGCGTCGTCGGCCCGGTCCAGTTCGGCGTTGATCAGGGCGAACGCCTGCTCGAACGCCGCGTCGTAGTCGTAGACGTCCTCGACGACGATCCGCTCCGTCTCGGCGCCGAGCAGGTTCCGGTAGTCCTTCCCCAGTTTCTCGGCGAGGTTGCGCGAGTACTCGACGTTGGCCTCGCTGCCGACCGCCCCCT
>CAZMGU010000175.1:0-3927 GCA_964565905.1 uncultured Halobacteriales archaeon
TCTGGCCGATGACGCCGGAGACCGGGCCGTCGTCGGTGTGGACGGTGACGTGCTGCCCGCGGGAGACGGTCTTGTCCGACCCGCCGATGCGTGCGATCCGCACGAAGCCGTCGTCGGTGACGTCGCGGACGATGAACCCGATTTCGTCGCCGTGGCCGGCGAACGCCACCTCGGCCTCGCCGTCGCCTTCCAGCACGGCGACGGCGTTGCCGTAGTCGTCGGTGCGGACCTCGTCGGCGTACTCGCTCACGTACTCTATCCAGACGCGCTGGCCGGCCGTCTCGAACCCGGAGGGGTTGGACGTCGCCAGCAGGTCGTCGAGGAACTCGCGTCGTCGTTCGTCCATGGCCGGTCGTCGCTCGCCCTGGACTATAGTTCCTCGGACCTCCGGCCGTCGCGCGTCAGGCCCCCACGGCGTGAACTCTCCCGGCCTCGGTGAGGACGAACAGGGTGTCGGCCGCGACGGCAGGTCCGCCCGGCCTCCCCGGGTAGACCGCGTCCCGGTCGTTCCCTCCTGGCAACCAGACGTACCAGCGGCGCATCCCGTCGTCGGGGTCGAGCGCCGCGAGTCCGCTCTCCAGGCCGAGATACAGCGTGTCGTCCGTGACGAGACACTCCTCCGCCTCCGGTCCGGTCTTCTTCCAGACCAGTTCACCGGTCAGTGCGTCGAGCACGTGGACCCCGTGGCCGGTCACCGCGTACACGGTTTCTCCGACGAGGCAGACCGAACTGGGCGCTCCGGCTACTTCCGTGTACGCCCACCGTCTCTCACCTGTCTTCGCGTCCCAGGCCGCGACCGCCTGCTCGCCCGCCCGGGCGACCACCAGTCCACCTGCCACCGCGGGCGAACCGTCGCCGTCGCCGACCTCGGTCTGCCAGACGACACCCCCGTCTTCTGGATCGACGCGGGAGAGGAACCTTTCCTGCAGGACGAACAGACCGTCGGCACCGAGTGCCAGCGCGTGAGGTCGCTGTCTCCCGTCTTCCAGTTTCGTTCGCCAGCGTATCTCCCCCGTCGAGAGGTCGATGGCGCTCACGCGAGGCGTGTCCTGGCCGCTAGCGACGTAGACGGCGTCGTCGCGGACGACGGGAGCCTGGGTCGGGACACCGATAGTCGGTGACAGGAGGCCGCGGGCGGGTGCCCGCCAGCGTCGAGTCCCGTCGGCCGCGTCGAACGCCGCCACTCCTCCCGTCCCCGAGTCGAACTCGGTGCCGACGAGGACGGTGTCTCCGGCGACGACCGGTGAGGTCGTGGATCTCGGTCCGGGGTTTACGCACCACGTGAGCGACCCCGTCGCCTGGTCGAGTGCGTAGAGCGCCCATCCGCACGCGTACACGTGGTCGTTCGCGACGACGGCCGTCATCCCCCCGGACGAGTCCGGCATCTCTCCAAGGTCGCACCGCCAGTACTCGGTCCCGGAGTTCGACCCGGCCTCGGTCTTCACGTGGCCCGTGTGGCCCGCGTCGCCGTGGTACGTCGTGAACGACCCGCCGGTAGGTGCTTCCGCGGACGTCTCGGTCCCGTCGACGTCGCAGTCGTCCGGGTTCCACCTGTTCGCGTATCTGTACGCTCCGTAACTGATCGCGGAGGTTCCCGCGACCAGCGAGAGGTACGACCGTCGATTCAGGCGGGACACGTTCCCGGAAGACAGCGCGTGGGTCGAAATAATTTCCGGTGGTATGGACGCGAATCGCGACGGTCGGCGCTACTCGTAGACGTGGACGCTGCCGGTCTGGTTCTCCTCGACGTACTCCCAGTCGTAGTCGACGCCGAGGCCGGGGCCGTCCGGAACTGGGACCGTCCCCGCGTCGTCGACGGTGTCGAGCATGTCGGAGTAGTCGCCCTCGTACACCGGGGGCTGGGTGTTCGGGCAGTCCGGGTGGACCAGCGCGAGTTCGTAGTAGTTGGCGTTGCGCGTCGCGGCGATGCAGTGGCGCTGGGCGGGGCCGGGGGCGTGGAACTCGACGTCGAGGCCGAACCCCTCGGCGACCCTGGCGCGCTTCATCGCGCCGGTGATGCCGCCGTCGTACTCGGGGTCGGCGCGCACGAAGTCGGTCGCCTCCTCGGCGACGAAGTCGGTGAACGGCTCGAGCCCGCGGACGTGTTCGGTCTGCAGGATGGGCGTGTCGAGCATCTGGCGGAGTTTGCGGTGGCCGTGCTGGGAGATGCCGCCGTCGCGGTAGGGGTCCTCGTACCAGAAGAAGCCCTGCTCGTCGACGGCGCGGCCGAGTTTCACGGCGTCGGCGAACGTCTCCAGTTCGCAGGCGGGGTCGTGCATCAGGTCCATCTCGTCGCCGACGCGCTCCCCGACGGCGTGCACGGCCGCGACTTCGCGGTCGAGGTCCCGGTTGTCGTCGCCGCCGCCCCACCCGTGGATCTTGAAGCCGCCGTACCCCATCTCCAGGCACTCCTTGGCGAACTCCGCGAACGCCTCCGGCGAGTCGAGGCCGCCGTTCTCGTCGCCGTGGTAGGTCGAGGCGTACGCCGGGAGGCGCTCCCGGTACGTGCCGAGCAGTTCGTGGATCGGGGCGTCGTAGTACTTGCCGGCGAAGTCCCACAGCGCGATGTCGATGGGACCGATCCCCATCCGGTCGTACTTGCGGAGCGCGCGCTTGGCCTCGCTCCACAGTTTCTCGCGCTTGAGCGGGTTCTTCCCGACGAGGAAGTCGGCGAACGTGTTGATCTGGGCCGCTCCGGGCGAGTTGCCGCCGACGTACTCGCCGGTGATCCCCTCGTCCGTGTGCACCTTGATCGCGAACAGCTTCCGGTTCGTCACCGACCCGGGTTCGTAGATCAGGTTGAACCCGTTCTCGTCGGTCCCGACGTCCGGGATGTCGTACCCGAACTCGACGCTCTCGATCCGCGTTATCTCCGGGGCCATACCTGGCGACAACCGCGTCCCGACGCATAAAGTCACGGCAGACTCCCCGGGACCGGCGAGTGGTCGGGTCCCGGTCGAGGAACTGCCGGGGTGGCCGGAACGCCCGTCTCGCGACGGAACGCACCGTCCTGGCGGGTAGTCGCGGACCGCCTGCACCGTTCTAGGGAGAAAACATATCCCGACTGACGGCGATGTAGGGGTATGGGATTATATCGCAGCGTCCAGGCCGTCGCCAACGCGTCCGGCGACGGTCCGATCGACTGGGGTGCCGTCGCCGAGGCCGCCAAGAGTTCGACGGGGCCCGGATCGATCGATCTCACCGAGGCGGAGCGCGAGGGGTACGCGCGCGACGTCCGCGACGCCCGCGACCGGGTCAGCGAGGTGGCGACAGTCGAGTTCGATCTGCCGGAGGCCATCGAGGTGCAGGACCGTCACCACTGGATAGACGCCAACGTCACGACGTTCGAACGGGTCATGCGTCCGATCGAACAGCAGGCGCAGTTCATGCCCGGCCTCGCACGCGTGGCCAACACCGGGTCGATGGCCTTCGCCCTCTCCTTCCTCGGGAACAACGTCCTCGGCCAGTACGACCCGCTCCTCCTGGCCGAGGGCGACGACCACGCGCTGTACTTCGTCCACCCGAACATCGAGCGGGTCGCCGACGTACTCGACGTCGACCGGGACCGCTTCCGGCGATGGATCGCCTTCCACGAGGTCGCTCACGCCGCCGAGTTCGGCACCGCGCCGTGGCTCTCGGACCACCTCGAACGCACGATGGAGGAGGCAATCGGCGCGCTGACGGACGGCCGCCTCGACCGAGAGTCGCTGGGCGAACTCGACACGACGATGACCGCCGTCGAGGGGTACGCCGAACTCGTGATGGACCGGGCGTTCGACGACGAGTACGACGACCTGCGGCGGAAACTCGAGGCGCGCCGCAGCGGCCGGGGCCCCGTCGCGATGCTCGTCCGGCGACTCCTCGGCCTCGGGATGAAGCGCCGCCAGTACGAGCGCGGCAAGGCCTTCTTCGACGCCGTCGCCGACG
>CAZMGU010000176.1:0-3881 GCA_964565905.1 uncultured Halobacteriales archaeon
CGAGGCCGTCGTGGTCGCGGACGCGGAACTGCTCGAAGCCCCAGGTCCGGAGGAGGCGCTCGGCCTTCTCGACGCGGGAGAGGCGGTCCTCCGTCACTTCGAGGCCGGTGGGGATACGCGAGGAGAGGCAGGCCATCGAGGGCTTGTCCGCGACGGAGAGGCCGTACTCGCGGGCGATCTCTCGCACTTCCTCCTTCGTGACGTCGTGTTCGAGGAGCGGCGAGTAGGCGTTCAGTTCCTCGACGGCGCGCAGGCCGGGCCGGTGGCCCTCGCCGGGGTCGGAGGCGTTGGTGCCGTCGCAGACGACGTCGATGCCCTGCTCGCGGGCCTCGTCGTACATGGCCGAGAGGCGCATCGACCGGCAGTGGTAACAGCGCTCGTCGTCGTTCTGGACGAACGCCTCGCTGTCGAGTTCGGAGAACTCCACTATCTCGTGGCGGATCCCTATCTCCTCGGCGACGCGGTTGGCGTCCTCCAGTTCGGCCGCCGGGAGCGTCTCGCTCTTGGCGGTGCAGGCGACGGCGTCCTCGCCCAGCGCGTCGTGGGCGAGGGCGGCGACGACAGAGGAGTCGACCCCGCCGGAGAAGGCGATCAGGACGGCGTGGCGCTCGGCGAGGTCGGCACGTGCTGCGTCGAGTTTGGCCGCGACGTCGGCTTCCATTTGCCGTCCGTTCGCGCCGGACCGACAAAAGTTCGTTGCGTCGCTCGTTCGGGTGCGGCGCGGCCGGTGACGCCCCGCCCGGTGGGGCGCGACCACGGGCGGTACGGGCCCCCTACCGATCGT
Organism: uncultured Halobacteriales archaeon; assembly: GCA_964565905.1. Classification (GTDB taxonomy): domain Archaea; phylum Halobacteriota; class Halobacteria; order Halobacteriales; family Haloarculaceae; genus Halomicrobium. The sequence goes on from CAZMGU010000176.1 coordinate 785, forward strand.
TTCGGTGCCACAGACGGCGTATACTAATCCTCGGTCCTCGCGACCCGTCGCACATGGGGGTCTACACGATAGCGGGCGGCAAGGGCGGCGTCGGCAAGTCGACGACGGCCGCCAGCCTCGGAGTGGCGCTGTACGACGCGGGGTTCGACGTCGCGCTGGTCGACGCCGACCTGGCGATGGCGAACCTCGCCGAACTGTTCGACGTCGACGCGGAGCGCGGGGTCCACCACGTCCTGGCCGGCGAGGCGAGCGTCCGGGACGTCCTCGTCGAGCGCTCGGAGGGGTTCTACCTCGTCCCCGGCGGCCGGTCGATAGACCTCTTCGGCGACGCCGACGCGGCGAACCTCCGCGACGTCGTCGCGCCGCTGGCCGACGCCGTCGACGTCGTCCTCGTCGACACCGGCGCCGGCCTCGGCCACGAGACGCTGGTCGCAGCGGGACTCGCCGACGCCACCCTCGTCGTCTCGACGCCCGCCGGGGAGGCGAGGGCCGACGTCGCGCGGACGGTCGAGTTCGTCGACCACGCCGATGCGACGGTCATCGGCGCGGTCGTGACGCGCACGGGCGAGGGGACGGACCTCGGTGCCGTCGCCGCCGACCTGGCCGTCCCCGTCCTCAGTGCCGTCCCGGAGGACGACTCGGTCGGGACGGAACCCGTGACGACCGGACGCGCGGGCGTCGCGTACCGGCGACTGGCGGCGACGCTCCTCGCGGCCGAGGGGGCAGACAGCGGCGACGTGCCCGCCCCCGCGAGTTGCTACTGGTCGCCGTCCCCCGACGCCGGGGACGAACGGGCCGAAACCGACCAGGCCGAGGCCGACGCCTCGGGGTGGCTCTCCTCGTTCGCGGACTAGCGTCCGGGCGGTTACGGCGGCCCGCTTTCGGCTTGTCGCCCGTCCGCTATCGGCCCGGCTTCGGCCCCTCATCGACCTGGCGTCGGCCCGCCGCCCATCGAATCGCCGGCCCGTCCCCCGATCGCAAGACGCGCGTCACACGCAGGTTTACAACGATCGATCACGAATGTGGATCGTCATGGGGGTCTACACGATTGCAGGCGGCAAGGGCGGCGTCGGCAAGTCCACGACCACGGCGAGCGTCGGAACCGTCCTCCACCGGTCCGGCTACGACGTCGCGCTCGTCGACGCCGACCTCTCGATGGCGAATCTCGCGGACGTCGTCGGTGCGACGAGCGACAGGGGTATCGACCGCGTGCTGGCCGGCGAGGCGGACGTCGACGACGTCGTCGTCTCGGTCGACGACGGCCCCGACGTCGTCCCCGGCGGCCGGACCGTCGAACAGTTCGAGGCGTCGGACCCGGCCAACCTCCGGCGGGCGATCGACCCGCTGGCGGCCGACTACGACGTCGTCCTCGTCGACACCGGGGCCGGACTGAGCCACGAGTCGCTCGTCGCGACCGGCCTGGCCGACGGGACGGTGCTGGTCACCACGCCGGACGACGCGGCCGTCGCCGACGTCGCCAAGACCGGCGAGTTCGTCGACCACGCCGACGCCACCGTAATCGGCGCGGTCGTGACGCGGACGGGCGAGGGGACGGACCTCGGTTCGATAGCGGACCGCCTCGGCGTCCCGCTCCTCGGCGCGATACCGGAGGACCCCGCGGTCGGGACCGACCCGGTGACCGACGGCGACGCGGGCACGGCCTACGAGGAACTGGCCGCGACGCTCGCGACGCGGTTCGACGAGGACGCGTCGTCCGTCGACGCGACGGCCAGCGTCGCTTGGACGCCGCCCGCCGAGCGGCCGGCGACCGGGAACCCGTCGGCCGCCGCCAGCGGCCTCACCTCCTCGGACGACTGACCACGGTCTCAGAGACGGTGACACGTCCGTCCCTGGTGGAATGAAAGGGCGAGGGCCGCTGGACGAAGCACGGACCCACAAGCACCGACCGGAGGGAGGCGCGCAGTGTGGTCCGCGCGAGTCCAGCGGGCCGAGGGCTTTCTTCTGTGGTCGGTCCCAGGTATTCGCGCAGAGCTCACCGACGGGTCCCCGTCGTCGCTTCCGTCTGCTCCGTTGAACACCAGACACAAGGCAAATCGGCCGCGCACGTCTCGGTCGGCAGCGGTAGTGCCACTTCGTCGTCGGCTAGCTACTCCGGGGAGCGACAACCCTTTTGCCGAACGGGTGGGTACCCACCGTCAGTCAATGGACCTCGAATCGGTCTCGGGCGTCGGCGAGAAGACGGCCGACGCGCTCGCGGAACTCGACGACCCCGAGCGCGCGCTCCGCGAGGGGGACGTGGCCGAACTGGCCCGGGCCCCCGGCGTCTCCGAGGGGCGCGCCGCCCGAATCGCTCGCGCGGCGATCCGGGACGAACACGACGACCCGGGCGAGTTCCTCGCGACGTCGCGCGCCCGGGAGATATACCGCGACGCGCTCGGCCTGCTCCAGGAGCGGACCGTCACCGACTACGCGGCCCGCCGACTGGAGACCATCTACCCCAGTTCCGTGCCCGAGCGCATCGCGGAGGTCCGCGGGTTCGCGGAGCGGGCGACGAGCCGCGACCCGGACGGGGCGGTGCTCGGCGCCCTCGAGGACGTCGAACCGCTGTCCGAACCCGGCGACGTCAGGGTCCGGGACCGGTGTCTCGCCACGAGCGACGCCGAGCGATACGCCGAGGCACAGTCCGCGATCCCCGAGCTCTCGGTCGAAATCGTCGACGACACGCGACAGCTAGCGGAACTCGCCCGTAGCTACGCGACCGTCGTCGCGCTGGACGAGGCGTTCGCCGGCGTCGACGTCGAGGGCGACGTCCGCGTCGAACCCGGCGCCCTCGACAGTCCGGCCGAGGTGGTACCCGAGCGACCCCTGGCCTTCTTCGCGCGCAACCGAGACCGGTTGCAGGCCGCCGCGAGCGTCCACCGGGTAGCAGACCTGGAACCGCCCTGCGACCTGGACGCCCTGGAGTCGGCGCTCGGCCGACTCGACGAGGACGGGAGCGTCCGCGGCGACGCGGAGCTCGACCGGCTCACGACGGCGGCCGACGACGTCGACGCCGCGGTGTCGACGGCAGAGAGCGTCGCGAACGACCACCTCCGGGAGGCCATCGAGGAGCAGGACGTCACCATCGAGGGGACGG
>CAZMGU010000177.1:0-3825 GCA_964565905.1 uncultured Halobacteriales archaeon
TCTTCCGCGTCGACCCGAAGGGGTACGAGGAGGCCGACAAGGAGTACTTCCTCACGATGAAGGAGTGGGACTCCCGGCTCAACCGCCAGATGGCCGGCGAGGACGTCACCTACGACGTCCGGAACCGCCGCCCCGACACGTTCACCATCAACGGGAAGTGCGCCCCGCGCACGCTCCACCCCGAGGACGGCTCGCCCATCATCGTCGAACACGGCGACACCGTCCGCCTCCACCTCTGCAACAACGGGTACATGAACCACCCCATGCATACCCACAACCACCGCTTCCAGGTGGTCGCGCGGGACGGCGGCACCGTCCCGGAGGCGGCCCGCAACTACCAGGACATCACCGACGTCGCGCCCGCGCAACGGCACACCATCGAGTTCGAGGCCGACGCCGACCCCGGCATCTACCTCATGCACTGCCACAAGGTGAGCCACGCCATGAACGGCACCAGCTACCCGGGCGGCATGGTCAACGGCATCGTCTACAAGGAGGCGATGGACACCGACGTCTTCCGTAACCTGATGGAGTACGCCGGCTACGAGGGCTAGGGGTAGTTCGGGTTCGAAATACTGACATCGTCGCTGTCGTCAGCTGCCACACGTCTCGCTCGCGAGTCGTTGTTTGCTTCTCCTGGTGCCCAATCTACGGACCGCTCGCTAGCAGTCGCTATCATCACCGCAAACACGCCGAAAGCCATCGGCGCGCTCTTGAGTTGCAGCAGAATCGACGGACGACGACAACTGAAAGCCCTCGGCCCGCTGAACTCGCGCGGACCGCACTGCGCTCCTCGCTCACTGTGTTCGCTCCGGTCCTTGCGGGTCCGTGCTTCGTTCACCGGCCCTCGCCCTTTCAGTCCTCCAGGCTCCGCATAGCTCGCGCGACCTCGCTACTCGCGGTCGCTTCGCTCCCGCTCGTTCATTCGGCGACCCTCACTTCGTTCGGGTCGCCCGCCGCTCGGCCCGCGCTCGCGAGTGACTCCACCACTCCTCCCCGGTCGCGCCGGACGTCGGCGCGACCGCTTCCTTCCGCAACCGCACCGCGGGGCCGGGAGCGAGTGGCCGAGCAATAGCGAGGCTCTCGCGTAGGGAGGGACCGAAGGTCCCTCGGACCTCGCGGTGTAACCGCGAGAACCCGGGGAAGGGCAGGGCTGCCGATTTGGGCGGGGCTGAAAGGGGCGGCCGTTTCGGTCGAAGGCGGACGACGCAAGCACCGCAGGCCGGAGGCCGAGGAGCGCAGCGAGTCCTCCGAGCCGAGACGGCCGGGGCTTTCGAGTTGTTCGCGGTGTCGGTCGGAGAGAAAACTGAACGCCGTATTCGTTCTATTAGAACGTTTACGCAAACTCACGAGAACGCTCGTCACCGGGCAGGGGGCCGTCGTAGTCCTCGGGCACGTACGGGCAGAGCGGGTCGCTGGCCAGCGGATCCCCCGTCGTCGCGAACGCCCGCGACCGACTCCCGCCGCAGACCTGGCGGAACTCACAGGCCCCGCACTTCCCCTGCAACTGGTCCCGGTCCCGCAGAGCGGTGAACAGGTCCGAATCGCGGTACACCTCCACGACGTCGTCCTCGCGGACGTTGCCCGCCGGTTTCGGCAGGAACCCGGAAGGGAACACCTCGCCCGTGTGACTCACGAAGGCGAACCCGTCGCCGGCGACGATGCCGGCGCGGCGCTTCGTGCCGGGGTCCGGACCACTGCTCCCGTCGCTCTCGCTGGCTTCTCGCCGTTTCTGGATCCCCACCCGCCGGTAGTGGGGTGCTTCGGTCGTCTTGATGCCGAAGGGAACCTCGTCGTCGAGTTCGTGGAGCCACTCCATCACCGACTCCGCGCGCTCGGGAGAGACGGGGTCCAGCACCGCGCCGCGGCCTACCGGGACCAGGAAGAAGACGCTCCAGAGCACCGCCCCCAGGTCCGCGACGCGCTCGGCGATGGCGGGCAACTCGTCGACCGTCTGCCCACACACCGTCGTGTTGATCTGGAGCGGCAGGCCGGCGTCGGCGGCGTCGCGGGCCGCCCGGAGCGTCTCGTCGAAACTCCCGGACTCGCCGCGGAAGGCGTCGTGGGACGCTGCCGTCGCCCCGTCAAGGCTGACGGCCATCCGGCGGAGGCCGGCGTCGGCCAGGTCGTCGACGGCGTCGCCGGTGAGTTCGCTCGTCCCGCTGGGCGTCAGCGTCATCGAGAGGCCCCGGTCGATGCCGTAGTCGACCAGGTCGACGAGGTCGGGGCGCTTGAGCGGGTCGCCGCCGGAGAGGACGACCAGTTGCCCGTCGCCGAATTCGCGGACGTCGTCGAGCAGCGCCTTCCCCTCCGCCGTGGTGAGTTCCTCGGGGTGGCGGGCCGGTTTCGCGTCGGCGCGACAGTGCTCGCAGGCCAGGTCGCAGGCCTGCGTCACCTCCCAGATCAGTACCAGCGGTCGCTCGGCCGTGTCCGCGGGCGGTCGCATGCGGTGGGGTACCCGGCCGCCACGAAAAATGGGGTGGCAGCGTTCTAAGTCGCTGGGAACGGTCGTGGCCGGGTTTGTAGACGACGGCGAAACGGGAGGGTATGCCGACCGACTCGCCAGATCCGGACCGGGAAGCGAACGGACTCGACCACGAGGTGACCGCACCGCGGGCGTCGACCGAACGCGAGTGGGAACTGTTCGCCCGCGAGGACGAGGCCGACCCGCTGACCCACGTGGGCAGCGTCACCGCGCCGTCGGCCGACGTCGCCGTCGAGCAGGCCGAGCGACTGTTCGACCACGCCGTCGAGACGCTGTGGTGCTGCCCGGCCGACGAGGTGACCCGCCGGACGACCGCCGACGCCGCGCTCGCGAACCGATGATCTCCGTCAGCAAGTTGCTCTGCGGCCTGGACGCCGAGGGCGACGGCCTGCGGTACGACGACGCCGACGGGTCCGGGAAACCACAGATCACGACGGAGAAGCAACGTCGCCCGGTCGTCGTCTGGAACCTCACCAGGCAGTGCAACCTCTCCTGCCGGCACTGCTACGCCTCCGCGGACGTCGAGTCCGCTCCGGGGGAGCTGTCAACGGCGGAGGGGAAGGCGCTCCTCGCGGACCTGGCCGACTACGGCGCGCCCGTGGTGCTGTTCTCCGGCGGCGAACCGCTCGTCCGCGACGACCTCGCGGAACTCGTCGCCCACGCTGCGGACCTTGGACTCAGGCCGGTGCTCTCCACGAACGGGACGCTGATCACCGAGGAACGGGCCGCGGCGCTCCGCGACGCCGGCCTCCGGTACGCCGGCGTCTCCGTCGACGGCCTCCCGGAGCGAAACGACGCCTTCCGCGGGGAGGAGGGGGCCTTCGACGCGGCGGTCCGGGGCATCGAGCGCTGCCTCGACGCGGGGCTGAAGACCGGCCTGCGCTACACCATCACCGACCACAACGCCGCCGACCTGGAGGGGGTCGTCGATCTGCTCACCGACGTGGGCCTCGATCGGTTCTGCTTCTACCACCTCGACTACGGCGGGCGCGGCACCGAGATTCTGGACGCCGACCTCACGCCGACCGAGCGCCGCGCGGCCGTCCGGCGCGTCTGCGAGATGACCCGCTCCTACCACGACCGCGGCGAGGAGATAGAGACGCTGCTGGTGGGCAACTACGCCGACGCCGGCTACCTGGTCGAGTACGCCCGCGAGCACCTCGACGAGGCCCGCGCCGAGCGGATCCACGACTACCTCCGGGTCAACGGCGGCGACCCGGCCGGCGAGCGCGTCGCCAACGTCGACTACCAGGGGAACGTCCACCCGACGCAGTTCTGGCAGGGGTACTCGCTCGGGAACGTCCGCGACCGGCCGTTCGGGGACATCTGGGAGGACGAGT
>CAZMGU010000178.1:0-3790 GCA_964565905.1 uncultured Halobacteriales archaeon
GGACGACCTGGGGCGCGGGCGAGGCGACGACGTGCTCGACGGACTCCATCGCCTCTAGGGCCACGTCGCTCGCGCGCTCGACGTCCGTCTCGTAGTCAACGCCGACGTCCGTCCGGAGGCGGAGCAGTCCCTTCTGGCTGCGGTTGGTCAGCGAACTGTCGCTGACCCGGTCATTCGGGATGACGACGAACTCGCCGTCGAAGTTCTCCAGTCGCGTGTTGAAGATGGTGATGTCCGTGACGATGCCCTCGTTGTCGTCTATCTCGACCCAGTCGCCGATGGTGAACGGCCGGGAGAACATCAGGACGAACCCGGCGATGAGCGCGCCGAGCGTCTGGCGGGCCGCCAGGCCGACGACGATGCCGAGGAACCCCGCGCCGACCAGGAGACCGCTGAGGTCCACCGACCACAGCGTCAGTATCGCCGCGGTGACGGTGACGAATAGCGTCACCTGGCTGACCCGCAGGAGTATCTCCTCCTGGTGTTCGGTCACCCGGTCCGCCCCCTCGCTGAACCCGGCGATGACGTGGCGCAACTGGTCCGACCCGACCAGCGCGAAGACGACGAGAGCGGCCGTCACGCCCGCCCTGAACAGGTCCGGGATGGCGTCGAGGGCCTGCAGCAACAGCGCCACCGCGAGGTCGGCCATCCCCCAGACGACGAGCAGCGCCAGCGTCATGCCGACGACGGCGCAGACCTGGGCGGTCCGGAGGACGACGCCGGTGAACGTCGTCGGGAAGTAGTCGCCGACCACGTCGACGCCGTCGCCCACCGGTCCCGAGAGGACCTGCGAGGCGACGAGCGTCCTGCACTTCCGCACGGCGTACGGGACGACCAGCGCCGCGACGGCCATCGTGACGACGACGACGAGGACGCTCATCGTCACCCGCCCGCGCGTCGTGGTCAGTTGCTCCAGGAACGCCTGGGCCTCCCCGAGCAGGGTCGCCGCCTCTTGCATACCCCCATCACTCGACTCGCCGGCCTTGGGTGTTGTCTTCGTTCACGCTCGCTCGCCCCGCAGCCGCCCCCGATTCGTCGCGGAGATGAAGACCGACCAACAGGTTATCCCGGACGAGGTTCTACGTTCCACCATGTCTTTCCTCGACAGCTACGACCACCGGACCGCGACCCACTGTGGGGCCGGCGCACTGCGGAACGTCGCCGACTTCTACGGCTGGGGGTATGACGAACCGGCGTGTTTCGGCCTCGGCGCGGGACTCGTCTTCGACCTGGTCGACCACCCCGACGAAGAGTGGCCGCTCGTGCGGACGAGCGCCGCCTGGCTCGTGGAGGCGTTCTTCGAGAACCTGAAGGTTCCCCACTTCGTCGGCGAGGGAGACGACTGGGACGACGCGTGGGACGACGTCGCCGCCACGCTCGACGGCGACGACCCGGTCGTCCTCTTCCTCGACGCGGACGAACTCGCCTACGTCGAGGACGGCGACCGCCATCCGTTCCCCCACGCCGTCGTCGCCGTCGGCTACGACGACGAGGACGTCCAGCTATCCGACGCGACGGAGGCCGGCCTCCACGCGACGCCCCGCGAGACGCTCCGCGAGGCCTGGAACGTCGACGGCGTCGCCTCGCACGAACACCGGTACCTCACCGTTACTCGCGGGCGACGACAGGTGGAGGACGACACGGCGGCGGCCAGGGCCATCGACCAGACCGTCGACTACTTCGGGACCGCGCTCGACGCGCCGCGGACGACGGGCGCACCGGGCGATGAGGGTATCTCGGCGATGGAGCGGTTCGCGACGGATCTGGCCACCTGGGGCGACCTCGACGACCCGAAGACGGCGCTCCGGACGACGGTCCGGTCGCTCGGGTGGCACGGCGAGGGGGCCGCCCACCGCGGTCTGTACGCCGACGCGCTCGCGGAACTCGCGCCGCGGGCCGGCCTCGGTGGCGGGTGGTCGGACCAGTTCGCCGACGTCGCGGCCGAGTGGCGCTCGGTGGTCGAGTCGCTCGAATCGATCGACGTCGGCGGCGACGAGACGGAACCCGCCCTCGACGCGGCGGGCGAGGCGACCCTCGAGGAGGTCGACAGTGTGATAGTCGACGTCGCCCGGCGCGAGGAGGAGTTCTTCGAGCGTCTCGACCGGGAGATCTGAGGGGCCGCTCGCCCGCCGGAACGCCCGCGGTGAGGTCGTCTCAATACACTTATCCGGTCGTGCCGATTTATCCCGGGCATGAGCACGGTCACGGTCACGCTGCCCGACGGCTCCACCCTCGAGATGGAGGACGGAGCCACCGTCGAGGACGCCGCCTTCGAGATCGGTCCCGGTCTCGGGCGGGACACGGTCGCCGGCGTCGTCGACGGCGAACTCGTCGACAAGCACACGCCGCTGCACGAGGACATTTCCCTGGAGATCGTGACGGACCAGTCCGACGAGTACGTCGACGTGTTGCGCCACTCAGCGGCCCACGTCTTCGCGCAGGCGCTCCAGCGCGAGTTCCCCGACGCGAAACTCACGCTCGGACCGTGGACCGACGACGGCTTCTACTACGACGTGACCGGCGTCGACCTCGACGAGGACGACCTCGAAACGATCGAAGAGGAGGCCCAGGCGATCATCGACGAGGACCTCCCCATCGAGCGCGTGGTGCTCGACCGCGAGGAGGCCTTCGAGCGGTACGAGGACAACCCGTACAAGCGGGAGATCCTGGAGACCGAGGCGGCGGGCGAGGACCCCGTCTCCTTCTACGAGCAGGGGGAGTTCTACGACCTCTGCCAGGGGCCGCACGTCGAGTCCACCGGCGAGATAGGCGGGTTCGCCCTGCTGGAGATTTCGGCCTCCTACTGGCGCGGCGACGAGGCGAACGACACCCTCACGCGCGTCTACGGGACGGCCTTCCCGACCGAGGGCGAACTGGAGGACTACCTCGAACGCCGGGCCGAGGCCCAGGAGCGCGACCACCGGAAGATCGGTCAGGAGATGGATCTGTTCTCCATCGACGAGACCACCGGCCCGGGGCTCCCGCTGTACGAACCCAACGGCAAGCGCATCCTCAATGAACTGTCGGAGTACGTCGCAGGCCTCAACCGCGAGGCGGGCTACGACGAGGTCGAGACCCCGCACGTCTTCCGGACGGAACTGTGGAAGAAGTCGGGCCACTACGACAACTACGTCGACGACATGTTCCTGCTGGACGTCAACGACGAGGAGTACGGCCTGAAGCCGATGAACTGCCCGGGCCACGCGACCATCTTCGACCAGCAGTCCTGGTCGTACCGCGACCTCCCCGTCCGCTACTTCGAGGACGGCAAGGTGTACCGCAAGGAGCAGCGCGGCGAACTCTCCGGCCTCTCCCGGACCTGGGCGTTCACCATCGACGACGGCCACCTCTTCGTCCGCCCGGACCAGATAGAGTCGGAGGTGCTCTCCATCATGGGGATCATCCTCGAGACGCTGTCGACGTTCGGCCTGGACTACACCGTCCAGCTAGCGACTCGCCCGGAGAAGTCGGTCGGGAGCGACGAAATCTGGGAGAAAGCGGAGTCCCAGCTACGGGCCGTCCTCGACGCCGAGGACGTCGACTACGACGTCGAAGAGGGCGACGGTGCCTTCTACGGCCCGAAGATAGACTTCGCCTTCGAGGACGCGCTCGGTCGTCACTGGGACGGCCCGACCGTCCAGCTCGATTTCAACATGCCCGAGCGGTTCGACCTCACCTACACGGGCGAGGACAACGAGGACCACCAGCCGGTGATGATCCACCGCGCGCTGTACGGCAGTTTCGAGCGGTTCTTCATGGTGCTCATCGAGCACTACGACGGCAACTTCCC
>CAZMGU010000179.1:0-3730 GCA_964565905.1 uncultured Halobacteriales archaeon
GCCACGTCCAGCACATCGAGTCCACCGTGACGGGGACGCTCGCCGACGACTGCGACGCGTTCGACGCCATCCGGGCGGCGTTCCCCGCCGGGACGCTCTCGGGCGCCCCCAAGATCCGCGCGATGGAGATAATCGACGACCTCGAACGGTCGCCGCGCGGCCTCTACGGCGGCGGCGTCGGCTACGTCTCGTGGGGCGGGGACTCCGACTTCGCCATCGTGATCCGGTCCGCGACGATAGAGGCGACCGACGACGGGAGCCAGCGGACGACCGTCCAGGCCGGCGCCGGCGTCGTGGCGGACTCGGTGCCGGAAAGCGAGTACGAGGAGACGGAGAAGAAGATGGGCGGCGTCCTCGACGCCGTCGAGGCCATCGAGGAGTCGCCGGTCGAATCCGGTCCCGAGTCCGCCGGTGACGCCCCCGCCGGGGAGGTGTCGCGATGAGTCCGCCGGCCGCGGCGGCGGCGGGGACCGAAACCGACGAGAAGCGGGTCCTCTTCGTCGACAACTTCGACTCGTTCACGTACAACCTGGTCGAGTACACGTCCGAACACGCCGCCACCGAGGTACTGAAGAACACCGCCTCGCTCGACGAAATTCGGGCGGTCGAGCTGGACGCGATAATCGTCTCGCCCGGGCCGGGCCACCCGAAGAACGACCGCGACGTCGGCGTGACGATGGACGTCCTCCGGGAGGTGAGCCCCGAGGTGCCCACGCTCGGCGTCTGCCTGGGGCTGGAGGCCGCCGTCTACGAGTACGGCGGCACGGTCGGTCGAGCGCCGGAACCGATCCACGGGAAGGCGTTCCCCGTCGACCACGACGGCCGGGGCGTCTTCGATGGCCTCGACCAGGGGTTCCAGGGCGGGCGCTACCACTCGCTCGTCGCGACCGAGGTGCCCGACTGCTTCGAAGTCACGGCGACGACCGAGGCCGAGACCGACGACGGGACGGTCGAACTCGTCATGGGAATCCGCCACCGCGAACACCCCATCGAGGCGGTGCAGTTCCACCCCGAGTCCGTGCTGACGGCGGTGGGCCACGACGTCATCCGCAACTTCCTCGACGGCGTCTGAGGGGCGAGCACCTGACCGTCACTCGCGTGCGCCGTTCAGCACCGGCGCGTCGAGCGCCTTCGCCGCGTTGAGCCGACCGGCGCCGACGTCCGGCCCGCTCTCCCCCTCCGCTCCCTGTTCTATCGCCTGCATCACCCGGTAGGGGTTCACGTCCGGCGCGATGGACCGGACGAGCGCGGCGGTGCCCGCGGCCTGCGGCGTCGCCATCGAGGTTCCCAGCCAGTATCCGTACAGGTCGCTCTCCGGGAATCCGCCCTGTTCGGCGATGGCGGTTCCCGGTTTCACCGTGCTGAGAATGCCGTTGGTCGGGAACGGGTACTCGACGTCGGTCGCTGCTATCGTCTTCCGCTCCGACTCGTACCCCCCGCCCGGTGCGGCGACGTCGAGGTAGCTCAGGCCGTAGTGGGAGTAGTAGGCCCGCTCGTCGGTCGGACCGGTCGCTCCCACGGTGAGTGCCGCGGGGACGAACCCCGGGGCCATGAACCCGCCCCCCGTCTGGAAATCGGTGCCGCCCTCCGGGGGGAAGTAGTTCCCGGCCGCCTGGACGACGACGGTGCCCGAATCGACCGCCTGCTGGACCAGCCGACGGCTGGCTTCGGCGAGGGCACTCCCGCGGGCCTCCGGGGGGAGCGAACGGACGAGGCCGCCCGGCACGTGGGTCGACGAGGCGACGTCGGCGTCGATGCTCGCAGCGTACTCCAGCCCCACGAGTCGCCGGGCCAGGCTCAGGGACTCCCCGTCCTCGGTGTCGACGTCCCGGATCGAGACGAGTTCCGCGTCGGGTGCCACCCCTGCCACGCCGACGTCGTCGTCGACGGAGGCGGCGGCGATTCCCGCGACGTGCGTCCCGTGACCGCTCTGGTCCCTGACCTCGCGGTCTTCGATGGTGTCGCGCGTCACGACGCGGCTGAGACCCTCGTTCACGTCGAGGTCGGGGTGATCGGCGTAGACGCCCGAGTCGAGCAACGCGATTCGGGCCCGCTCGCCGGTCGTCACCGCGTGGGCCTCTGGCAGGTCGATCAGCGGCTTGTCCCACTGGTGGTCGTAGTGCGGTTCGTCCGTGGTCTCCGGGGCCACGCTCGACGACGCCCCGGTCGCGGCCCCGGCGTCGTCGGTCGCTCCCCCGGACGACGCTGCCCCGGTGAGTTCCGTCTTCGGGCCGCCGTCGGCCGTCACGTCGACGCTCGCGGCCGCGACGTGGGTCGCCGACGCGAGACGGTTTGTCTCGCCGTCCGTCCCCCTGACCAGCAACACGTCGCCGCCGGCCAGTTCGGTGCGGACGTCGAACCCCTTCCGCGCGACGCCACGGGCGGCGTCGCCGTCGGCGACGACGACGTACCACCGGTCGCCGCCGGTCCCCGCCGCTGCCGTCCCCATCGTCGCGGTGAGCGCGAGTGCCGTTCCGGTTCGTTCGAGTACTGTGCGCCTGTGAACGGTGCGGTCGTCGTTCATGGTAGGACCTCGTTCGGGCGGACCCGGGCGCGACGCGGTCGTCCCGGAGCGTCCAGCGACCTGGTCGGCACCGGGACGAACGCGTCCGGGCCCCGTCGACCGTTCGAAGGGAGCTTCGAAAGAAGCTGCGTAATATCAAATGCACGTTTTTGTAAAACCAAAGTGTCGGGGAGTCGGGCTTCGCGAGACCGGACTAGCCGAACTGGACCCCGGCCATCCACAGGACGGTCGTGACGGCGAGTGCGACCGTCACCAGTTTCCAGGCGACGTTCAGGAGGAGACGGCCGACCAGAACGACCGCTGCGAGCGCAACCAGTCCGAGAACTATCGCGGGCGGTGAACCGACCCCGGCGAGTGCCTGGAGCATACCAGATACGTGTCACTCAGGGGGCAAGTACTTTGTCCGGTCGTCGGTGAAGATTCCCGGTGAAGATCGCCGCCGGACGACGTTACACATATCCGATCTGGTGCGTATCGGAGCGGTCGACAGCGACGCCCGGTCCGCTGGCGTGGACCGGGCCCGGTCGGTAGCGGCAGCGGAGACGTACCCCCACGATATTTCTACTGCGAACCGCGACACGGGAGCCGATCTGGTGCCGACGTGTAACACTTTCACTGCGGTCTGGTCACCATTAATACGTAGCCAGTGTATCATCGTCTACGTACGCGAACAACGCGCGAGTACCGCCGGGCCGCTGCAGATATAACCCGCCAGTGACAATTACGGATAGACGACGAACACCCAGGGACCGAAGGGTTATTTGGTCACCGAACAGAACAGCGCTTCCGTCACAAATGAGAGGATATCGGACACACACCGAGAGGGGTATCGACCGGCAGACGACCGCTGCCGGCGGGAGGAACGACGAATGAGCGACGCGGACTTCTCCGCCGGCGAGGTGGACCTGCCGATCAAGCGCACGACCGGCGACACGCTGGAGGAGCGACTGACGGGCAACGCGTATCACAACATCCTGCCCGCGCGCTACCTCCGCAAGGACTCCGACGGGGAACTCGTCGAGAGCCAGGAGGACCTGTTCACCCGGGTCGCCCGGAACGTCGCCCTCGCCGAGGCCGTCTTCGAGTCTGAGCGACAGGGCACCGAGGTGACGGTCACCCCGGACCAGCTCAAGCCCGACCACCCGCGCCGCGACGAACTCGCCGCCGAGGTGTTCGGCAAGGGGACCACCACCGAGGACGACGTCG
>CAZMGU010000180.1:0-3696 GCA_964565905.1 uncultured Halobacteriales archaeon
GGCGTCCCGGCCTCCAGCGTGAGCGTCTCCCAGGTCCGGTAGCCGAAGGGGGCGGCGTTGAGGCCCCGGTTCTCCAGCGTGTCGAACAGGTCGGCGGCGCCGTCGGCCGCACACACCACCTCGTACCCCTCCTCGCCGACGAGGCCGTCGCCCCGGACCACGGTGACGCCCGCCTCGCCCATCCGCCCGCGGACGAACGACAGGTGCTCCTCCGGCGAGGAGGCGCCGTTGAGGACGCTGGCTATCTTCTCCGTGGACTTGGGGCCGTAGACACCGAAGACGGCGAACTCGTCGGTAGCGAGCGAGACGTCGACGTCCTGGATGAACGTCTTGCCGCTCCAGTCCTCGACCAGCGGTTCGGCCCGCTCCGGCGGCGTGAAGACCAGGAGGCGCTCCCCGGCGTGGTAGACGTACATGTCGGTCTCTATCCCGCCCTGCGGGTCGAGGAGGAGCGCGTAACACCCCTCCCCGTCGGTCCGCGGCACGCGGTTCGAGACGGCGTCGTCGACGAACTCAACCCGGTCGTCGCCGGTGATGGTGACGACGCCGTACCCCATCTCGATGACGCCGACGACGTTGCGAACCGCCCGGACGACCCGGTCGGGGCGGCCGTAGTGGTCGACGACGCGCCGGCCACCGACCTCGCGGTAGATGGCCCCGTGTTCGTCGTGAACGGCCTCGATGACGGTCATTGCCCTCGAATGCGTGCCTCGGAAGGATAAGTCCCCGCACTCCGGGACCGCCCGGACCAGTACGCTTATCCCCGGTCGTCGGGACGCTCCGGGGTGATGGCGCCCTCCAGACCGTTCGTCGACCCCGGAACCGGCCAGCTAGACGTCGAACAGATCCTCGCCGAGGCGATACCGCTCGCCAAACTCGCGGGGCTGTTCGTCCTCGTCGCGCTCGTCCCCTTCGCGTTCGTCTTCCTGTTCGGCGGCCCCTCGGGACTCGGAGCGATCTTCGCGCTGGCCGCGCAGTTCGTCATCGCCGTCGGCTCCGGAATCGTCCTGCTGTACGTCGTCGCCCGGGGCGTCCAGCTCGCCGAGGAGTGACGGGTCGGCGGCGACGGACCCGCCCACCTGCTCGACGGGCGGTCGGACGAGTCTCGACGCGGAAGTCGCCGTCGGAGTAACTGTGCGCGTGACGTAACGGAGAACTGCGGCGGAGCCGAACTACTCCCGGCGACCCAGCAGCAGGCCGGCCGCGACCAGTGCGACGACCGCACCGACGGCGGTGAACCCGGGCCCGGCGAGGTCGGTCCCGGTCCCCGTGGACTCGTTGCCCTCTGCCGTACCGTTCGCCTCGGTCGTCGCGTCGCCGCCGGCCTGGATCCCCTCGACCGTGGTGTTGGCCGTCAGGTCGCCGCTGCTCGCGGTGACGTCGTGGTCGCCGGCGGCGTCGATGGCGACGGACGCCGTGCCGTCGTCGTTCGTCTGCCCCGCGGAGTCGCCGTCGACGGCGACGTCGGCGTCGGCGACGGGGTCACCGTACTCGTCGGTGACGGTCACCCGGACCGGCTCGCCGGTGACGACGCGCTGCTGGCCGGCCTCGATTTCGAGCGCGTCCGTGCGCTTGATGGTGAGGTTCACGTTCTCCCGCGACTCGCGGACCCGCACCGTGGTCGTGTTCGTCTCGTAGCCGCCCTTGCTGACGCTGACCTCGTACTCGGTGTTGACCGGCACCTGGAGGGTGGTCTCGCCGTTCGAGAGCGTCGACGCCGAACTCACGACCCCCTCGACCGAGACGTTGGCGTCGGCGACGGGTCGGGGCGGCGAGTAGTGGTCGTCCGTGACGTTGACGCCGAGGAGTCGCGACCCCTGCCGGAGGCGCACCTCCCTCGTGACGTCACCGTCGACCGTCAGGTCGGTCGTGTTCCGCAGGTAGCCCGCCTTCCAGACGCGGAGTTCGTACTCGCCCTGTTCGATGTCGCGCGTCGTGTACGACCCGTCGTCGTCGACCCGCTCGTTGATGATGAGGTTCCCGTCGTGGCGCAACTGGACGATGGTGTCCGCGACCGGCCCCTGTCCGTCGACGACGTCGATCGTCGCGGACCCGGACTGGGAGACGGTGACCTCCACCTCGCGCGTCGAGGCGTCGGTCACCTCGAACGGCGCGTTCCGGACGTAGTCCTCGTCGTGGACGCTGATCGTGACGTTGGCCCCCTCGGGGACGTCGACGAGCGCCTGGCCGTTCGACCGGGTCGTCTCGTTGACCGGGCCGCCGCCGTCCCAGGTGGCCGACAGGTCGGCGTCGCTGACCGGGTCGCCGTTTCCGTCGACGACGGTGACCGTGAGTGTGACGTTGCTCTGTCCCGCGACGACCCCCACCGATGCCGTCGAGAGGACGAGGACGGCGACGAGAAACGCCGCCGTGCGAACGCGATTTCGTGGCATAGGTACCCGGTAGGGGAGTGGGGATAAATTAGTGTCGCCCGATCACCGGCCCCGGCCGTCGTCCCCGAGTTCTCCCACCAGTCGTTCGACGTCGTCGGGCGACACCGTGGTCATCGACCCCGGGATGGTCCGGGTGAGCGCGGCCGTCGCGACGCCGTAGTCCAGCGCCGTCTCGGTCGACCGGTCGTCGAGGAGCGCGTGGAGGAACCCGCCGACGAACGCGTCGTGCTGGCCCGACGCGTCGACCAGTTCCGTCTCCACCGCCGCCACCTCGTGGATGACGTCGCCGTCCACCGCGATGGCGCCCCTGTCGCTCCGGGTGACGACGACGCGGTCGAAGCCGTGTTCGGCCGCGATGGAGTGGACTATCTCCCGCGGTTCGCCGGACCGCTCGAAGATGGCCTTCGCGTCGTCCTCATTGGCGATCAATATGTCGACGGCGTCGAACACGCCCGCCATTCCCTCGCGCGCCTCAGCGGCGGACCACAGCCCCGACCGGAAGTCCAGGTCGAGGACGCGCGTCCCGGCCGCCGCGCGGAGGAGCGCCTCGACCGTCGCGCGCGCGTTCGCCGAGAGCGCCATCGTCGACCCGCTCACGAACAGCGCGTCCGCGTTCGTCACGAGCGTCATCGGGAGTTCGCTCGTCGCCGCCGTCGCCGCCGCCGTCCCGTCGCGGTCCTCCAGGGAGACGTCCCGCCGCGGACCGGCCCCGCTCTCGTGGAACGACAGCCCCTGGCGACTGGCATCGTCCTCGGCCCACACCACGTCGGTGTCGAGGCCGTGTTCGTGGAGCGCCGAGACGACGCGCTTGCCCAGCGGCGTCTCCGGGACCTTCGAGAGCCACACCGACGGCGTCCCCAGTCGACTGGCGGCGACGGCGACGTTGCTCTCGGTGCCATCCACCCGGAGGCGGACGTCGGTCGCGGTTTCGAGTCGTTCCCGTCCCGGCGGCGCGATGCGGAGGGCCGTCTCACCGAACGTAACGAGGCGCGTCATACCCTCCCATTAACGGCCCCCCGCTTAGTTCACACGGCCACGTCGGTGGGCGATATCGTCGATGGGAACGGTTCGATCGTTCGACGTAACGGGAGGCAATAACAACGACAGAAGAAAGCCCTCGGTCCGCTCTACACGAGATTTCAGATCTAACGATAAAAGAAAGCCCTCGGTCCGCTCGGTCGTTCTGTGCGGCATGTCCTCGCTCACTCCGTTCGCTCGGATAGCGGCCACGCAGAACGACCGACCGCACCTCGCCCTTTCAGTCCACCGGAAGACTCACTCCGTTCGTCTTCCGAGCCCTGCT
>CAZMGU010000181.1:0-3690 GCA_964565905.1 uncultured Halobacteriales archaeon
GGGTGATGCCGTAGGGCGACTCCACCTTGTACAGCAGGTCCTCGCGCGGGTCGTACACGACGAAGAAGGTGACCTCGTAGGCCTCCGGGTCGAGTTCCCGCTCGATGCCGAGCGCGTCGCCGTCCGTCGAGAGCACCTGATCGGTGCCGGCGCGCGACCGGAACCAGTTCGTGAACGTGAGCGCGTCGGTCAGTCGCTCGCCGTCGTCGTCGTGGCGTTCGAGCACCTGCCGGAACAGCGCGGCGTCGTTGGCCCACGGCGCCGACCCCTGCTCTCCCCGGACGGCCCGGGTGATGGCCTTCGTCGTGCTCGACTTGACGAACCCGACGAGCGCCGCGTCGCTCCCGACGAACCGCTCGACCAGTTCGACGTAGTTCCCGACGACGTCGAGGACGTCGTCCTTCACCAGCAACTCTGCGAGCTCCGGGTCGTGATCGGCCCACTGGAGCAGCCCCGTCGGGTAGACCGGCCCGTCGAGGATCAGCAGGTCGTCGACCAGGTCCGCCTCCTTCAGCGCGTGCTCGCTCTCCGCGAGGTAGAGCGCCAGCGCGTGGACCACGTCCTGCTCGTAGCGGTCGACGCGGGGGACCTGCAGCGCCCGCTTGCGGCTGAATCCCTCGTCGAACAGTTCCCAGTCGTCGGGGAAGCGCGCCGCCGCGTCGTTGGAGTGGACCGTCGCCACGATGGTCCGCCCGCGGTGGAGTTCCAGGTCCGAGGGCACCGAACTCATCGCCGCCTGCGCCACGTCGAGGACGATGCCGTTCTTGAACGTCGTCGGGTTGATCGTCCCCGAGTCGAGGCCGTGCTGGGTCGGAAACGGCGGTTCCTGGAGCGCCGCGTCCTGCACGTCGACGAGCATCCGCCGCTGCTCGCCGAGCGGTTCGAGCACCGGCCGCCCGTCGGCGTACAGCGGGTCCAGCAGGTCCGACCAGACGGTCTCCGCGAACTCCCGGTGGTCGCTCGGGTCGACCCCCTGCGTGATGCGACCCGCGAGGCGGGCGATGCCGTCGACGTGCACCGGGTCCAGCGTCATCTACCGATCCGTTCGTCGGTTCGAGGTTAAGGGTTTTGCGAGGGACGGTTTTGCGAGAGACGAGTCGCTCTCCACGAGTCCATAGATCCAACGACGACAGACGAAAGCCCTCGGCGCGCTGGGGTTGCGCGACCCACGCTGTGCGCGCTCACTCCGTTCGCGTGCTTGCGGGGTCGTGCTTCCCCCAGCCCGCCTCGCCCTTTCATTCCACCAGGGACCGCATAGCTCGTGGACCCTCACAGTGTTCGGGTCCACTCGCGTTTGGCTCCGCCACCCCTCCCCGGGCGCGCCGAACTTGGCGCGCCCGCTTCCTTCCGCAACCGCCGGCGGTTGGCCGGGAGCGAGTGGCCGAGCAACAGCGAGGCCCTCGCGACCCGGGGAAGGGCAGGGCTGCCTGCGGTGCCTGGTGGACTGTAAGGGCGAGGTGCGGTCCGGGAACCCCGGGTCCGCAAGCACCGCAGGCGAAGCCGAGGAGCGCAGCGGGCCCGCGGGACCGGAGCGCGCCGAGGGCTTTCCTCTGTCGTCAGTTCCAGCAGTTACAGAGCGAGGAGGCGATGCCATTCCTTCGTCGTCGGTTTCGGGACCGGGTCCTCCGGACGCCCCCCTCACCTATCAATAATACACAGATCGAAATTTGAGTCTCCGAAAGAGTCTGGGAGGAACCACCCGAACGACCGTCCATGGACGAACCCACGGTCACGACGACGGCGACGGGGCGGGCGAGCGGCGACCCGGACGAGGTGGCCCTCCAGTTCGCGGCGACGGCGACGGAATCGAGCGTGGCGGACGCGCGCCGGGCGGTCGCGGAGCGGGCGGCGCGCCTGCGCGAGGTGCTCGACGACGTCGGCGTCCCGGCCGAGCAGGTTCGGACGACCGGCTTCCGGGTCAACCGACCGCCGGCGAATCGCGGACCTGGTGCGAACGACGGAGACGCCGACGAGCGACCCTACGAGGGGACCGAGTCGGTCCGCGTCACCCTCCACGACCACGGGCGCATCGACCCGGTGCTATCGGGGGCCGTCGAGGACGCCGGCCTCGAGATACGGGACGTGACGTTCACCTTCCGGACGGCGACGCGGCGCGAACTCCAGCGCGAGGCGGTCGCCGACGCCGTCGAGACGGCGCGAGCGAAGGCCGCGGCGGCAGCGGCCGCGGAGGGGTCGTCGGTCGGCGACGCACGCGCCATCGTCACGGAGGCCGCGTCCCGGCCGGCGCGGGACGTCGCCGGGCAGCAACTCGCGATGGAGACGAGCGCGGGGGGCGGGAGCGTCGAGAGCGGTCCCCTCGACGTCACCGTCTCCGTGGAGGTGGAGTACGCGCTCGTTGAGGAGTGATCCGCCAGGGTGTGCCCACGCCGAACGGCGGCCCGAGTCGTCAACGTTTTTACGGGCTTCCCTGATCGATGTGACCATGGACCGCAGAGCCCTCCTGTCGAGCGTCGG
This sequence comes from uncultured Halobacteriales archaeon, assembly GCA_964565905.1. GTDB lineage: Archaea > Halobacteriota > Halobacteria > Halobacteriales > Haloarculaceae > Halomicrobium. Next base: position 2,476 of record CAZMGU010000181.1, read on the forward strand.
TGCCGGCGTCGTCGCCCTCGGGTCCGGGTGCGTCGACGGACTCCCGCTCACCGGGACCGTCTCCCGCTCCGAATCGCACGAGTACGACGTCGCCGACGGGACGCACGTCGGCGTCGATAGCCGGAACGGACCGGTGACGGTCAAGGGGTTCGACGGCGACGTCATCGAGGCAGAATTCGAGGTGAGCGGCCCCTCGGAGGAAGCGACCGACGCCGTCTCCCTCGTCGAGACCCGGGAGAGCGACGTGCTCCTGTTGCGCACCGACTACGGCGACCCGGCGAGTGAGGTCGACGTGAGCGCCTCGCTGACGCTCCGAATCCCCGACGGCGCGCGGGTCGGCAGGATCCGGACCGCGAACGGCGCGGTCGAGGTGACCGGCGTCGCCGGGGACGCGACGCTGGAGAGCCGAAACGCGAGCGTCACTGCCCGGGACGTGGACGGCGCCGTCTCGCTGCAGACGACAAACGGGGACGTCACCGCCCGGAATATCGCGGAACTGCGCGGCGCGGAGACGGAGAACGCGTCGGTGAGCGTCGACGTGCCGGCGCTCTCCGGCGCGACCGAGATCAGGACCCGCAACGGCGGTGTCGACGCCGCGCTGGCGACCGACCTGGACGCCGAACTGACGGCCACGACAACCAACGGATCGGTCGACGTCACGGGGCTGGACCTCGCCGCTCGGGAGGCGACGGAGGGCGAGGTCTCTGGGACGCTGGGCGACGGGACGCACGAAATCGCCGTCGAGGCGGAGAACGGGTCGATCGAACTCACCGCACTGTCGGAGTGACGGTTCAGATCAGGTCGAGCGTGCGGAGGGTCCGTTCTAGCTGGACCTCCTGTCCCTCGTCCATCCGCTGGAGCGGCCGGCGCATCGGGCCGGGGTCGAACTCGGCCGCCGGGTTGAGGTCGAGCGCGGACTTGACGCCGCCGAGGTAGGGGCCGCGGTCGATTGCCTTCCAGACGTCGAAGACGGTGCTCTGGAGTTCCCGGGCGCGGGTCTCCTCGCCGTCGACGTAGGACTCGTACAGGTCGACCGTGAGTTCCGGGAAGACGGTCGAGACGGCGCTGACGAGGCCGGTACAGCCGATCTCCAGTTCCGCGAACAGCAGCGAGTCCAGGCCGGCGAGGTAGGTCAGTTCCGGGTTGTGGTCGATGGCCTGGCCGAGCCACGCCACGTCGCCGCTGGAGTCCTTGACGCCGACGATGCCGTCGATG
>CAZMGU010000182.1:0-3613 GCA_964565905.1 uncultured Halobacteriales archaeon
CGACCGATCGATTACAGTCGCCCGGCCAGGTCCTCAGCGAAGTAGGTGAGGATCAGGTCCGCGCCGGCGCGTTTGATCGACAGCAGCGACTCGTGGGCGGCAGCCTCCAGGTCCAGCCACCCCTTCTCGGCGGCGGCGTGGATCATCGCGTACTCGCCGCTGACGTTGTAGGCGGCGACGGGGTGGTCGTACTCGCGGCGCACCGCGCCGACGACGTCGAGGTACGGGAGCGCCGGCTTGACCATCAGCACGTCCGCGCCCTCCCGGACGTCCAGTTCGACCTCGCGCATCGCCTCGCGGGCGTTCGCGGGGTCCATCTGGTAGTGCCGGCGGTCGCCGAACGCCGGCGCGCCGTCGGCGGCGTCCCGGAACGGGCCGTAGAACGCCGAGGCGTACTTCGCGGCGTAGCTCATGATGGGGACCTCGTCGCGGTCCGCGTCGTCCAGCCCCTCCCTGATAGCGCCGACCATCCCGTCCATCGCCGCCGACGGCGCGACCATGTCGGCCCCCGCCTCGGCGTGCGAGACGGCGGTCCTGGCCAGCAGGTCCAGCGTCTCGTCGTTGCGGACGGTCAGGTCCGGGTCTAACTCGGCGTCCGCCTCCCACTGCTCCCTCGCCTCGCTCGTGAGGAGGCCGCAGTGGCCGTGCTCGGTGTACTCGCAGAGGCAGACGTCGGTGATGACGTAGGCGTCCGTCTCGGCCGCTATCCGGCGGACGGCCGCCTGGACGACGCCGTCCTCCGCCCACGCGCGCGTCCCGCGGTCGTCCTTTGACTCGGGAATGCCGAACACCATCACGGCCTCGACGCCCGTCTCGCGCACCTCACGGACGCGCGCGACGGCCTCGTCGACGGGCACCCGCTCGTGGCCCGGCATCGACTCGATGGGGACGCGCTCGTCGGTGGTGGCGTCGACGAAGACGGGGGCGATCAGGTCCGACGCCGACAGGTCGGTCTCGCTGACGAGCGAGCGGACGCCGTCGGCGCGGAGTCGCCGTGGGCGACGGGTCGGGTTCATGGCTACCGTTGGGGCAGTGTCGGCCAAGAACCCACCGCTCCGGACGGCTTTCCCGAGGGCCATACAATCCATACAATCCATACAGGTCAGGGAAAAGCATACAATCCAGACGATCCATACAGAACATACAACGAGATATGCCGGTGAACTTCGACGAGTACAGGGAGACGCGGGAGAACGACGGCCTCCCGGTCGATCCGGGGACGAACGCCCACGCGATCCTCTCGTATCTCGCGAGGAACCCCGACCTCGGTTTCAGACCGTCGGAGATCCGCGAACACGTCGACGTCGCCGTTGGGAGCGTCAATCCGGCCCTCGCTCGCCTCGAAGAACGCGGCTTGGTCGAACACGAATCGCCGTACTGGTCCGCCGGCGACGACGACCGACTCGCGGCCCTGGACGGAACGACGGCGAGTACGCGCGCGTTCGAGGAACGCCACGCCGACGATCGCCACCACGACCGCGACGAGTTCGACGGGTTCGACGGGACGGACGTCGACCCGCGCGCAGAGAGCGAGGCGCTACGGGAGGTGTTCGACGAAGCCGGATCCCCGGACAGGGACGAGTGACCGACCAAGATTCTCCCGGCCCGGAATCCTCCCGGAACGGAAGACATTTGGAGGCGACGCGTGTCACTCACCGATAGTGTCCTCCACGCAGTCGTCCCGGTCCCGCCTCCGCGTCTTCGCGGAGGACTACGGCCTGCTCGTCGTCGCCGGCACCTTCCTCGTCCTCGCTGTCGCGGGGATCGCCCTCTTCTTCGTCGGCGACACGGCGTTCGCCAAGGAACTCATCCAGACGTACGGCATCTACGTCCTCTTCTTCATCTTCGTCCTCGAGGGGGCGATGCTGCTCTACTTCGCGCCGAGCGAGGGCATCGTCCCCTTCGCCATCGGCGCGCTCGCGACGACGCCCTCGGGCTACGACGTCGTCACCATCGCGCTCATCCTCGTCGTCGCCGTCGTCGGGGCGACCCTCGGCCAGACCGCGCTCTTCCTCCTCGCGAAGCGGGGCGGCCGGGAGTGGCTCCTGGAGAAACCCTGGTTCCGCGTCGGCGAGGACCGACTCGAACGGTTCGAGGGCTGGTTCGACCGCTGGGGCCGGGCCGCCGTCCCCGTGAGCAACGCGCTGCTGTTCACCCGCGGGATGCTGACCGTCCCCGCCGGCGTCGCGGAGATGGACCTCCGGGAGTTCGTCGTCCTCTCCGCTATCGGCACCCTGATCTTCGAGTCCTGGCTCACCGTCGTCGCCTACTACTTCTTCGAGTTCGGCGTGATGGAACTGTTCTGAGCGGGCGACGGGCCGTCGCGGCCGCCTCCGCCGGCACGAACGTTTATCCGGGAAAACGGCCTACTCGCACCCATGGCGACCACGGTTCCGGTCGACGAGGCCACGAAGGCCCGCCTGGACCGCCTCCAGTCCGAAATCGAACGGGAGACGGGCCGGTCGGTGAGCCAGCGGGCGCTTCTGACCCGGATGATCGAACGGGAGTACGAGTCCCGCGACGCGCTCGTCGACGAGTTCCGTGACGACGGTGACGAAGGCGTCGACGGTGACGACCACGTTGACGGGGACGGGTCCGACGACGAGTGGGAGGGGCTCTCGGACGAGGAGATAGAGCGGTGGCTTTCGGGGACCAGCGACTGGGGAACCGAGACGACCGAAGCGGAGATAGACGAGATACTCTACGAACGAGAAGTGACGTCGGAGTTCGACGACGAATGAGCGTCTTTCTCGACACCGGCCTCTACTACGCGCTGCAGAACGAGGGTGCGAACCGGCACGAAGCCGCTCGCTCCGCGTTTTCGGCCGTGCTCTCCGATCGCTTCGGTGCCCTGTTTACCAGTGACTACGTCTTCGACGAGGTAGTCACGCTGGTTTACGCCCGGACGGGTGATTTCGACGAGGCCTGGACCACCGCGATGCGTGTCCTCGGCCGCGGGCGATTTCCCGACGCCGTCGACCTGCTGTTCGTCGGTCCGGAGACGTTCCGGGCCGCCGTCGAGACGTTCGAGCGCTACGACGACCAGGGGCTGAGTTTCACGGACGCGGCGACGATATCGCTCGTGGAGCGCCACGACGTCGACCACGTGCTCGCCTTCGACGACGACTTCGACGGCGTCGTCCCGCGACTCGACCCGGCCGCGGTGTAGTCCCGGTCGCCGTCCAGTCTCGGCGGCCGCCTAGTCCTGCTCGACCACCGCTATCTCCCCCCGCAGCCACTCGACGGCCGCCGCCACCTCGTCGGCGTCGGTACCGGTCACCTTCACCCGGCCCGGGTCGTCGCCGTGGCTCGGGTAGCTTCCGACCGTCACGTCGTCGAATCGGTCCCGCAGGTCCTCCAGCGCGGCGTACAGCGCCCCCTCCGGCGCGGGCGTGACGACCGTCTCCGAGACGGCGTCGCCGCCGAACTCGTCGGCCACCAGCGCGAACATGGCCTTCAGTTCCCCGGGAAACCCCGGGAAGACGGAGACGTTCTCGACGACGCATCCCGGCGCGAAACTGTCCTCGGTGACCAGCGGGTCCGCGCCCTCGGGGAGCGCCGCCTGCGCGTCCAGGTCGATGTCGAACTCGTAGTCCGCGTCGAGGTCCGGGTT
>CAZMGU010000183.1:0-3610 GCA_964565905.1 uncultured Halobacteriales archaeon
TGGATGTACTCGTTCCACCGCCCGTGGAAGATGGAGAAGGAGGCGTTCTCGAAGGAGTCCCCGATGGCCCCGAGCACGACCAGTCCCGGCAGGACGAACTGGATGTAGCTGACCCCGGCGATCTCACCGATGCGGCTCCCCAGGACGACGCCGAACACCGCGAAGTACAGCGTGTTCGTGATTATCGGCGGCAGGAACGTGTTGTACGGGCGGCGGACGTAGCGGAGTATCTCCCGCTGGATCAGCGTCTTCAGCTGGATCGCGCTCCGGTTCACTGGGCCACCTCCGTCTCCGCCGCGTCGTCGCCCGTCGTGCGGGTGAGGTCGACGAACACCTCCTCCAGCGAGGCGCGCCGGACGTCCAGCGAGGTGACCGTGTGGCCCCGCGACTCCAGGTCGCGCATCACTGCGGGCGCGAGCGCGCTGCCGCCGGCGGCGGTGACGAGCAGCGTCCCCGCCTCCATCGCCGTCCCGAGGACGCCGTCGACGTCGAGTTCGGGCGGCGTCGCCGGCGGATCCGCAAGACCGACCTCGATGGTGTCGGTGCCCCGCTCCATCAGTTCCTGCGGCGTCGCCACCTCGACCTTGCGCCCGCTGTCCATGATAGCCACGCGGTCGCAGAGCCGCTCTGCCTCCTCGATGTAGTGAGTCGTCAGCAGGATGGTCGTCCCCTCGTCGTTGAGGTCGGTGATGAGGTTCCACAGGTCCCGCCGGAGTTCGACGTCGACCCCGGCGGTCGGTTCGTCGAGGATCAGCAGGTCGGGGTCGGAGACGAGCGCGCGAGCGAGGACGAACCGGCGCTTCATGCCGCCGGAGAGCCAGTCGAAGCGCGTGTCGCGCTTGTCCCAGATGCCGACCGTCTTCAGCGCCTCCTCGGCGCGCTCGGCGGCCACGTCGCCCGGGACGCCGTGGTAGCCCGCCTTGTGCTCCAGCACCTCCCGGATGGGGAAGAACCGGTCGACGTTGAACTCCTGGGGCGCCAGTCCGATCCGGTCGCGGGCCTCGCGGTAGTCGTCCTCGACGTCGAAGCCGAACACCTCGGCGGTGCCCCCGTCCGTGTGGACGAGGCCGACCAGCGAGTTGATGAACGTCGTCTTGCCCGCGCCGTTCGGGCCGAGCAGGCCGAAGAACTCGCCCGACTCGACGGTGAGGTCGAGACCGGCGAGGGCCTGCACGTCGCCGTAGGATTTCCGCAGATCACTGACCGATATCGCAGGAGTAGTCATCGGTAGAACGGAGCCGACGGACGCGCAAAAGGGTCCCGGAACGTCCGTCCTTCCGGGTCGCGTGCGGCCGGGTACTGGATCGAAGGAGGATCCGAAGTCGTCCTATTCTCCCAGACGCTCGCGGCTGATGGCGACGCCCGCCGGCGTGATGAGCAGCTGGTCGTCGTCCTTCTGGACGATGTCGCCGCCGACCTCGTTGACGACGCGCTTGAGTTCGTCGCTGATCTGCTCCATCGTCCGGTCCTGCGTGCTGTGGCGGGTGATGTCCGCGACGACGATGTCGCCGTCGTAGACGGCGTCCTTTATCTCGATGACGTCCTGTTTGCTCCCGATACGTGCGATGCGGACCTCGCGCTCGACCTCCTGGGTGCTCGTGTCGAAGTCCTGCGCGTGCAGTTCGACGTAGTCCTCGGTCTGGCGGGACGGCCCGGACTCCCCCAGAATCTTGCTCATCAATCCCATGTCCACTTTCCCGTCGGGTGTCCGTATAGGTCTTACGTCAGACGGAATTGGGGTCGCGCCACGTGTGCGATGGCGGTGGACCGCCACCGGTTCACCCTCCGTCCCATCGGTGCCTTTATTTCGAGCACGAGACCGCATCCCGTATGGTCGGTCCCCTCCAGCGCCGCACCGTCCTCCAGTTCGGTGGTGCAATGGCCCTCTCGTCGCTCGCGGGATGCGCCGGCATCACCGGGGTGTTCGGGGGGCGGACGCAGCAACTCGGCAGAGTCGTCCTCGCGAACGGCGTCGACGAGTCGGCCGAGGTCGACGTCGAAGTCGTCCGGGACGGAACGACCGTCCTCGACTCGTCGTACGAGCTCGCTCCCGGGTCGTCCGAGGAACGCCCCCAGATCGTTCTCCACGAGTGGCGGGAGAACCCCGACGCCCAGAAGTGGGTCGTCCGGGCCAGGACGACCTCCAGCGAGTGGCACGAGGCCGTCCTGAAGGCTTCGAGGGGTGGCAGCGACGACTGTCACCAGGTACACGTCGTCGCGGGCGACTGGCCCGAGGCGGGGGTACTCGTCGTGCCGACGGACTGCGGACCCGTCTCGACGGCGGCGGGGGACGGCCAGTAACCCCGCTCGTTCGACTGCTCGATTCCGGCGGAGCGGACGAAGCTAGTCGTCGTGGGCCTCGATGTGGTGGCCGCACTCGGGGCAGGTCACCTCGTCGTGGCGCAGGGCGGCGCTGTGCTCCCGCACCTCGCGCATGACTTCGGAGATGTGGTCCTCGGCGGCGAGTTCCTCCTCGACGCTCAGTTCGACGCCCTCCACCTCCAGCAGGAACTTCGCCACCTCCGTGGCCTCGTACATCACGTCGTCGAGTTCCTCCGCGGTGAAGAAGTCACACATCGCGCCGTAGAGGAAGGTCGCACCGGCCTTGCGGACCTTCTCCTCGAAGGCGGAGCGGGCCTGGTTCACCGCCTGCGGGGTGTAGGTGTCCGTCATGAACGGCACCAGTTCCGGGAGGTTCTCGCCTATCTTCGTCATCTCGACGCCGGTCTCGGTCCGGAAGTCGGCGCAGAGGCGCGCCATCGCCCACTCGCGGGCGGTGATGTACGTCCGGTCGCGCAGGAAGTCGTTGGCGCGGTCGTACGTGCCGCCGTCTATCTTCTTGAAGCGGTCGTACTTCCGCACGTCCGGCGGGACGTCCTCGCGCGGTTCGCCGGCCGCTGCGCCGGTCGCCTCTCCGGGTTCGGCGGCCGCCGACCCGTCCCCGTTCTCGCCGGGGCCGGCCGATCCGGTCGACGCGTCCGCCGCGGTGTCGCCGGCGTCGTCGGTTGCGGTTCCGTCGGCGTCGGCTCCGGGTTCGTCGACGTCGGACCCCTCGACGGTTCCATCGGTCGAAGCCGCCTCGCCGTCCGAAGCCTCACCGTCGGCTTCGTCGGCTTCCCCGTCGCCGTCCAGGCCGTCGTCGAGGACTTCGGGGCCCATCACCTCCCGGACGGCGGCCTCCACCTCCTCGCCGGGGTCGACCACGGGTTCCTCGTCGGCGTCCTCACCGGAACCGTCGTCCCGTCCGTCGGTTTCGGCGGCCGCCGCTTCCGCGTCGGCGTCGTCCGCCGGAGCGTCGGTTCCCGCGTCCTCGTCGTCATCCTCGCCCGCGGCCTCGCCGTCCTCCGGCGGACCGTGGCCACTCTCGCCCGTTTGGTCCGGCGGTTCGCCCTCGTTCATGGGCGCACCTGGGGTACGGGGGGTGAAAAAGCCCTCGCCGCGGCCGTGTTCATTGCAGACGTACAGTGATGGTTCTGCTGAAACGAGTCAAAAAGCCCACCCCACAGGCCTGTCGAACCGGCCGAACCGGGTGGGACTGAAAGGGGCGGTCCGCTCCGGGAACCCGGGCGACGGAAGGACCGCAGGACGAAGTCCGAGGACCGCAACGAGC
>CAZMGU010000184.1:0-3559 GCA_964565905.1 uncultured Halobacteriales archaeon
AGCGGACCTTCCTCGAACTGCCCGCCGAAGTCGCGCCGACGACGGTCGGCGTCTTTCCGCTGATGGACCGCGACGGCATGGGCGAGCGGGCGCAGGAGGTAGCGAACGACCTCCGCGAGGCCGGACTCGCGGTCACGTACGACGACGCCGGCGCTATCGGCCGGCGCTACCGTCGCCAGGACGAGGTGGGCACGCCGTTCTGCGTGACGGTCGACTACGCGACTATCGGGGACGCGGAAGAGGAGGAGGGGGAACCGGGGACCGTGACCGTCCGGGAGCGGGACACCACCGCACAGCGGCGGATCCCCGTCGAAGAACTCGCCGAAACGCTGACGGCGCTGCGCGACGGCGACCTGGCGTTCGACGACCTCTGAGGCCATGGCGGACGAACTGAAGCGCCGGCTCGTCCACGCGAGCGGAACCCTGGTGCCGCTCGTCGCCGTCGTCGACCCCTCGCTGTGGTGGGTCGTCCAGGGACTGCTCGTCATCGGCGCGGTGGCGGCCGTCGTCCTGGAGGTCATCCGCCTCTTCGTCGGCCTCGACTGGACCGTCTTCGACCGACTCACGCGCGAGTACGAACAGGAGAACCTCGCCGGCTACGCGCTGGCGCTCATCAGCCTCGCCGTCGTCGCCGTCGTCTTCGACCGGGCCGTCGCCATCCCTGCCATCCTGATGTTGACCGTCGGCGACCCGATAAGCGGCCTGCTTGGCTCCGGGGAACTGCGGACGGCCAAGCGGACGTACGTCCTGCTGACGATGTTCGGCGTCTGCCTGATCATCGCGGGCTTCTTCGTCGGCCCCGTCCCGGCGGTGCTGGGCGCGCTGGCCGCGACGGCCGCCGACGGCCTCAAGCCCGTCGTCGCGGGCTACGTCGTCGACGACAACCTCACCATCCCGCTGGCGGCCGCCGGAGCGATGATCGTCGGCATCGAGTTCCTCCCGGCGCTGGCCTGAACCGGTGAGCGATCAGTCGTTCCCCGCGCCGGCCAGGAGCGGCGCGAGCAGGCCGGTGATGCCGTCCGCGTACTGTATCATCACCGTCCCGAGGAGGGTCATCACGAGGACGTAGCCGACGGTAAACGCGGGCACGACCGACGCCAGCGTCCCGCCAGCGCCAGTGGCGAGCGTCGCGACGACGAGGGAGAACTCCGCCCGGGGGACGAGACCGATACCCGTCCGGAGCGAGCGGGTGGCGGAGAGCCCGTAGACGCGGCCGCCGAGCGTCCCGCTGGCGACTTTCGTCGCCGTGGTGAGGACGACGGCGGCCGCCAGGAGCGGGGCGACGCCGGCCAGGAGCGTCACGTCCGTCGTCAGGCCGATGGCGAAGAAGAACACGGCGGCGAACAGGTCGCGGACCGGCGCCACCACGTCCTCGATTCGCTCGACGTGGGACGTCCCGCTGAACGCGGTGCCGACGAAGAACGCCGCGACGGCCTCGCTGACGCCGGTCGCGAGCGCGGCGGCGGCTATCAGCGTCGTCGCGCCGACGACGTGCAGCAGGAACAGTTCGTCGTTCGGGAGGTCGAAGGCCCGCTCGACGAGGCCGCTGCCGTACCAGGCGACCGCGGCCACGGCCCCGAGGAAGGCGAACGCCCGGAGCACGTCGCCGGCGGCACCGGCGAGGCCGCCGCCCCCGGTGACCAGCGCCGCGACGAGCGCGAGGTAGACGGCGATGACGACGTCCTCGAAGACGAGCGTCCCCAGTATCGGTTCCGACTCCGGGTTGGCGACCCACCCCCTGTCGATGATCGACTTCGTCACCACCGCGGACGACGAGATGTAGACGATGCCGGCGATCAGCAGCGTCTCCAGCGCGGTCCGGCCGAAGAGGACGCCCAGCGCGACGCCCGCGCCGAAGTTGAACAGGAAGTCGACGGTGCCGGCCGTCGCTATCCGACGCCAGTCGCCGACCAGTTGCCCGACGCTGAACTCCAGGCCGAGGAAGAAGAGGAGGAAGACGATGCCCAGTTCGGCGGCCAGTTCGACGAACTCGCCGTGGGAGACCAGTTGCAGCGAGACGCCGAACAGTTCGGTCGGCGGTTCCGGCCCGACGAGGACGCCGGCCACGATGTAGGCGGGGATCACCGACAGCGAGACGCGGTTGGCGGCGAGTCCGGCGAGCGCCAGCGCCCCGAGCGCGATGCCCACCTCCCCGAGCGAGGCCGCCATCAGTCGAGCAGCGCTTCGAGTGCGCCCTGTTCCTCCCGCGAACCGATCGTGACGAGCACGTCGCCGGACTCGACGGTGGCCCCGGGGCCCGGGTTGGATATCGTCTCCTCGCCGCGCTGGATGGCGATGACGGAGACGCCCGTCCGCTCGCGGAGGTTGGCGTCGGCCAGCGTCTCCCCGACCAGCGGCGCGTCGGCGTCCACCTCGTGCCACTCGATGAACGACTCGCCCAGCGGCACCTCCACCTCGTCGAGTTCGACGGGCTGGAAGTACGATCCCTCCAGGATGGAGCCCAGCTGGCGGGCCTGCTTGCCCGTCAGCGAGAACAGCTGTTCGCTGTCGGCGTCCTCCTCGGGGCGCAGGTAGACGTCGCGCTTCCCGTCGTGGTGGATGATGACGACCAGCCGCGCGTCGCCGTCCACGTCGAGTTCGAACTTGTGGCCGACCCCCGGTACCTCCGTCTCGTAGATAGCCATACGACGGTCTTGAGCCGTCCCGCTAATAAGCGGTGAGGTGGTTCACGGGGTCGCTACCTCCCCGGCAGCTTTTTCCCGGGGTGCGACGACCCCCGGGTATGCTCGCGGAGGTCATCGTCGGGGCGTCCATCAGCCTCGTCCTGCTCGTCGTCCTGATCGGGACCCTGCTGAACCGGGCCCCGATGCTGTTCGTCGCCGACAAACTCCCCGACAACCTCCACAGCGGGGCCGACGAAGTCGGTGAGTTGTTCACCGGGTCGGATAGAATCGACGAGGCCGGACCGGACGAGGGCGAGCCGAACGACTACGACCGGGAGTGACGGGGACGGTTCCACTTCCACCCTGCTACGCGAACCCTTAAACTGAGTGAGGGCGAACCCCCGACCGGATGGCCCAGTCCGACGCCGAGTACGAGGGGGAGTACGTCGAGCACCCGCGCATCACGCCGGAGATGCTCGAGAAGCGCCGCTACCAGACGGAACTGGCCGAGACGGCGCTGCGCGACCACACGCTCGTCTGTCTCCCGACCGGACTGGGCAAGACGACGGTGAGCCTGCGAGTGACGGCGGAACGCCTGGCGGACGCCGCCTGGAAGTCGCTGTTGCTCGCGCCGACCAAGCCGCTCGTCCAGCAACACGCCGACTTCTACCGCGAGGCGCTGACGATTCCGGACGACGAGATAGTCGTGTTCACCGGCGACGTGCGGCCGGACGACCGGGCCGACCTGTGGGAGGACGCCCGCGTCGTCATCGCGACGCCGCAGGTGGTCGAGAACGACCTCGTGGGGAACCGCGTCTCGCTTTCGGACGTGGTCCACTGCACCTTCGACGAGTGCCACCGCGCCTCGGGCGACTACGCGTACAACTACATCGCCGAGCGCTACCACGCCGACGCGGACGACCCGCTGGTGACCG
>CAZMGU010000185.1:0-3553 GCA_964565905.1 uncultured Halobacteriales archaeon
CGGTCGTCGACCAGGAAGTGCTGGTCCCGGTCGGGGTCGCCGCGGACGCCCGCCCGGCGGCGGAGCGCGTCCGGGTCCCGGAACGTTCCCCCGTCGGTCGCGGGGTGGCCGGTCACGCCTCGTCCTCCTCGCGGCGCGCGAACGTGCGGTACTTCAGGTCGTCCTCGCGGAGTTCCTCGACGATCCGCTCGACGAGCACCTCCTTCGGGTTGTGGAGGCCGCCGACGCGAGAGTCCAGGTCCTCGAAGCTCGCGAACGGCTTGCGCTTGCGCTCGTCGAGGATGGTATTGCGCAGTTTCTTGCCGATGCCGGGGAGCAGGTTCAGCTGGTGGAGCCGGAGCGTGATCGGCTGGGCGTCGTTGTAGAAGTCGACGAACCGCTGCTCGTTCGCGTTGACGACCTCCTCGACGGCGTAGTCGAGTTCCGACTGGGCACCGCCGGAGAGCTCATCGTACTCTATCTCGTGTATCCGGTCGAACGCGTCGCCGTCGAGGGACAGGTGGTCGCCGATGTTGACGCCGGCGTCCTCCGCGACCACCGCCTCGTACAGGCGAAAGTCCTCGACCCCCATGGCGTAGGCGAGCGGCTGTTTCTGGTACTGCGGACGGTCGTCGTCGGACTTCCCGTGGGGGAGGAAGTCGAGGAGGACGACCGTCTCGCCACCGTCGCCGCCCTCGGAATCGTTCATGCCCGGTGGTATGTCTAGCGCCTACTTAATGGCGAGGGTCCGCGACCGCTCTCGCCCCGATAGGAACGTCGCTGGCCGGGTTTCGAGCGGTCGACCGGACCGGCCCCGCCACCGGTCGCGCGCTCGTTCGTGAACGCCGTGGCCGGGGCTGGCGGAAGAGCGGTCGAACAGCCGGAGAAGCGCCGGAGAACCGGCCCACGGCCGCGTTACGCGTACTGCTTGACGACGTTGAGAACGTCGTCCAGTTCGTCGCCCGAGAGCGAGTAGCGCTCCTGGGCGAACACGGCCCGCAGTTCGTCGCGGTCGAGCGGGCGGAGGTTGGCTATCTTGTACGCCGTCGCCTCGTCGACCTTCTCCAGTTCCTGGAGCTGTTCGACGAACTCCATCGACTCCTCCACGTCGAGTTCCGCGAAGCGGTTGACGTGCTCGATGGCGCGCGCGAGTTCGTAGCGCATCTCGCGCTCTTCGTCCACCGCGCGGTCGGCCTCGATGCCCTCGAGGATCTCCTTGGTCTCGGCGAGGGTCAGATACTCCTCGTCGAGCTGCTCTTTGAAGATCGTCATCCCTTACTCCTGTCGGCGGAGGTGTGCTGCGGTGACGATGATCGTCTTCTCCTTGCCGCCGTCGGTGATGCGGACCTTGAAGGCCTCGCCCTGCTCGCCGACGACCTCGCCCGTCTGGCCGTCGAAGCGCGGGTGGAATCGCCCGTCGGACACCGACGGGTCGATCTTCATGTGGACCTTCTCGCCTGTCTCGAACTCCTCGACGGCGCGCTGGGGCGGACTGGTGCCCCGCTCTCGGGGCGTGTTCTTGAGTTTGTTCCGGGTTCCTTGGTTGGGGCCGTTTGAACTCGGCATTCGTGCGGTCCGATAATCCGGTCTGCCTAATAAAACGTGCGTTCCCGTCCTCCGTGGTGGCGGATCTGTTCGACCGACGCCCGGAATCGTGCGCGACGGACGCCCGGATCCGTTCCGGGGACGCGTCACCGTCGGCCCTGCAATCGCAGGCACACGCCGCAAGGGGCGGACGACCGTACCGACGGCCATCGATGGTAGACGTGATGGGCCACTTCGCGATGGCACTGCTGTGGGCGCTCCCCGCCTGGTTCGTCTGGGACGGGCGCGTCAGCCTGACACTGATCCTCCTGACCGCCGGGACGGCGATGCTGCCGGACGTCGACCTCGTGTTGCAGGGCGTCCTCCCGATAACGCATCACGGTATCACGCACACCGTGGTGTTCGTGGTCGGCGTCGCGCTGGTCGCGGGGGCCATCGTGGAGTACGCGTTCGGCTCCTACCTGCGTCGCACGTGGCTCTCGGCCCAGGGGTACGTCGTCTCCGAACGGGCCCTGTTCGCACTCGTCGCCTCGGCGCTCACGCTGGGCGGGTTCAGCCACCTGTTCGCCGACCTGCTCTCGGCGCCGGACATCGCACCGCCGATAGCGCCGCTCTGGCCGGTGTACGACCAGCCGATAATCGTCGACGTCATCTACTACAACTCCCCGTGGTGGAACGTAGGACTGCTGATCGCGGCGGTCGCCCTCCACCTCGCCGCGGCGTACGCGGACTTCACGGTCGAACACCCGTACCGCATCGAACGGACGACGTGACGGGGGTTCCGATCGGCCGGTGGCGACGATGACGGGGTTCGCCGCCTCGACGGCCGCCGGCGAGTTCGTCCGGACCGTCGTTCCCGGGTGGGCCACGCCGCTGTTCCTCCTGATCACCCGGTTTGGGAACGTCGGCTTCCTCCTCGGCCTGCTCACGGTCGACTACTGGGTCGGTGACCGCGAACGGGGGGCACACGCCCTGGCCGTGGGCGTTGGAGCGCTGGCGCTCATCACCGGGCTGAAGGCCTTGTTCGGGGCCGCGCGCCCGCCCGCCGCCGTCAACGCTATCCCCATCTCGGGGTACAGTTTCCCGAGCGGACACGCGCTGGCCGCCACCGTCGGTTACGGGATTCTCGCTACCGACCTGCGCGTCGGTTCCCGCCGCTCGCGGTACGCCGTCGCGGCGACACTCGCGGCGCTGGTCGCGCTCTCGCGCGTCGTCCTCGGCGTCCACTTCGTGCGGGACGTGGTCGCCGGCGTCGCGGCCGGCGTCGCGTTCCTCGGCCTCGCACTGGTCCTGACCGACGACGACCCCCGCCGGGGATTCGCGCTCGCCGCCTGCATCGGCGTCGCCGCGCTGGTCGTCAGCGGCGCGAGTCGCGACGGCGTGGCCGTCTTCGGCGCGACGCTCAGTGCCTTCGTCACCTGGGAGTCCCTCGACGAAATTCCCCGCGTCGGGAGTCGCCCTCGAAAGGTCGCGCTGCTCGCTGCCGGACTCCCGGTGCTTGGCGTGCTGGGCTACGCAGCCACCGTTCCACCGCTCCCGCGCGCCGTCGCGTTCGCGCTGAACGCGGCGCTGTTCGCCGTCGCCGTCGGGGCACCGAAAGTCGTCGCCGAACTGTGATCGAACGCTGCCGCAGTCCGCAGAAACCCGCGGCTCACGGGGTGGACGACCGGCCGAAAGAAGCGAGTCGGACTAGATGCGGCCGACGTTCTCGACGGAGACGGACTCGACGCCCTCTACCTCGGTGAACGCCTCCTCGACGGCCTCGGTGCCGCCTGAGTCGTCGGGGACGATGACGGTCGGGAACAGCGCGACCAGGCCGAACGCGACGTCGTCGCGCTCGAAGCCGTTGATCTTCGCGCCCTCCGCGAGGGCACCTTCGAGACGCTCCTGGAGCGCGTCCAGGTCGACGTCCGGGCTCTGCGGCATGACCTTGATCTTGGCGGCGACTTTCCCCATCGTTAGGGCCCCGTGAAGCCGCAGTCAGGACACTCGTAGAGGTTGCTCTGCTTCCGGCACTTGGCGCACCGGT
>CAZMGU010000186.1:0-3553 GCA_964565905.1 uncultured Halobacteriales archaeon
CGCGCGGGTACACCTCGGCGCGTTCGAGGTTGAGCGAGCGCATGTCGTCGATGACGGACTGGACGTAGTGACGGGCCACGTCGGCCTCGCTGTCGCCGGTCTCGCCGACGCGGGCGACTATCTTCTCGTTCACGTCGGTGAAGTTCTCCACGTGGCGGACGTCGTACCCCAGCCAGCGGAGCCACCGGCACATCACGTCGACGTGGACCCAGCCCCTGGCGTGGCCGAGGTGCGAGGGGTCCGAGGTCGTCAGCCCGCAGTAGTAGAGCAGGACGGAGTCGGGATCACGCGGTTCGAACTCCTCTTTCGCCCCCGTCAGCGTGTTCGTCACGCGAAGCGTCATTGTGGAAGGAAAGTCGGGCCGCGGATTTGAAACCGTCGAATGGGACCGGCGGGCGCTCGGTCAGGCGTCCACGGCCGCCTCCACCGCCCGGAGCGCGTTCGCCCCGACGCGGCGCTCGACGACGACGACCAGCGCGTCGTCGGTGACGCCCGCCGCCTCGACGTCCACGCCGGCGGTCGCGAGTCGGCCGAGGGCGCGCCGGAGAACCGCTGCGTCGACGGATCCGGATCCCACGATAGCGGTGTAGCCGCCGCCTTCCGCGGCGAAGTCGACGCCGCCGACGGCCAGCAACGGGTCCGCGCCGGCGGCCGGGCCGACGCCGCTCTTCATCGACACGCGGACGTCGCCGCCCGCCGGTTCGAACTCGTCGAGTTCGTCGGCGTAGCGCCGCAGTGCCGTCGCGACGGCGTCGTGTTCGCCGTCGACGTCGAGGTAGCGGGCCACGGCGGTGTAGTTGAGCACGCCCGCCCGGAGCGCGTCGAAGAGGAACGGTTCGTCCCGGACCGCCTCGCGCGTGCGCTGGGCGAGTGACTTGGATCGCATGCCCCACAACGAGTCGCCAGCCCTCAAAAGTTGACCGGGTTCCGGGAGTCGGGTTCGGCGAGTCCCCCACGTCCGTTCGGCTAGCTAGAGCCAACGAAGACCCTAAGGCACGTCTCACGTAAGGTTCCGCATATGCAAGGGCTGGTCATCGCGGCGCACGGCTCGCACCTCAACGCTGGGTCGTCGCAACCCACGTTCGACCACGCGGACACCGTCCGCGGGGTAGGGGCCTTCGACGAGGTCCGCGAGGCGTTCTGGAAGGAGGAGCCCCACTTCCGCGAGGTGCTGCGGACCGTCGACGCCGAGGAGGTGTACGTCGTCCCGCTGTTCGTCTCGGAGGGCTACTTCACCGAGCAGGTCATCCCGCGGGAACTCCGCCTCGAGGAGTGGGACGTCGAGGAGTGGGACTCGGACGGGACGAGCGCGAGTCAGGCGACCCTCACCGCGACGGACACGGGCCAGCGGGTCCACTACTGCGGCCCGGTGGGGACCCACGACTCGATGAGCGACGTCATCGTCCGGCGCGCGGAGTCGGTGACGGGCGACCCGGACGTGGGCGACGGGTTCGGCCTCGCCGTGGTCGGTCACGGCACCGAGCGCAACGAGAACAGCGCGAAGGCCATCGAGTACCACGCACAGCGCATCCGCGAGCGGGAGCGCTTCGACGAGGTGGCGGCCCTGTTCATGGACGAGGAACCTGAGGTCGACGACGTCACCGACTACTTCGAGACCGACGACGTCGTCGTCGTCCCCCTGTTCGTCGCCGACGGGTTCCACACGCGGGAGGACATCCCCGAGGACATGGGGCTGACCGACGACTACCGGACGGGGTGGGAGACGCCGGCCGAGGTCGACGGGCGACGGATCTGGTACTCCGGCGCGGTCGGCACCGAACCACTCATGGCCGACGTCGTGCTGGAGCGGGCGGCCGACGCGGGCGCCGACGTGGGCGACGCCGTCGAGCGAGTCAGGGAGGAGACCGGCGGCGCGCCGGTCTCGGGTGACTGACGATGCGGGACGAACAGGCCGCCGCGGCCGCGGAGGCGGCCCTCGACGGCATCGACTTCGACGGGATACGCCTCGCCCCCGCCGGCGACGAGTACCACCTCCAGGTCGCCGGCGACGGCCCCCGGTCGGTCGACGGCGACCTGGAGACTGCCCTCGCCGAGTACGCCGACCACGTCACCAACTGGTACTTCTGGCACGCGGTCGCCCCCCAGAAGGCCGACCGGTGGGCGTTCCTCCGCTGGATCGAACGGGCTGACGAACTGGACGTCGCGGCGCGCTACGCCGCCATGAGCGGCGGGCGACTCGCTCGCACGTGGGGACAGTTACGGATCACCGTCACCCTCGACGCGGACGGGGACCGCCGGTACGCGCTCCGCCACGTGGACGACGCGGACGCCGACCCCGACGCCCTGGACCGGTACGACGACCCGCGCGAGGCGCGCTCCATCGCCAAGCACGACGACGACGGCCGGTACCGGCCGCTCAAGACCGCACCGACGCTGCGGACCGGGTGGTGGTTCGCGGACCTCGACGGCGCGGCGCTCGTCGAGGCGGTCGACTTCCTCTACCCGGCGACGGTCACCAACTGGTACGCCGAAGGGGAGGGGAAACTCGACGTCTCCCACTGGCACGAGACGATGGCCCGGCAGACGGGCATCTACGGGCTCATCGAGACCTGGGACCGCGGCGAGGGATACGAACACGTCGAGCGGGTCGCGGAGGCCTGCTGCGTCGACTCCCAGTGTCTGAAGCGCCGCGAGTGGGAGTACGACGAGGACAGCGAACTCGACGTCGACGGCGGCGACGGGGAGTTCCCCTGCCGCGAGCCGTGTTCCGTCGTGGTCGCCGCCGCCCGGAAGTGGACGAAACTCGAGTCCGAGGAGCCCCGGAGCTACGAGTTCGAACTCACCCCGAGCGAGAAGGAACAGATCGAGGAGATAATCGACGCCGTCGCCGACGGGCGCGCAGAGGAGGTGCGCGAGGCCGACGTCGGCGACGGCGCGAACCGCTACCGCGCCCGCTACCTGCGGGCGAAACTGTTCGACGACGACGGCAACCTGGCCGGCGTCGAGACGGACGACTGACCGGTTTTCGACGGCAGCGGGTTCAGTCCGCGTACGTCAGGAACAGTCCGGCGAGGACCGCCAGGACCGCGACCACGGCCCCTGCGCGGACGAACGGCGAGGGGACGGCGACGGCCACCACGGTGGCGACGAGGAGGGCGAATCCGGCCAGGGCGAACACCGGCGACCCGACGCGGTCAGCAAGCGACGTCCCGGCGTCCGCGTCCGGTTCACGGGGTTGCGGCGTGGCGAGGGACTCGTCCACCTGGACGGGTTCGTCGGCCTCCTCGGGTTCGACCAGTTCGACGTCGACGTACCGCGTCTCCGCCCCGTAGCTGGTGACGACCTTCAGCTTCCCGCGCCCCTCGGCCCCCTGCCGGACGGTCACCGGGATGGCCCGCTCCGTCTCCGCCCCGACGTAGTGGTTGTTGGCGTCGATAGCGGCCAGTGCGGAGAGGGAGTCGTCGAGGTGGAGGTGGACGTGGACGGCCTCGCCGTGGTTGACGAGCACGACGTCGAAGGAGCCGTCCGTCTCGACGGCGGCCGGCACGTCCAGCGAGTGGAGGGACTCGCGGTTGAGGTGGACGGGCAGCGT
>CAZMGU010000187.1:0-3513 GCA_964565905.1 uncultured Halobacteriales archaeon
CGCGATGAACTTGAAGTCCTGTTCGTCGATGCCCCGCGAGCGCATCGCGCGGCGGGCGTGAATCTCGGTGGCGTCGTCGGCGCGGAACTCCTGGGCGTACTCCAGCCCCGAGATGCGACAGAAGAGTCGCTCCCCGTCCGGATACGGTGCGAGCAGGTACTTGCCGATGCGGACGTCGGCGCGGTTCCCGACGGTGACGTATGCCCGGAGGCAGGTCTCCATCTCGTCCTCGCTGATGGTCAGTCCCTCCGAGGCCGAGAGGACGCCGACGCCGTGGTCCTGCCCCGCCGGGTCGACGGCGAGTTCCTCGAAGTCGTCCTCGTCGGTCCCCGTCCCGTCGGTGGGGTCCCCGGTCGACTCCGCGACCGGATCGGTCGCGGGCGCGCCGGCCGGATCCGCCGCGGACGACGGGCGCTCCGCCTCGTCGTCGCCGTCGTCGCCATCGAAGTCGGTGAAATCCCCGAGATCGGACATACGCCCTCCCACAACCTCCCCGGACAAACAGGTTTCCCCGGCGGCCGGCCCGTGCCACGGCGGACCGCGCCACGGCAGACCGCGCCACCCCGACCCACGCGTTCGAACCCGCGTCGGGGAGAGGCTTTTGTACTCTGGTACTCTTTCACAAACCATGCTAGAGATCCGCGGTGCGGTCGGTGGGACGGCGCTGTCGGGGACCCTCTACGAACCGGACGAGCACGCGCCGTCGTTCAGCGGCGCGCCCGACGAGGACGCGCCGTACGTCTGGGTGTGCGACGAGTTCTACGCCGTCGACTCCGGCGGCGCGGTCCAGCGGATCGGTGACCGCGAGGTGCGGGTCGCCTTCGAGACGCCGATGCCGCGCGGGTTCGACGACCGCGACCGGGCCGTCGCCGCCGCGAAGGAACACGTCCGCACCCAGTTCGCGCGCGTCGGCGTCCCCGCCGACGACGTCGCCGTCACCGTCGACTCGGTCGACGTCGCGCCGGCGTGACCGCTCGGAACGGAAACGTTACTTATGTGGGACGTAATGGAAGAGCTATCGACAGATGGTGGTGGCACTGCTCGGAGCGATCGACGATCCGCAGGTGCAGTCGGTGGGGGAGGCGCTCGACGACCGCGACGCCGAGTGGGAGGTGTGGGCGTCGGACGACTGGCCGGGTGAGTCGCCCGTCTCGCTGTCGGTCGGCCCGGACACCGAACCCGTCGTCGGGGAGGCCGTCGACCCGGACCGGCTCACGTCGGTGTACCTCCGCCGGATCGGTCTGGATCCGCGCGGTCCAGAGTTCGAGGGGGAACTCGCGGACCGACCGTACTCGCTGGTCAACCAGGTCCGCGAGTACCGGGGGCTCGTCACGTCGGTCCTCGCGCACCTGGAGGAACGGGGCGTCCCGGTCGTCAACCCGGCCGCGACGCAGTCGGTCCACGGGCTCAAACCCTACCAGCTGGCCGCCTTCGCGGACGCGGACCTCCCGGTGCCCGAGACGCTGGCCACCAACGACCCCGACGCGGCGGCGGCCTTCGTCGAGCGCGTGGGTGACGCCGTCTACAAACCCGTCGGCGGCGGCGGCCACGCCCGGTCGATAACGCCCGCCGACCTGGATTCGGAGCGACTGGAGCGCCTCGCCAACGCCCCCGTCCAGTTCCAGGAGCGCGTCCCCGGCGGGAACTACCGCCTCTTCGTCGTCGGCGGCGACGTCGTCGCGACCGGACGCATCCGGAGCGAGGAACTCGACTACCGCCTCGGCGAGCACGACGTCGAGGCGGCGACCCTTCCACCCGCGGTCGAACGGGCCGCGGTCCGCGCGGCGGACGTCCTCGACCTCCGCTTCGCGGGCGTCGACGTCATCGCGACGGACGACGGCGAGTTCGCGATTCTGGAGGCGAACCCCTCGCCGATGTTCGCCGCGTTCGACGAGCGGGCGGGAACCGACGTCGCCGGCCACCTCGCCGCGTTCCTCGACAGATGAGCGACGAGACGACGCGGACGTTCGGGTTCACCTGGGGCGAGACGGAGGGACTGGTGTGGCTCCGCGACGACGAGGGGAACTACAAGCGCGTCGACCCCGAGTTGCTCGCCGACCTGCGGGCGCTCGCGGCGGGCGAGCGAGCGGAGCGCGACCTGTCGGAGAAGAAGCGCGCGGCCGTCGACCACCTCCGCGAGGCCGGCTTCCTGGAACCCGGCGGGACCGTCACGGAGCACGAGACGCCGCCCGGCGTCACGCTCTGGCCCCGGGTGCTCGCGTTCGGCGTCGCGTTCGCCCTGCTGACGGCGTACGTCTGCTACCGGTTCTTCGTCGCGGGGATGCCCGGCGGCGGGGCGATGGGGGGCTTCGGCCTCGTCGAGAACCTCCTCGTCGCGATTCCGGTGTTCGTCGCCCTCGCGCTCGTCCACGAGGCGGGCCACTACGTCGCCGCCCGCCCCTACTTCCGCCCCTCGGTCGACTTAACGCTCCTCAACGGGGTCTTCCCGGCGTTCGTCACGCGGACCAACGACGCCTGGCGGTGTCCGCGGAGCGTCCGCGTCTGGATCAACCTCGCCGGCCCGCTGTTCGACTGCCTCCAGTGTCTCGCGCTGGCGGCCCTGTCGCTGTTCGTCTTCCCGGCGTCGTACCTGCTTGCCGTCCTCCCCGTCTTCGAGTACTTCCGCCTGCTGTTCTCGCTGAACCCCTTCGTCCGCGGCGACGGCTACTGGATGGTCGTCGACTGGTTCGGCGCGACGAACCTCCACACCCGCGGCGTCCGCGACCTGAAGAACCTCCGACTCAGCGTCGGTGCGCTGTACGCCGCCGCCTCGACGGCGGTCACCCTGTTCGGCCTCGGGATGATGGGATACTTCGGCGCGACCGTGGCCGGCCTCGTGTGAGCGACCGGGCCCGGTCGCGCCGTTCGGGGAAGCGATGCGTCAGCAACCGGTCTCGTAACACGCCATCGTGATCGGTCCGCCGCCGCCCTCCTCGCCCACGGCGAGGGTCGTCGGCGCGGCGATGGAGGCGTTCGTGCGCTCTTCCAGGTCTTCGACGAAGTGGACTGGTTCGTTGGAACTCATGTCCGAGCTACATATCGGACAGGAGATGTAAAAATGTTACTGCGATATCACCAAATACAACCCCGATCTCGCTGTGACGGCTCGCGACCGGCCTCCCTCACGGCTCGCTTCGCTCGCCGTTCGGCCTTTAGGTGGTTCCTCCCTGCGGTCGGAACCACCCTACTCCTCGCGGCTACGCCGCTCGGATTGTAGCTGGTCCGGCCGATGGCCGGACCAGCCTACTCCTCGAACGCCACACCCCACCGCTTGTCGTTGTACTCCCGCTGCCGCTCGCTGTCGAACTGCTGCTCTATCTGCTCGCGGAGTGCCACCTTCTCGTCCCCGCCGATGCGCGCGAGTTCGTCCGCCTTGCGAACCGCCAGCGGCGGCCCGCGCTCGCCGGCCACGTCCGCGAGGACCTGGCGGGTGATCCGATCCCGCGTCTCCTCGTCGCGGGTGATGCCGTAGGGCGACTCCACCTTGTACAGCAGGTCCTCGCGCGGGTCGTA
>CAZMGU010000188.1:0-3502 GCA_964565905.1 uncultured Halobacteriales archaeon
GACCGGACTACGACCCGGAGAACCCGCAACTCCCCTCCCGCGAACCGCCGCTCCGCACGACGGCCCCCCAGAGCGAGTTCACGTTCGGCCAGGTGACGACCGGGTTCGCCGTCCTCGCCGTCGGCCTCGCGCTGACGTTCGGACTCGCCCTCGTGCTCGCGTAGTCGAGGCGGGCCTCTGTCGCATCGTCTGCTTTTCGCCCGCGCTCGCCCGACTTCCCGTTTCGACCGCCGCTCGGGCGGTGGATCGGACGGCGGCCACCGCCGAACGTGACACCGGGATGCTAAGTTCTCTTGGCCGTCGGTCCCGAACGCGTCGCTGATGGGAACGGAGACCGACAGCGGCACCGGCGTCGACTCCGCGCTCCGGGAACGCGTCCGGGAGTGGTTCCTGCTCGACGGCAGTCGGGTGCGCGTCGCCGTGCTCGTCACCGTCGCCCTGTACGCCTGGTTCCTGTCGGTGAGCGTGTCCGGACTGGCTCCGTACGCGGACCTCCAGCCGCTGTACTACGCGTTCAGCGAGCTGATAAGCGGGAACCTCACGCTCATCACCGTCGTCGTCGCCATCAACCAGTTGCTCCTCTCCCGCGAGTTCCACACGCCGGGCGAGCTCGAGTCACAGATCGAAGGGGTGGAGGAGTACCGACGCGATGTCGAATCGATCACTGGCAGGGTCGCACCGGTCGAGCCCCCCGAATTCCTCCGACTGCTCGCCCAGAGCACGCGCCAGCGGGCACAGGAACTCGGTGGACTCGCCGTCAACGAAACGAGCGACGAGGTGCGGGCCGAACTCGACTCGGTCGTCGCGTCCGTGACGGCACACGTCGACGACGTCGACGCGCTCGTCGCCGAGTCCGACCAGTCCACCTTCGAGGCCCTCGCGACGACGCTCACGACGAACTACTCGCCGCAGATACGGCGACTCCGCCGGATCGAACACCGGAACGAGGACCTTCCCGACCACGTCGACGACGGCATTCACGACCTCGTCGACGCGCTCGAAGACGTCGACGTCGCTCGCCAGTACTTCAAGACGGTGTACCTCCAGGAGGAACTCGCGACGCTGTCCCGACAGCTGTTCTACGTCGGGTTCGTCTCGGTCCCGGTCGTCGTCGGCGGGCTACTGCTCTTCTCCAGTGCGTCGAGGGCGTCCGTCCCGGTCCGGCAACTCCGGTTCCTCGTCCCCGCGATACTCACCGTCGGGCTCGGCCCGCTCTCGCTGCTCTTTCCGTACATCGTCCGCGTCGCGGTCGTCACCCAGCGGACCGTGTCGACGATTCCGTTCACGACGTCGGTACAGGAGCGGTAGGGGCCCGCAGAGCCGGGCGAACGACGAAACTAGGACAGTTCGCGCTCGACGACGTCGCGCAGGTCGGCTATCTCGCCGGCGTCGTAGGTCAGCGACTCGTCGTTCACGGTCAGGTCGAGCGTGCCCGATCCGCTCGCCTCGCCGAGGTTGTACACCGGCGCGACGCCGTCGAAGGCCTGGCGAACCGCGTCCGGGTCCGTCGTCTCGACGACGACGCGGCCCGGTTGCTCGCCGTAGAGGAGTGCCGCCGCACTCCCCCTGTTCGGCGCGTCGATTTCGACCGTCGCACCCGCGTCGTCGGTGACCATCTCGGCAAGACTCACCGCCAGGCCGCCGTGGCTCACGTCGTGAGTCGCGAGCGTACTCTCCTCGTTGGCGACGTCGGCGACGGTGGCGATCAGTCCGGCGGGGTCCGCCGGTAGTTCGGGGAACCTGTCCGTGCCGCCGAACTGTGCGAGGTACTCCGACCCGCCCAGTCTGGCTTCGGCGTCGCCTTCGAGCGCGCGGGCGGCGACGAGCAACAGCGTCCCCTCGCCGGAGAGCCCCATCGGCGGGGCCTCGTATCCCTGCTTGGTTCCGGCGAGCGCGAGCGTCGGCGTCGGCGGGATGGGGCCGGCGACGGAGTCGTTGTACAGCGAGACGTTGCCGCCGACGACGGGGACGTCCAGGATCGCACACATGTCCGCGAGGCCGTCGACGATGCCCTTGAACGCGCCGTACACCTCCGGCTTCTCGGGGTTGCCGCCGTTGAGGCAGTCCACGGCAGCCAGCGGTTCGGCCCCCTTCGCGGCGACGTTGGTCGCGTTCTCCAGCGCGACGGCGCGGGCACCCTCGTAGGGCGCGGCGTCGGTCCAGTTGGGGTCCGCGCCCGACGTGAACGCGAGGCCGACGTTCGCTTCCCGGACGGCGAGCAGGGCCGCGTCGTCGCCGGGCCCCATCGCGGTGCGGACCTGGACCTCGTGGTCGTACTGTCGGTACACCCAGCGCTTCGACGCCGTGTTCGGGCTACCGACGACGGCGTCGAACGCTTCCGCCAGGTCGACGTCCTCCGGCAGGTCGCGTTCCCCTTCCTCCGGTTCGACCATCGGGAGGTCGTTCATCGGCGCGCCCTCGCCGAGGAACTCGGCGTCGACGTCGACGACGGTCTGGCCCTCGAACGTGCAGTGGTACCGTCCGTCGGTCACCTCGCCGATGACCGAACAGCCCAGGTCGAAGCGCTCGGCTATCTCGCGCACGCGCTCGACGTTCTCCGGCGTCACCTCGTAACACATCCGCTCCTGGCTCTCGGCGAGCAGGTACTCCATGGCGTTCATGTTCGGCTCCCGTTCGTGGACGTTCGAGAGTTCGATGTCCGCGCCCAGGCCGCCCTTGGCGACCATCTCCGAACTCGCGCCGCCCAGTCCCGCC
Organism: uncultured Halobacteriales archaeon; assembly: GCA_964565905.1. Classification (GTDB taxonomy): domain Archaea; phylum Halobacteriota; class Halobacteria; order Halobacteriales; family Haloarculaceae; genus Halomicrobium. The sequence continues at coordinate 2,716 of CAZMGU010000188.1, forward strand.
GCGCCCAGATCCCGGGCCGACTCTATCAGCCCTTCGTCGAGGAGCGCCTCGTTGGCCTCGATGAGTAGCTTCTCGGTGTAGGGGTCCCCTACCTGGACGGCCGGGCGGTCCTCCGTCTCGGCGTCCTCTGCCAGGTCCTCGCTGGCGAACGAGGCCCCGCCGAGGCCGTCGCGGCCGGTCGAGTTGCCGACGAGGACGAGTTTGTTCCCCGGTTCCTGGGCGACGGCGGTGACCATGCGGTCCGGGTCGTCGATCAGTCCAATACAGGCGACGTTGACGAGCGGGTTCCCCTCGTAGTCGTCGTGGAAGGCGGTGCTGCCGGTGACCGTCGGGATGCCGATGCAGTTGCCGTAGTGACTGATCCCCTCGACCACGCCCTCCATGAGGTAGCGGGAGTGTTCGCGCTCGAACGCGCCGAAGTACAGCGAGTCCGCGAGCGCGATGGGGTACGCGCCCATCGACAGCGTGTCGCGGACGATGCCGCCGACGCCCGTCGCCGCGCCGTCGAACGGGTCGACGTAGGAGGGATGGTTGTGGCTCTCGACGCCCATCGTGACGTACGTCTCCCCGTCGCCGTCGCCGTAGTTCGGGAGCGCAACGACGGCGGCGTCATCACCGGGGCCGACGACCACCTGGTCGCCCTCGGAGTCGAACGCGCCAAGCAACGGGCGCGAGGACCGGTAGGCGCAGTGCTCGCTCCAGAGGTTCTCGAAGAGAGCGGCCTCTGCGTCGGTCGGCTCCCGACCGAGTTCGGCGACCACGAGGTCGTGGTCCGCGTCGGACAGGC
>CAZMGU010000189.1:0-3490 GCA_964565905.1 uncultured Halobacteriales archaeon
ACGTGGGCCCACCGGCCCTGGGAGAACTCGCCCAGGTTCCGGATGGTGTCCTGGCCGTAGTTCGTCCCGAGACCGGCGGAGTAGATGGAGATGCCCGCCTCCGTCAGGTCCTTCGCGAGCGGTTCGAAGTCCGCGGCCTGTGCGCGCGTGTCTCGTCCGTCCGAGAGCAGGAGGACGCGCTTCGAGATGGACTCGCCGCTGTCCAGTTCCGAGAGGATGGATTCGGCCTCCTCCAGCGCGGAGTAGATATCCGTCCCGCCCGTCGTCGTGATGTCGGGGAGAACCGCTTCCGCCTCCTCGCGCTCGATGTCGCCCCAGCGCGTCGCGTCCATGATCACCTCGATGTCCTGGTCGAACGAGATGATGCTCAGGTAGTCGTCGTCGTTCAGGAGGCCGAAGACGAGTTCCGTCGCGTCACGGGCGTGGTCTATCTTGTTGTCGTAGGCCATGGACCCGCTGCTGTCGATACAGAGCGCGACGTGGCGCTCCGCTGGCCCGCCGAGTCCCTCTGGCGAGATGTCGAGTTCGCACGTTATCCCCCCACCTGACTCCGGAAGGTACGGCCGGTTGACCGTCGCGGAAATCTCCGTCGGCATAGCCCTATCTGGTAACACACATCGGGATAAGATTTACGGAAGTTGATAATTGATCGGGACAAACCGGCAGCTACCGCCGGGGCGATTTCGTCCCCCGACGACTCCGGGGTGAGACCGGTCGCCGGTCCGTCGCTCAGAACCGGACCTCGACCTCCGCCCGCCCGGCGAGCGTGAGGAAGTCCCCGTCCTCGACCCGTTCGGTCCCGCCGTCCATCTCGGTGGAGTTCAGCAGCGTCCCGTTCCGGCTGACGTCGGTGACGTAGACGCCGTCGTCTTCGATGGCTATCTCGACGTGTTCGCTGGAGATGTAGGACAGTTCGTCGGACCCGCCGCCGGCGACGACCAGGTCCTCGAGCCACTCCTCGTCCTCGCGCCCGAAGGTGTCCCCGTCCTCGAAGGTGTACCCCTCGCCGTTGACGACGAACGTCACCTCGTCGGGGACGCCGTCCGACTCCCCGGATCCGGGTTCCGGCGTCTGCCCGTTCGGCTCCGGCGTCGCCCCAGCCGTCACGTTCGTCTCCGCCTCGGACACCGGCGTCCCCTCGTCGGCGTCCGCGTCGCCGGCCGACTCCTCGGCCTCGTCGCTCTCGAGTTCGGTCCCGCACCCGGGACAGTACGACGCGTCCGCGGCGACGGTCCGGCCGCAGTCGGCACACTCCGTCGTCGCGGCCGTCGTCGACGCGTCGTCGGCTACCTCCGCGCCGCATTCACGGCAGTACGACGGCGCCTCCGCCTCGGCGGCGGACGCCGTCTCGTCGCCGTCGGCCACCCCGTCGTCCGTCGCTCCGTCCCCCGTCTCCCCGTCCTCCTCCGCTTCGGCCTCGCCGTGTTCGAACTCCGGGTGCGGCGTGTCGCAGTCGGGACAGAAGCCCCCGGTCGCCGCCGGTTCGAACGCGGTCTCGCACGAAACGCAGGTGAGTTCGGACTGATCTGACATCCTTCTTCGAGGGGGTTGAGCCACAGACGTAAAAAAGGTACTGCGATAGTGTAAACTAAATGTACTGTTCTCGGAAACGACCTGAAAATCACTCCCGCTCCGTCGGTCCGCCAGTGCCGTCCCCGCGAACGTGCGACTCGGACCGTCGAGAGGCGACGTCGCCGGGAGACGGGTGGGAAATGTTTAGGGGACGTTGCGAATGATGGACGTACGTGCGCCTCGCGAGTCGGTCCCTCACGACACACGCGGCACTCGTCCTCCTGGAGTTCCTCGTGGGTCTCCTGGCCGTCCTCGCGACCGTCGTCGCGCTCCTGCTCGCCGGCGTTCTCGTCCGCGCCGTTCCGGTCGCCGTCGAGTACGCCGGTGGCCATCCCGCGTTCGGAACCGTCGCCGGTCACCTCCTCGCGGTCGCCGCCTTCCTCCTCCTGCTCGCCTGCGTCCGGTCCGTCGTCGTCGAGTACCGGCGCTTCGCCGGCCGTGCCCCGGAGATCCGCCAGCCGATCGCGCTCACTGCGGGGCCCGCGCTCGGCCTCGCGATACCGGTCGGCTACGCACTTCAGGTGGCTGGCTCGGTCCGTCTTCCGATGCCGTTGCTCGCGCTCGCGGTGGCGTCCGCGCACGCGCTCGCGTTCCGTACCATCTCCGTGTGGTCACGCAACGCCGAACTGGCCCCGCTCGCCGAACTCGCCGGCGTCTTGGCGGGCGGGCCGACGGTGTTCGCGCTCGTCACGCTGGTCACGCGGGCACTCCCCGGCCCACTCGACGCCGCCGGTCGGATCCTCCTCGAACTACCCGGCTGGGGACTCGTGCCGCGGGACGGCCCCTTCCTGGCCGCCTTCCCGCTGCTTGTCGCGACGGCCTTCGGCCTCTATCGACGCCTCCGGCGGGGGGACAGAGTGGACGTGCCCGAACCCGACGTCCCGCGCGCCGGGGAACTGCTGCCGTCCGTCTCGCTTCCTTCGGTTCCGTCGCCGCCCGTCCAGTTCCCCTCGCTTTCGCTCCCCGACGCCGTCTCCCGCCCGGTCGGTCGCCGGTTCCCCGACGTCACGCTCACGGACGTCGCGCTGGCCGCGACGTCGCGACTGGCCGAGCGCTCGTCGCGGCGACTGGGTCGCACCGACGACGGCGTCCCCCGGGACGCCCCGCCGGTTCCGAGGCCGGCGGGGCTCCGGTCGGGTGGGTCCGACGGGAGCGCCTCGTCGTCCGGGGACGACAGCCCGGGGCCACGCGCTCCCCGGTCGGCCACCGCGGATTCGTCGTCGTCGCGGTCCGCCCCGTCGAGTTCCGGGTCCCCGGACCGATCGCCGTCGACGTCGTCCGACGACGACTCCGACTCGGCCGGGGGTGACGGGACGGACGCCGACGGATCGGCGACGTCGTCCGACGACGGGGGCCAGTCCGAGGCCGACACCCCGGCGGAGGCGTCGGCGGCGGACGACGCCCCTGACACGAACGAGAGCGGGTCCGCCGACGAGACGCCGGACGGATCGGCGTCGACGCCCGAAGACGCGGAGTCTCGGACCCGGATATTCTCCGCCGGCGTGGGCGACGGGTCCGGCGACGCCGTCGTCGAGACGTGTCCGGACTGCGACGCCGACGTCCCCTCGGACGGGACATACGAGTTCTGTCCCCTGTGTGGCCACGAACTGTGACCGCCGGCGCTCGGGGTGCGCGGGGCCGTGTCGCCGAAAGGAATGCAAACCGTTTATACTGGCAGATAGATTACCGGGAGACATGCCACGACAGCAGACCGAGGTTCGCGAACTCGACGAAGGGAGTTACGTCATGATGGAGGACACTCCCTGCCGGATCACGGCCTACAGTACCGCGAAGCCGGGCAAACACGGTAGCGCGAAGGCTCGCGTCGAGGGGAAGGGCGTCTTCGACCAGAAGAAGCGATCGTTCTCCCAGCCGGTCGACGCGAAGGTGTGGGTCCCCATCATCGACCGGAAGCAGG
>CAZMGU010000190.1:0-3475 GCA_964565905.1 uncultured Halobacteriales archaeon
TTCCTGAAGGCCGTCTTCACCCAGCGCCGGAAGACGATGCGCAACGCCGTCCGGAACACGGCCCACATCTCCGGACTGGGGGACCCCGACGCCGTCGTCGAAGCGGCCGAGGAGGAACTGATGAGTCGCCGCGCCGGGAACGTGACGCCGGCGGAGTTCGCGGACCTGGCGTCGCTGGCCTACGAGGTCGGTGACCCGGGCGACCACTGACCCCCGATGACCAACGACAGCGAGCGCGCCGACCGCCCGTCGCTCGCGGACCGCCGCGACACCCCCGACGTCTACCAGCCTGCGGAGGACTCTCACCTGCTCGCCACCGCCGCGGGCGACGACGTCGAACCCGGCGACCGGGCGCTCGACGTCGGCACCGGGTCGGGCTACGTCGCCGACGAACTGGCCGGGGCCGGAGCCGACGTCGTCGCCTCGGACCTTAACCCCGGCGCCTGCGAGCAGGCGCGCGAGCGCGGCCTCGACGCCGTCCGCGGGAACCTGGTCGACCCGTTCCGCGACGACGCCTTCGACCTCGTCGCGTTCAACCCGCCCTACCTCCCGACGGACCCCGACAACGAGTGGGGCGACTGGATGGAGCGCGCGCTCTCCGGCGGCGAGGACGGCCGCGCCGCCATCGACCCGTTCCTCGACGACGTCGGCCGGGTGCTCGCGCCCGGCGGCGCCGCGTACCTCCTGGTGAGTTCGCTCACCGACCCAGACGCCGTCCGGGAGCGGGCCGCGGCCGCGGGACTCGACGCAACGGAAGTCGCCAGGGAGTCGTATCCGTTCGAGCGGTTGCTGGTGTTGCGATTCTCAGTAGAGGAGGACTGAGTCACGCGGTAGCCGCGTCTGCCGGACGTTTCTCGTCACGCTCGCTCACTTCTCGCGGCTCGGCAGCCAGGTAGCCGATAGCCGCCGGGACGACGCCGGGAACCGCGGCCATCAGCGGCCAGAAGAGAGCGCCGTGGTAGAACGTCGTGTGAGCGGTCCCCCAGACGGCGCCATAGATGACGAGCCAGCCGACGGCGAATAGACGCCAGCGGGATTCACCACGTGCCGTCGCGACGCCGACGACGACGAATATCGTCGCAGCGACGAATATCTCGCCGTTAGTCAGGAAGACCCGCTCCGCGAGTTCGAGCGGGGTGGCGGGTGGCTGCCACGGCTCACCGACGCCCCAGTCGATGACCGTCGGCTGGATGCGCTCCGCGAACGCGTTCGGTATCGCCACGACGAGCGGTGCGACGGAGGCACGCGCAGGGGTTAACGATCGCAGTCGTCCGGTCACGAGCGTACACGCGCCCCAGATGAGCAGGACGGAGCCGAGACAGGCCAGCGGTTGCCCCAGTCCCTCGATTCCGCCCCAGAAACCGCCCGCAAACTGCTCCATCTTCCGGGCGACCGGAAACGCGACGAACAGCGCGGCTCCGCAGAGAGTCCACGCGAGGCCGGCGAAGCGTGCGTCGAACCGGATCCCGGAAGCCATGGGGTTTCTGTCACCGCCTTCCGAAATAAATGTTTAGACCAGTCGGGCGTTCCGACAGGGGAGAGGCTATCCCGTTGCGATGTCACCGGCCGGTTCGACGGGCCATTCGGCGCTCGGAGCGGCGGCGTGGTAGCCGACGACGAACGGAAGAACTCCAAGCAGGAGAGGCCCCAGCGTGTGATTGACCAGCCAACTAGCCGACCACCCCGACGCGCTTCCGTTGACCAGCGCGAGCAGGAAGTAGCAACCGGCGGCGAGCCAGATCCAGCGCGGTTCGTTCCGGAACAACGCGGTCCCGACGACCAGGAACAATGCTGCGGGAATCACGACGGTCGCCCCAACGAGATCCGACGGGCCGACGATCCGTGCGGCCAGTTCGAGGGCTGACGCGGGCGGCGTCCACGCCGGGCCGACCGGGCGAACCGCGGCGGAACTGTCCTCTACGAATGCGGCGACGACGTACGGGACGAAGACGAGTACCGGCGCAGCGAACGCCCTGATCGGCGTCATCGAGTGCCACTCGCGGGTGCGGAGGATGGACAGACCCCAGACGAGCGCGACGGCACCGAGGGCGGTGAAGTAGGGCGCGAGTGCGTAGAGCGTCGCTCCCACGGTCCACAGGTAACCGGCCCGGGTCAGCGGATAGGCGAAGAGCCCAACGACGCCGGAGAGGAACACCACCGCCCCGCCCGCGATGGCCCAGTTCACCCGCGGAAGACGCCCGTTCATCAGTTATTCAGGGATACGCGCGACTCGACATAAACGTCGGGGCGGACTTCCGCGAGTTCGGCCGGCCAGTGGAAGCGAACCGTGCGGGAGATAACCACGACGCATCAGATCGAATAGGAAATATTAAAGGCCGTCATTTCGTACCCCGATCCAATGACGCAGGTAGTCTCCACGACGCCCGGCCTGTTTCCGATACCGGACTGGGCGAAGGACGAACTCAGCGACCTGAAAGGGCACCAGAAGACCGACCTCATCGACGGCGACGAGTCGGCCGAGATAGTCGACGCGTACGACCGCGCCCGCAGCGACGTGGTCGCGGCCCAGACCGACGCTGGCCTGGACCGCGTCGTCGAGGGCCAGCTCCGGTGGGACGACATGATCGCCCACCCGCTGGCCGTCGCCGATTCGGTCGACACGCGCGGCATCGTCCGCTACTACGACAACAACAACTTCTACAGGGAGCCGGTGGTGACGGGCGACCTCGAAGCGACGGGCGACGTCGCGGCCGAACTGGACGCGGCCGCCGAGCACGTCGATTCGGGGCTCCAGGCAGTCCTCCCGGGGCCGTACTCGCTGGCGGACCTGGCGACGGACGAGCACTACGGCGACGAGGTCGCGTTCCTCGACGCCATCGCGGAGTTCCTCGTCGACGAGGCCGAGCAGTTCCCCGACGTGGAGACGCTGTTCCTGCTGGAGCCCTCGCTCGTCGAGAACGCGCCCGGCGACGGACTGGACGAGCGCGCGAGCGAGGCCATCGATACGGTCGCCTCGGCCGTCGACGCCGACGTCGTCGCCCACACGTACTGGGGCGCCATCGAGGAGAAGGCGTACGCCCACCTCATGGACGCCGACGTCGACGCCATCGGCTTCGACCTGATCGCCGACCACGAGCAGACCGTCTACAACGTCCAGGAGTACGGGACGAAGGAGTCCGTCGCGCTGGGCCTCGTCGACGGCCAGAACACGCTCGTCGAGAGCCCCGAGACCATCCGCGAGCGCATCGACTGGTTCGCGGACCAGACCACCGACTACGACACCGTCTACGCGACGGCGAATACGGAGCTGTTCTACCTGCCCGTGAACAAGTTCGAAGCGAAACTGTCTGCCCTCGCAGACGCCGCGGAACTCGAGGAGGTGCAAGCATAATGACCGGACCACGAGAGCAGTTCAAGCCGGAGGACCACCCGAACGACCACTTCCTGCTGACGACCGTTGTCGGCTCCTACCCCAAGCCCAAGTGGCACGACCGCGCCCGCGAACTGTTCGAGG
>CAZMGU010000191.1:0-3408 GCA_964565905.1 uncultured Halobacteriales archaeon
GTAGCCGCCGAACAGTTCGTCCGCGCCCTGGCCGACGGCGAGGCGGTCGAACCCGTCCGCGGCCGTGCGCCGGGCGGTCAGGAACAGCCCCAGCGATATCTGGACGTCCATCGCGTTGGTGCGGCCGGTGGCCCGCGCTATCTCGGGGACCGACTCGACGAGCGCGTCGTGGGTGAGTTCGACGACGGTGAGGTCGGCGTCGAGCAGGTCGGCGGCCGAACGGGCGGCCGCGACGTCGTGGCTGTCGGGGAAGCCGGCGACGTAGAGCGGCGCGTCGAGTCGCGCCGCGAGGACGGCCGAGTCGAGGCCACCGGAGAAGGCGATAGCGAGTCCGTCCGTGGAGACGGCGTCGACCGAATCCGCGACGTTCTCCCGGACCGCGCCGACGGCGGCGTCGGGGTCCGGTTCCGGGTCGGGGTCCGGTAACGAGAACATGCGTTCCGACCCGTCGGCGTCGAGGCAATGACCGGCCGGAACGCGCTCCGGCGTCGCGAGGTCAGTCGGGTCGAAACTCCACGCGTCCGGCGCGGCCGGGTCGGTAGCCTCGCGTTCGACCAACAGCGGATACCGGCCGAGGACGTCGCGGACGAGCGCACCGTCCAGCGACCCGGCGAACCCGCCCGTTCCCGGCAGCGGGTCGCGGTCCTCGCACGCGCGGCGGACGACGTCGGGGTCGGCGCCGTTCATCGTTCGAACATCCCGGCGAGTCGGTTCTTCACGCGACGCTTGGCCCCGCCGGCAGCCTGCCTGAAACTGATCCGCCAGGGCGTGCGCTTCCCCTCGACGGTGGTCCGGCCGGCCGCGATGGCGTCGAGGATGGCGTCGACGGAGGCCTCCTCGGCGTCGACGAGGGTGACGGCCTGGCCGACCATCTCGCTGATGTGGGCGTCGCTCCCGGCCGTCGTCGGGAGGCCGCGGCGGCGCGCGTAGCGTGCGGCCTGCCGGTTCGCCCGGCCGGTGAGCAGTCGCGAGTTGTACACCTCGATGGCGTCCGCGGCGGCGAGGGCGTCCCGCGAGATATTCGCGAGGACCCCGCTCCGCGACTCCTGGAACGGGTGCGGGACCACGGCGATGCCGCCCAGGTCACGGATGGCGTCGAGCGTCTCCTGGAACGACAGCCCGGACGGGACGGCCTCCTCGACGCCGAGGGCGAGGACGTGGCCGGCGCGGGTTGTCACCTCCATCCCGGGGATACCAACGATGCCGTACTCCGCCGCCAGTTCCGCCGCTTCCAAACTCGCCGCTATCTCGTCGTGGTCCGTGATTGCGAGCGCGTCGAGCCCGACGGCCTGGGCCTGCTCCAGCAGGAGTTCGACCGGGTCCCGACCGTCGTACGACAGCGCGGAGTGGGCGTGAAGCTCGACCGAAAGCACGCTCGTCGGTTTGCGGCGGGGTGGCAAAAGGCCCCCGGTACGTGCTGCAGGCGACGATTCGCGTCGGAAGAGGGAGTCGGAGGGGCGATTCGTTCGGTCGTCGGGTGTGGGCGGTCAGACGCCGTCCGCGGAGAGGCCGACGACGGTGTCGGATCGGATCCACGCGTCGGGTTCGGACTCGTCGCGGATGACGAACGCACCGTCGTCGGTCTCGTAGGCGACGTAGCTACCGTCGGAGTGGACGGGGCGGGCGGTTGCGTCGGATTCGCCACCGGGCGGGTTTTCCTCGGAAGTCATCGAGCCGGCCTAGGGGACGGAACTACTTGAGTTATGCAGTCGTTTCCCGTAGACGGAAAGGGGATCGGGACGAACTGGTACTCCCGGGCGGGGTAATGGGTCGTAAACGGCCAGTAACGCCGGCCACTCTCCGCCCGACTGGAGGGTCCTCACCGATATGGGCCCGTTACGACGCGGGCCCGGTACGACGTGGACCACCTTTCGATGGGAGTCGAACCGGGAACCCACTCCGTAACCGTCTTAGCCCCATAACCGTCCGAGCGTCTCCGCGTCGGGGTCACGTCGCGTCGCACATCGTTCCTCGAGGGACTCCGTGATACCGGAGAGGTGGTCGAACCCGACGACGGCGACGACGCTCCCGTCCGACCGGAGCGAGCAGAGGTTGGCGGCCATCGTCTCCTCGCGCGCGCCGTCCACGACGTCGCTCGCGGCGGACCGTTCCAGCGCGCGGAGGACGGAGAGACTGCGAGTCACCTGTCGCCGCTCGTCGGCGGCTAGGTCCGCCGCCGACGCCGAGCGGTCGACGTCGTGGTCGTAGGCGCGTTTCGTCACGGGAGCGGCGGTACCGAACCGACCCAGCGCCGCGGAGAGGCGACAGGTGAGGGCGTGCCGCCCGACGCTGGAGACGGAGTCGAAGACGCGCCTGAGCGTGGCGAACGACGGCGACTCCCGCCGTAGTTCGGCGGCCAGCGAGCGGGCGAACGCGGCGTCGAGCGTGTCGATACCGACGCGGCGAACGCCGAGGTCCGCGGCCGTCGCGAGCGCAGTGCTCATCTCTCCCCCCGTCGGGCAGTCGGCGTCCGCGTCGCGGCCGACGCGCTCGAAGAGCGGGACCGCGAGGCCGGGCAACTCGACGCCGACGACGTCGGGACGGAGGGCGTCGACCAGCGCGCGGACCCGGTAGACGCTCGCGGGGTGGTCGTGGACGCAGCCGACGACGAGGACCGGGTGACCCGTCGGACCGTCGAACAGGCGTAACTGGTCGGAGCGAACGCGTGGGTCGGTGAGTACCTCGGCAGGGTCGTCGTCTCGCGGCGACTGGTCGCACATCGTTTCGTTGCCAACCCTCTAGCGTCCTGCGGTTTAACTGTTTCCTACGTCCCGGTAACGGCGTCGTTCTTCGGGCGTTCAGCGAGGCCGTCGGCCGGCGACTGGCGGAAGGGAGGGGTTTTCGGCCACGAAACCGGGTGAAAAGGAGCCGGGACGGTTCCGGAGTAGCGGCCGGGCGAACGCGTTCGCGACCAGCGTCTCCTCCCCTCGGCTCGACCGATGAAACGATGACCGACCGGGAGACCGAACTGGCGGCGCTCGTCGAGGACGTCGCCGGCCACGACGGCGTCCGCGACGCCTGGACCGCGACGAGTTTCACGGACAAACTGGTCGTGGTGGAGGTGCCGCCCGACGGATCCCTCCCGGCGGACGTCGAGGACCGGCTCCGGGCGAACGGCTGTCGGGGGGCCGACGAGGTGTACGATGTCGGGTCGACCGGCGACGCGTCGTTCGCCGGTGACCTGGACGACGGCCGGCGATACCGGTTCGTTGACGTCCGCACGCGCGGGGACTGGCAGTCCTACGTCGTCGACTGACGGTCGTCGCGGCCAACCGCGGATGGACGTCCGGGAGCGGGCACCTCGGACGCATGGAAAGCGATTTAGCCGGGCGGTGGCCACGGGCAGGTAATGAGCCTGTCCGACGCGGACCACGACCTCGTGGTCGCCGAACTCGGTCGGGAGCCGAC
>CAZMGU010000192.1:0-3382 GCA_964565905.1 uncultured Halobacteriales archaeon
TTCCAGGCCGTCTTCGGCGGCCTGATGGAGGCGCTCCCGCAGGTCGAACACCCCATCCAGAGCCTCGAGTGGGCGACGGCGAAGGAGAACTTCTACGCTGCCACCCGCGACGGCCTCCGCGCCGACATGGAGTGGATCACTCTCGACGGCACCCACACCACCGACATCGACGCGCTGTACGGCGAACTGTTCGAACTCGCCCGCGAGGGCCTGGAGGGCCGCGGCCTCTCGACGGAGGAGGCCCGCCAGTACGTCCGCCCGCTCCGCGAGCGCGTCGACCGCCGACTCACCCCCGCCCGCTGGAAACACGACCAGGTCCGCGAGGCCGTCGACGAGGGCGTCCCCCTCGGCGAGGCCATCTGGGGGATGCAGTCCCGCTACGTCGACCGACAGGACGGGACGCTGCTCGAAGGGAGCTTTACCGACTGGTTGTGAACTGAGCCCGATTCGAGTTATTCACCGAGCGATTCGACACCGACATACCGGTTGGCGTGTGCTGTCGTGCGTGCCCGAGCGACAGCGAGGGCCGCACGTCGAAATCGCGCGAGGGATGAGCGAACGAGCGACAGCGAGAGAGCGAATCGGCTGGGGAGGCGTGTGGCCGTGGGAAGTTGCGTCCTGGCGGATTGAAAGGGCGAGGCCTGGTGAACGAAGCACGGACCCGCAAGCGACCGCGAGAGCGAAGCTCTCGCGTAGTCCTCAGCTTACGCTGCGGGGCATGTCCTCGGTCACTGCGTTCCCTCGGATAGCGGCCCCGCAACGACTGCCCGCCGGCGCGAGACGGGCCTCGCCCTTTCAGTCCTCCAGGAGGACGACCCGAGCCACACGCCTCCCCAGCCGATTCCGCCCCTCGCTCCCTCCGGTCGCTCCGGTGCTCATCCCTCGCACGACTTCATCACGCGGTCTCACTGCGTTCGACCAGCGTGAAAGCGCGCGCCACGTGGTTCTGGGGTGGTCTACGCGTTTTCCTGTGCTGCGTCCTCGACGTACTCCACGGCCTCGGCGGGGGTGTCGACGTGCTCGACCCCGTCCACGCCGTCGGTCCGGTGGGTGCCCAGACCGGCGATGGGGCGGTCGTAGACGCCGGCGAAGCCGATCTCCGAGAGCGTCCCCGATCCGCCGTCGACGGCGACGACGGCATCGCCGTTCAGCACGACCAGGTGGTTGCGCCCGTGACCCATCCCGGTCGCGACGGCCGTCTCGACGTGGTCGTTGGCGTCCGCCGGGTCGTCGGTGGGGAGGACGCCGACGGTGTGGCCGCCCTCGCCCGCGGCCCCCTCGCAGGCGGCCTCCATCACGCCGCCGAGGCCGCCGCAGACGACGGTGTGGCCGCGTTCGCCGAGCAGCGCACCGACCTCGCGGGCCTGCCGATACTCCGCGTCCGTGACCGTGCCGCCGCCGACAACTGAGACGCGCATGGTCGCGTGTGGAACCCGCGGGCACGTGAAACCCACTCACCGGCCGCTGCAGGCGCTCGTTCCATCCCTGACGGCGCACGCTACCAAATTCCAAGTTTTACTGAATTGAAAAATCGTCTGACGGGTGTTTATTGCCTGGAGGGTCTGGAGTACAAACATGTCCGAAAGCGCCCTGAACTCCACCGGCCGGCCGTCCGACAGACCACTGGGTTTCCGCGTCGTCGAGGCCGTCGCCGAAGCGGAGGACGTCGCCGTCGACGAGATGGACCCGATGAGCGAGCACGTCGACCTCGAGGCCGTCGAGGACCTGGTGGCCAGCGCCCAAGACGACCTCTCCGTCCGCTGGTTCGTCGACGGGACGCTGGTCGAAGTCGACGGCACCGGAGAGGTCCGGGTCTCCTGAGCGTCGCGCCGGAAGCGTCGAGCGCTCCTGCTCGCGGTTCACTTCGTTCACCGCTCGCTTTTAAGGTGGTCCTCGCTGCGCTCGGATCACCCTGCTCACGGCTCACTACGTTCGCCGTTCGCACTATAGCTGGGCCCTCGCTTCGCTCGGCCCCAGCCTACCTACCACTCCATCCCACCGTTCACACCGATGACCTGCCCCGTCATGTAACTGGAGTCCTCGCTGGCGACGAAGCGGACGACGGGGGCGATGTCGTCGATGGTCGCGAACCGGTCGAGCGGGATGCGGCGGAGTATCTTCTCCTGGACGCGCTTGGGCACCTCTTCGAGCATGTCCGTGGCGACGAACCCGGGGGCGATACAGTTGGCCGTCGACCCCGTGCTCGCGAGTTCGAGCGCGAGCGTCCGGGTGAAGCCGAACAGGCCGGACTTCGTCGTCGCGTAGTTGGCCTGGCCGTAGTTGCCCTGCTGGCCGACGACGGAGGAGATGTTGATCAGCCGTCCCGTCTCGGAGCCCTTGATGTCGTCCCAGAAGCAGTGGGTGACGTTGAACACGCCGCCGAGGTTCACGTCGATGACGGCGTCCCAGTCGTCCTTCGTCATGTTCTCGAACTTCTTGTCGACGGTGATGCCGGCGTTGTTCACGAGGACGTCCAGGTCGCCGAAGGCGTCGTGGACCTCCTCGCGCAGGGACTCCATCTGCTCGTACTCGGAGATGTCGCCCTGGGCGGCGATGGCGGTGCCGCCCGCGTCCTCGATGGCGTCGACGACGTCGTGGGCCGCCGCCTCCGACGAGCGGTAGTTCACCACGACGTTCGCGCCGTGTTCCCCGAGGTCCATCGCGATACCCCGGCCGATGCCGCGCGACGACCCCGTGACCAGGCAGGTCTGTCCCTCTAACATACCGGAACGATCGCACGCCGCGACAAAAAGGTACCCGGACGGCGGTCCCTCGACACTCAGACCTGGTCGAGCCAGTCCCGCGCCCGCGCCTCGCTGGTCTGGGCGATTTCGGCCAGTTCGGCGGCAGATCGCTCGGTCAGGTCCGCGACGGTGTCGACGCCGGCCGTGCGCAGGCGGTCCGCGTAGGTCGGGCCGATGCCCGACACGGAGGCGACGTCGGGCGACTCCGCCTCGCCCTCATCCGCTGTGGCCTCGCTGGCGACGTCCGCTTCGCCCTCACCGACGCTGACGTCCTGGTCGGCGTCGTCCTCCGCTTCGTCTTCCGGCGTCTCGGACTCCGACGCCTCGTCGACGACGTCGTCGACCAGTTCCTCGTCGACCTCCATCTCGCCGGGTTCGGCGGGCGTCTCCTCGACGTCGTCCTCGCCGATCTCTTCGAGTTCCTCCGCCGACCGGTCCTCGTGGGACACCTGCTCGTCGGTCTGTTCCTCGACCGACTCGACGGCCTCGGCGGCCGCCTCCTCGGGCGACTCGATGTCGATGTCGACGGCGTCCGCCGACTCCGAGTCCTCGTCGGTCCGATCGGCTTCCTGCTCCTGCAACGCGCGCCGGTTGCGCTCTTTGAACCAGTCGCTCGCGCGCGGCCAGACGTCCTCGTG
>CAZMGU010000193.1:0-3367 GCA_964565905.1 uncultured Halobacteriales archaeon
GGTGCATCGTCGCGGGGTGGACGCCCGCCGTCGCGAACCCGTGGTTGCGCGAGCGACCGTAGCGCAGGCGGAAGCCGCCGGGGTTCGAGGGGTGGGAGAAGACCGGACGACCGGCGATGAGGTCCCGGAGGTACTTCTTGGCGGGGTCGACGCGGGGCGGACCGGGGTAGTCGTCGGCGTCCCCGGCGTCGTCCGCCTCGTCGGCGTCGGCCCCCTCGGCGTCCTCGCCGTCCGCCGCTTCGTCGGCGTCGTCACCCTCGCCGTCGCCCTTCCCGATGGTGCCGTCGATGAGGTCCTGGAGCCACGGCCAGTCGACCTCGTCGAGGTTGCGGGTGTAGCGCTGGATCTTCGGCGCCTTCAGCGCGATGCCCTCCGCGGCGACGAGACACATCCCGCCGCGGGCGGAGTTGGTGTCGACACGGTCCAGGTCGCGGAAGCCCGACACCTCCTCGTCGCCCGTCGCCTCGCCGTCCAGCATGATGGGCATGTTCTCGGCGATGAACTTGCTCTCCTTCTCCTTGGGCGAGTACTGGAGGCCCGTCTCCTTGTCGTAGAGGTCTATCTCCTCGGCGTAGCGGTTGACCTCCTCGTCCCTGGCCTTGTACTGGTCGATGCCCAGGAGGGCGCGGGCGTAGTCGGCCACCAAGACGGAGAGCGCCTGAGCGGTCCCACCGGCGGACCGGATCGGACCGGCGTAGTAGACGTTGACGAACTGCGTCCCGTCGTCGTTGTCGAGCACCTCGACGCGGTCGATGCCCTCGATGGGGGCGGCGACGACCCCCTCGGTGAGCAGCGCGACGGCCGTCCGGACCGCGCCCTCTATCTTCCCGGCGTCGGAGTCGTAGTCCCCGACCGCCCCCTCGACGAAGTCCTCGACGAGTTCCAGCGCGGCCTCCTCCCTGCTCATCTCCCCCTCGAGTTCGCGGACGCGCTCGGCGACGCCGTCGATGCCGAGGATGTTCTCGACCCGGTCGGCCATGTCCCGGGCCGTCGGAATCTCGACGTCCTCCGTCGGGTCGCCGCCGCGTTCCTTCGCCGCAGTCGCGACGTCGAAGGCCGACTCCAGGTCCGCTTCCAGTCGCTCGAAGTACTGCTCGTCTGCCTCGCGCATCTATAGCTCCCAGAGGTCCAGGTCGGTCGCCTCGTCGGGTTCCCGTTCCAGCGACTCCTCGAACGCCCGCACGTGGAGTTCGCCGGCCCAGACGGTGGCGCTGTTCAGGTGGCCCGCGACGGCCTCCCCGTCGGGGTGCGAGAGGACGGCGTGCGTGTGCGCGAACGGTTCTCCCTCCAGCAGGGAGACGTTGCCGACGCAACTCGCCACCTCCAGCGGTTCGGGGAAGACGACCGACTCGTACTCCCGCTCTTCCTGGTCGTAGAACATGATCTCGGCGTCCTGCACCGCGCCGAGGCCGGTGAAGAAGGCCGCCTCGACGCCCTCGTCGGCGGCGAAGGCCTCGATCTGGGCGCGCCAGTCGCCCCCGTGGTCGAGCGTGCAGACGAACTCGCGCGCGCTCTCGACCTCGCGGTAATCCATATGCGATTCACAGGGAAGGACCTCTCAAAAGGATACCGCCACGGATCGGAACGTCGTCACGTCGGGCGACTCCGTGGCTCGGTGGCGGTTTCGGGTACGGCGGCGCTCCCGGCGAAACCTGTCGGCAAAGCGTATATTCCTCCCGGCCGTAGCGCCCAGCATGGTAGACGATAGCACGCTACAGTCGACGTCCCTCACCGAACGGGTCGTCCTCCACGAACTCGCCGAACTCGAACGGGACGACCGGACGCCGGCCCAGGCGACGGATGTCCTCCGGGAGTGTCGGGGGTGGCTCGGGGACCTCGAAGCGGTCGTCGGCGACCGCCTCACGGAGGGGGACCTCGTCAGGGCCTGCCGACGGCTGGAGGACCGCGGCCTCGTGACGGGGACCAGGCCGGAGGCGACGTCGCCGGTCGGCAAGGGCCGTCCCGGCTACGAACTCGCCGTCGACGTCGAGGCGGTCCGGGAGTGCGTTCGCGAGGACGAGCGACTGGCGGGGTTGCCGGCCTGAGGCCGGGCGACGGCGTCGGGGCGACGTCGACTCACGCGGGCAACGAGATTCGACCGGCCTCGTGGCCGCGCTCGGCGTCCAGAAAGGAGAGCGCCTCGACGGTCCACTCCACCGGCTCTACTTCGCGGTCGCACATCCGGCGGGCGCGTTCCATCGGCCCGCCCCTGGCGATGGTGACGTGCGGGTCGTAGTCGTCGCCCTCGAGGCCGTCGATGGCACCGAACTCCTCGCACAGGCGCTCGTGGAGGTCCCAGAGCCCCGGGCTCTCGACGGTGAGGTAGATGACCGGCGACGAACCGCGGGGCGCGTCCTCGAAGACGTCGATGCCGTCCACCCTGGCGGCGAAGGTGGGCTGTCCGACCAGTAACTCCCGGACCCGGGCCTCCATCGCGTGATAGGACTCGTACCCGCCCGTCCCGAGGCGCTTGACGACGAGCGTGTGCCGGCCGCGGGAGCGTTCCTCCGCTCCCGGCACCTCCCGGGCGAGGTCGCTCGCCAGCCGAGCCACCTCGCTCGGAACGGGAACGTTGAGGCTGAACACGTCTCTCGCGAGGGAGTCTGTCGTCAAAAGCGCCGCGATTACTCGTCGAGACTTATCGCCCGGAATCCAGTGGACGCCCGTCGGACCCTCAGTCCAGCCACCAGACGACGATGAGGGCGACGATCACCAGGCCGACGAGGGGCCGAAACGGCCCGAGGAGGTCGAACACCAGTTCGGAGACGATGTCGAGTGCGATCCACACGACCACGAGAACCAGTACGAGCTTCAGGAGCGTCTCTACGTCGAGGTTGTCGAGCACGTACCCCAGTTTCGGAGGGGGGTGGACATGTCTTGTGGCCGGCGGGAGGGGCGTGCCACACCCCCGCACGCCGCGCTAATCTCGCAAGCTATTAGTACGAATCCGCAATAGCCTCTCGTACATGAGTCAGACCCGCGTCGCTGGCGCCCACCACACCGCCACTGGCGGGTCTGTTCGACTTTTCCCACGGCGACGGCGACGGGCCCTCTTCTAGGCCCACCACTACTTCACCCCTCGTCCTCCAGTTCGTCTCGCTTCCGAGCACCGCTCGCCGTCTGTCGAGCGGACATCCGAATCGACAGACACACCACAGGCTACACCCACACACCAACCATGACAGACGGAAACGGAACCGTCGCGCTCGCCTTCTCCGGCGGGCTCGACACCACGGTCTGCGTCCCGCTGCTGAAAGAAGAGTACGGCTACGACGACGTCATCGGCGTCACCGTCGACGTCGGCCAGCCGAGCTACGAGTTCGACGAGGCCGAGGAGACGGCCGAGGCGCTCGGCCTCGACCACTAC
>CAZMGU010000194.1:0-3326 GCA_964565905.1 uncultured Halobacteriales archaeon
TCCGGCGCTTCGCTCGGGTCCACCACGTCGCCGTCCTCGGGATAGACGCCGACCTGGTCGCACAGGTCCTCCATCGGACACGCCTCCGGGCCGTCGAGACAGGCGGGCTTCCGGGCGGTGCAGTACTCGCGACCGAACTGGATCAGGGCCGTGTGGCCGAAGCCACATTTTTCGCCCGGAACCGACCCCTCCAGCGCCTCCCGGACCGCCTCGTGGTCGGCGTCGGCGGGCGCGACGCCGAGTCGGCGGGCGATGCGGTGGACGTGCGTGTCGACGGGGAAGACGCCGGACTGGCCGCCGGCGAACAGCAGGACGCAGTCCGCCGTCTTCGGGCCGACGCCGTTCATGTCGAGCAGCGTGTCGCGCACCTCGTCGGAGTCCCCCTCGCGAACGAACTCGTCGAAGGCGTCGGCGGACCCGTACTCCGCGACGACGCGGTCGGCTATCTCGATTAGCCGGGCGGACTTCTGGTTGTAGAGGCCCGCCGACGAGATGGTCTCGGCGAGGTGGGACTGCTCGGCGTCGGCCAGCGATTCGGCCAGGTCCGGGCCGTCCTCCTCTTCCTCTCCGTACCGCTCCATCAGCGCGTCGTGTGCCGGCTGGCTCGCCACGTCGGAGGTGTTCTGGCTGAGGATAGTCCTGACCAGACACTCGAAGGCGTCCCGTCCGCCGTAGGTCTTCGTCCAGTACATCCCCCCGAGTCGGTCGACGACGGCCTCGGCGCGGGTGTCCGCTTCGGCCGGTTCGAACTCCGCCGCCAGTCCGCCGCCCGACGCGCCGCCGCTGATGTTTTCGGCGGGTTCCGGGTCGTCGCTCATGGGCGTCCGTCGGGACGGACGGGTGAAAGGCGACCCGGTGTTCACTCCCGAACTCTCAGCATCCAGTCGTCGATGGCGTCGCGGAACTCGGTCTTCTCCGCTCGCTCGGGCGGGTCGATGTCGTCGAGCAGCGCGACGATCCGTTCGTCGGCCCGCGCGGCGAGTTCGTCGGGGACCGCCGCCGCTCCGTCGTCGCGCCTGACCGCGATTAGCTCGTCCACGAGGTCGGTCTCGCCCAGCACTTCGTCGGCCAGCACCGTCACGTCGGCCTCGATGCGCTCCTCGTCGAGGACGTACCTGGCGGCCAGCAGTGCCCTGAGCACGTAGAGGAAGTTCTTGGCCGTCGGGTCGTAGCTGTCGCGCTCGGGGTCGAGGTACGTCCGGTAGTTGTTCGTCGCCATCCCGACGTACGCCGTCGGCACGTCGAGCGGGAGGTGGTCCGCGACGAGCGAGCGGAGGGCCCGGACGGCTTCTGGCATCTCGTTCACCAGTTCGTCGCCACAGCAGAGCGTCTCCAGGACGTTGAAGTTCGCCGCGTGGACGAGTTGGCCGAACTTCCGGAGTTCGTAGCTCACCAGGTCGACGTGCTCGTACTCTTCGTACCCCGGCGTGACGCCGTCCTGGTTGACGACGAACTGCTCGTCCGGGCGGTCCAGCAGCGCGTAGCGACGCCAGTCCGCGAGGTGGAACCCGCGAACGTCGACGTCGCTACGCGACTCGCTGGCGAACCCGTAGCAGTGGCTCCCGGTCACCGCGTAGAACGCCGGTTCGCAGTCGTCGTGGTCAGCGACGGCGCGGTCGATCAGTCCCTCGATCACCTCGCGGTCGTACTCCATGGCTGACGGTCCGTCGCTCGTCATTTACCGTTTCGGCCGCGTGCAATCGCGTCACTCGACCGAGAACGTGGCCGTCACGTCGGCACCGCCCGCGAGCGCGTCGACCAGGTCGCGGTCGAGGTCACCGGCCGCCCGGTCCGCCGCGACCATCACCGTCCGGTCGTCGACGTGGTCGCTCGTGCGGCAGACGAAACTCCGGTCGCCGTCGAAGGTGAGGTCCGGGTGACCGCTGCCGGTGACCGTCTCGACGTGGTCGCCGGCCTCGATGGTCAGGGTGATCGTCGCCTCTGCGTCCCGGCACGCCGCGACGAAAGCGTCGTCGAAGTCGGCGGGCACCCGGTCGGCCTCGACGGCCAGGATGCAGTCGCCGGCCGGGGTGAGGTAGTCGTCGCTCGTCAGTTCCAGGGTGCTCGCGTGCTCGGCGCTGACTTGTTCGTGTCCGCGCGCGTGGACCACTTCCTCCGCGACGTCGTCCTCCTCCGCGCCGTCGTCCGCGACGGGTTCGCCCTCGTCCATACCCACGCTTTCCCACCGGTGCACTTCAGCGAGTCGACTCGGGACCGCGCGCGACGGTCACCGTCAGTGCGCCGCAGTCGCACTCGTAGGCCCGCCGCTCGCCCGCGTCGGTCCGGAACACCAGCGCCGGGTCCGCGGACAGGGGGCGCTCGCAGTCCGGGTCGTCGCAGGTGGCCGTCGTCTCGCTCTGGAGTTCCTCGATCATATCTACGGCGTCGGCCGGACCCACCGTCAAGGCGAGCCATCCCCGCAGTGAAAGTGAAAGTGTCGGACGGAAGTCGGTCCGGGGTCCTCGGCCACGATAACCGGCCGTGCGGTCGCCCCGGTAACGGGCACCGTGGTATCCGTAACCGTTACAAACCACGTCGCCATCCTCTCCGGTGAGTGCCCGGTGACGTGCGCGACCGTCTGCGAGGCGATCTCGCCCGCGCGAAGCGACTGCTCCGGCGCGCGTTCGCCGAGGAACACACGACGGAGGAGGTGGCCCGGAGTTTCGGTCTCGGCGTGTTCATCACTATGTTGCCGACGCTCGGCGTCGGCTTCGTCGTCTTCGTCGTGCTCGCGGGCGTCTTCGACCGGATGAGTAAACTCGCCCTCGTCGCGTCGGCCGTGGTGTTCAACCCGGTCGTCAAGTGGGGCGTCTACGGCCTCAGTTTCGGCCTCGGTACGCTGCTTCTCGGTCCCGTCGAGGGAGTGACGATGGCGACCGTCTCGCTGGACGCCGCTCCGGCCGCCGTGACTCGCCTCGTCGTCGGCAACGTCGTCCTGGCAGTCGTCGCCGCCGTACCGAGTTACTACGCCGCCCACCGGTTCGTGGAGCGGTACGGGAACGGAGCGGGCGGCTTTCTCGATCCGATCCGGAACCGCCTGTCGCTCTGATGGGCCGCCACTCCCGCTGCAGGGCGCGTCGCGGTGACCGGGACGGGCGACCACCGGCGGGATTCCCGTCATCGAGCGGAGGGGTCCGGTCCGCAGGGGGTAAAGTACATTGCCCCGGGGAACAGCGCATCCTACATGTCGCTGGAGTGGCGAGGTGCGGCAGTCGAACCCGGTCCCGGCGTCCCGTCCGCGACGACGTGGCGGGACGTCGAGGTGCCGGGACGGCCGGCCCAGTTTGCCGGCGAAGACGCCGTCGCCTACCGAACCGAGTTCGAGG
>CAZMGU010000195.1:0-3305 GCA_964565905.1 uncultured Halobacteriales archaeon
CCTGGTCGTAGAACAGCAGTTGCCAGCCCTGGAAGGCGACGAAGGAGACCGCGGCCGCCATCACCGGGTCGAACGAAAGGGCCCGGGACCCTCCGGTCGACAGCGTGACGGGACTGATCCACGCGACGAACGCGACGCCGGACACGCCGAACGCCACGAGTACCAGCACCTTGACGGCGACGAGCACGTCCTCCGCCTTCCCCGTCGCCCGGGCGCCGGCCAGGTTGAGCGCGACGAACCCGGCGACGGCGGCCACGGAGACGATCGGTCTCAGGGGAACCGCGACCAGGGCGTCCGGAACGCCGGGGAGGTCGACGGCGAACGCACCGAACGCGAACGCGTACATCGCCATCGACCCGACGTAGCCGAACAGGAGCGTCCAGCCGAGCATCCCCGACAGCGTCGCGTTGCCCACGAACCGCTGGAGGAAGGTGACGGACCCGCCGTCGTGCTCCGAGTCGATCCGGTTGAGTGCGTTGTAGGAGTACGCGGCGCAGGCCGCGACCGCTCCCGCCCCGAGGAAGGCGAGCCAGACGGCGCCGCCCGTGATACCGACGACGACGCCCAGGACCGCGTAGATGCCGCCGCCGATCATACCGCCCAGGGCGATGGAGACGGCCTCAGTCAGACCGAGACTCTCATCGGCCATCGTTTGCCCGACCGTTCGCGTCTCACGCTGTTGAACGTTTTCCAGGGCCGCGGGCCCGGGAGACGCGGGACCGTGGCGTTATTGTGCCGTGGCTATCAGATAGCTGTATGTCTCCCTCCAGTTCCTCCCCGACGCGAAAGCGAGCCCTCGTCGCCGCCCTCCAGTGGGGTCTGGTCTCGTCGTTCGTCCTCGACGCGGCCGGGCGACTCGCCCGAAACTACTACCGCGCGACGTCGGACGCCTTCTTCCTCCCCGACTGGATATTCCTCGTCCAGCTGGCGTCGCTGCCCGCGCTCCTCGTCGGCGGCGGCCTCGGCTACTGGTGGCTGGCGAGCGGCCGGGGCGAGGCGACGGAGTCGGCCCACCGAGTCCGCGTCCGGTTCGTCGGTGCGCTCCTCGTCGGATGGGCGCTCGCCATCGTCCCGACGGCGGCGCTCCAGGCGGTGCTGGACGACGCGTCATCCACCGTCCCGTACTTCCTGCTCCCCACGCTCTTCGCGTCGACGGCGCTGGTCGGCGCGTACCTGCTGGCGTACCGCGTGGACCAGGCGTGGTACGACCGTCGCCGGAGCCGTCTGCTCGGTGCCGGGCAGGGCGCACTCGTCGGACTCCTGCTCGGCTTCGTCGGATTCGCGGCGTACGGAAGCTACCTCGCCGCGATGCGGACGAACTTCGGCCTCGACGGCGGTCCGGGCCTCGCCGTCCTCGCCGGCCTCGGCGCAGTCGTCGGCTACCGCCTCGTCGACTCGCGCGAAGCCGCGGACCGTGCGGCGGAGTTCGTCACCCTCCTCGTGCTCGCGACGTTCGCGCTCTCCGTCGCGACGGGCCTGAGTCTCGTCGCCGTCGACGCGGTCGGTCTCGCGTTTCCGGGTTCGCTCCTGTTCTACCCGCTCGCACCTCTCGTGGCGGCGCTCGTGCTCGCGACGTACCTGACCTATCGCGTCAGAACGGACGTGTACGGTCGGATCGTGGGTCGGGCAAACTGAGTCAGGCGTCGTCAGTGCTCCTGGACGACTCGCGAAAGAAAACGCTCGGCGGTCGGTCGTCGGACGTCCTCTCTAGCTCGCGGAGATGACGTCGTCGATGCGGGCGATCATCGTCGCCGCCTCGGTGGCGCTCTCGATGGCCTCGCGCTTGACAGCGGCGGGGTCGAGGACGCCGTAGTCGATGGGGTCGTCGATAACGCCGGTCTGACCCTCGCTGATGATGCCGGCGCGACCCTCGCTCTCGAATCGGCTCCGGAGGTCGACGAGCGCGTCGATCGGGTCCATGCCGGTGTTCTCGGCGAGCGTGCGCGGCAGGACGTCGAGGGCGTCGGCGTACGCCTCGACGGCGAGTTGCTTGCGGCCCTCGACGCCGGCCGTCTCGCTGCGGACGTAGTCGGCCACGGCGATCTCGGTCGCGCCCGCGCCGGGGACGACGCCGCCCTCGTCGAGGGCGGCCGTGACGACGTCGAGCGCGTCGTTGAGCGCACGCTCCAGTTCGTCGGTGACGTGTTCGGTCCCGCCGCGGGCGAACACGGTGACGGACTCGGCCGTCGCGCCGCCGGTGACGAACGTCAGCTGGTCGTCGTACTTCTCGACGCTGACCTCGTCGGCGGAGCCGAAGTCCTCGCTTTCGAGGGTGTCGACGCTGCCGACGCGGCTGGCACCGGTCGCGTTGACGATGGCCTTCACGTCGTCGTCGTCGACGCTGTCGAAGGCGACGACGCCCGCCTTGGAGAGGTGGGCCGCGACGCGGTCGTCGACGTCACCGGTGACGAAGACGACGTCGACGCCGGCGTCGACGAGTTCCTCGGCGTAGCCCTGGAGTTCGCTCTCCTCCGCTTCGATGGCGGCGTTGAGCTGGTCGACGCTGGAGACGTTGTACTCGGCGTCGATGTTGCTCTCGCGGACCTCGAGGTCGGCGTCGACCACGCCGATGCTCGCGTCCTGGACGGTGCTGGTCATGTTCTCGTGGACGGGCCCCTCCTCGAGGACGACGCCCTCGATCAGGTCCGTCGCGGACGAGGAGGACCCGGTCTGGGTCCGGACGACGATGTTGTCGCGGACGACGCCGTCGTCGGTCGAGGCGTGGCGGACGGCGTCGACGACCGTCTCCGCGAGCGCGCCCGCGGCGACGTCGCCGGTGCCCTTGCCGGTCATGGAGGACTCCGCGACCTTCGCGAGCATCTCGTCGTCGACCTCGTCGTCGAGGACCACGTCGTCGATGGCCTCCTGGGCGAGCTGGGAGGCCTCGAAGTACCCCTCGACGATGGTCGTCGGGTGGACGTCGTCGTCGAGCAGGTCCTCGGCCTTGGCGAGTAGCTGTCCGGCGAGGACGGACGCCGTCGTCGTCCCGTCGCCGACCTCGTCCTCCTGGGTCTCGGCGACCTCCACGATCATCTGTGCCGCGGGGTGTTCGATGTCCATCTCCTGGAGGATGGTCGCGCCGTCGTTCGTGATGACGACGTCGCCCGCGTCGGAGACGAGCATCTTGTCCATCCCACGGGGGCCCAGTGTCGTCCGGACGGACTCACTGACGGCCTTCCCTGCGGCGATGTTCGAACTCTGTGCGTCCTTCCCTTGGGTCCGCTGGGTGTCCTCGTCGAGAATGAAGAGAGGCTGGCCACCCATGCGTCGCTGGCCGGACTGTGACATAGCTGTATACCTCACTC
>CAZMGU010000196.1:0-3297 GCA_964565905.1 uncultured Halobacteriales archaeon
ATTAACGGGCTTTCCTCCTCGCGGCCGCTTCGCGGCCCCCATCCGAGCGTTGCGTGTATATCTCGCTCTGCGACCGCGAGGAGGGGAGGGCTTTCCTTTATCGTTAGTTGCGGCTACTCCGCTGGTCCGAGTCGATCGACTCGCTAGCCGGATCGATATCGAGCGAACTCCAACCGAAATTGTTCAAAGGTAATCTCGGCGGCGGAAGTGGGCGACCATGATGGCGGCGATGAGCGCCATCCCGAGCATGGCGGCGGGGTAGCCGTAGCGCCAGGTGAGTTCCGGCATGTTGAACGGGCTGACGCCGGGGTCGAAGTTCATCCCGTAGACGCCGGCGACGAACGTCAGCGGGATGAAGATGGTGGCGACGACGGTGAGCACCTTCATCACCTCGTTGGTGGACTGGGAGAGGGCGTTGAGGTAGATGTCGCGGGCCCCGCCGACCAGGTCGCGGTAGGTCTCGACGAGGTCGGCTATCTGGACGACGTGGTCGTACACGTCGCGGAAGTACTTCTCCGTCTCCTGGTCTATCTGTGCCGGGTCGCCGCGGGCGAGGACGCCGACGGCCTCGCGTGCGGGCCACACCTGCTTGCGGACCGAGAGGAGTTCCCGGCGGACGTTGTTGATGCGTTCGAGCGTGGCCCGGTCGGGGCTCTCGAGGACGTCCTCCTCGATGGCCTCTATCTCGTCCTCGATGCGGTCGAGCAGGTCGAAGTAGTCGTCGACGACGACGTCGATGATGCGGTAGGCGGTGAAATCGGCGCCGCGGTGGAGGAGGCGTTCGTCGCCGCGGACCACCGCGTCCCAGACGCGCTCGATGACCGGCGCCTCGTCGGGCGTCACGGAGACCACCCAGCCGTCGCCGACGAAGAGACCGACCGGGGACGTGGCGACCTCCTCCTTGAACGTCGTGTCGCCGCGGGCGAGGCGGGCCGTCTTGATCAGGACGAACGTGTGGTCGGGGAACTCCTCGGTCTTCGCGCGGACGTCGTTGCCCACGTCCTCGACGGCGAGGCCGTGGATGTCGAAGGCGTCGGCGACGGCGGCGAACTCGGATTCGGTGACGTCGGTGGCGTGGACCCACGTCGTGCCGGCGGCGGCCCTGGCCGCCGCGACGTCGTCGTACTCGGTGGTGTCGCCGTCGCCGTAGACGATGGCGGATATCACGCGTCCGCACCCCCGGCCCGGCCGACCGTCGCGAGCGTCACCCCGGCCATCAGGAGCGTCAGCGAGAGGGCCCGGCCGGGGTAGGC
Source organism: uncultured Halobacteriales archaeon (assembly GCA_964565905.1). Taxonomy (GTDB): domain Archaea; phylum Halobacteriota; class Halobacteria; order Halobacteriales; family Haloarculaceae; genus Halomicrobium. The sequence continues at coordinate 1,254 of CAZMGU010000196.1, forward strand.
GACGAAGACGCCGGCGACGTAGCCCGCGAACCCGAGGGCTGTCGCGCCGAGTCCAGCCGCGAGTTCGGAATTCATGGAACCACCGACAGTCCGGGTCGTGAAAAGCGTTGGCAGGTCACAGCGACCGTCGGAGCGAATCGTCGGTCGCAGCGACGATCGGCCGACCGGGTCGTCGGCCGGAGCGCCCCGCTAGTGCTGGAGGCCGCGGAACAGTTCGTTGACGCGCACCTGTTCGTCCGGGAGTTGCTGGGGGTGGATACCGACGGCGAGGACGAAGTCGTCGCCGTGGCGGAACTTCGTGACGTGGAGGACGACGTCGACTTCCTGTCCGGCCATCACCGTCGCGCGACCGGAGAACTTCGCGACGGAGCGCCCCTCGCCGAGGGACTGCACCGACCGGTTGTTGACGTGCGTGACGTCGGAGAGGCCGGAGTACTCCGCGGAGAGTTCCCGGACGATGCGCCGTTCGGACCAGTCGGCGACGGGGTTGAACGTCTGGCCGGCTATCTCCACCGCGGGGGTGGAGAAGGCGACGAACCGGGCGAGTTCGTACTCGCCGAGCGGGCCCAGCGAGACGTTCCGCTCGTACTGCGCGACGTGATTGGTGACCTGCACGGTCCGTTCCTGGCCCGCGACGGTGAAGTTCCGCGTGACGTTCTCCGAGGACCGCGCGCTCTCCGAGTAGCCCGTCTCCGAGAGTGCCGACTCCGAGACGGTCGCCGGCGACGAGTCGAACTGCGCCGTGCCGCCCGTGACGAGGCTGAGACACCCGCTCGTCAGTATCAGTACCGCGAAGAGAACCGCTCCCAGTCGTCTGCGTCGAGTCATAGGAGCGTCCATGACGTACTCCCGGATAAAGGTCGTCACTCGGAGTTGACCGGCACGCGACGGGCGTCCGACGCGGCGTGGCGGACGAGGAATCGTCAGTCGATGCGGAAGGTCGGACCGTCGTCGGTGTCCTGCACCTCGACGCCCACGGCCTCGAGTTCGTCACGCAACTCGTCGGCGCGCTCGTAGTTGCCGGCCGCCCGCTCCTCCTCGCGCAGGTCCAGGAGGAGTTCCACCAGGTCCTCGGCCACGGAAACGTCGCCGCCCCGCTGCTCGCCGAAGGAGAGGCCGAGGACGTCGCCGCCGAACTCCTCGAACGTCCCGACGGCGTCGCGCAGGCCCTGGTAGTCCCGCGACGCCGTCCCGTCGACGTGGACGTTGACCGCGCTCACGAGTTCGGTCAGCGCCGCGAGCGCCTGGCGGGTGTTGAAGTCGTCGTCCATCGCCCGCTCGAAGGACTCGCGCGCCCCGGCGACGGCCTCGCGCAGGTCCTCGTCCGGGGCCGTCGCGTAGGCGTCGACGTCGTCGCAGGCGTCGACGGCCCGCTCGTACCCCCGCTCCAGCGTCTCCCAGCGCTCGACGGCCTCCGCGACGGTGTCCTCGCCGAACACCGCGCGGTTGTGGTAGGCGGTCGAGAGCAGGAACGTCCGGACCACGTCGGGGCCGTATTCCTCGACGGCCGCCTCGGTGGTGAAGAAGTTCCCAAGCGAGGAGGACATCTTCTCGCCCTTCGTCTCCAGCAGGCGGACGTGGAGCCAGTAGCTCGCGAACTGCTCGCCGGTGGCGGCCTCGCTCTGGGCGATTTCGTTCTCGTGGTGCGGGAAGACCAGGTCCTGCCCGCCGGCGTGGATATCGATGGAGTCGTCGAGGTGGGTCGTGCTCATCGCGGAGCACTCGATGTGCCACCCCGGTCGGCCCTCGCCCCACGGCGAGTCCCAGGTCTGGGCGGTGGCGCAGGCCTCGTCGGCCGGGGCCGCCCCGTCGTGGCGGTGGTCCTCGACGGCCGCCGGGTCGACGCCGCCGGCCTTCCAGAGCGCGAAGTCGGCAGGGTTGCGCTTCTCCGATTGCTCGTCGGGGTCGCCCTGTGCCTCTATCTCGTCTATCCGCTGGTTCGACAGTTTCCCGTAGTCCTCGAAACTCGTGACGTCGAAGTACACCGACCCGTTCGACTCGTAGGCGTACCCCTTCTCGACCAGCGTCTCGACGAGGTCGATTA
>CAZMGU010000197.1:0-3247 GCA_964565905.1 uncultured Halobacteriales archaeon
ACGGCGTTCTCGCCCTTCTCGTGGGTGAACAGCGAGGCCGTGTAGGAGTCCTCCGGCAGGTCGGCCTTGCGCTGCTCGATGACCTCGAACAGTTCGTCGAGGATCTCGTCGGTCATACTCCCGAAGGCGTGTCCGCGGGTCTTGAGGGCATCGCTCGCGGCGCGTCTGCCGACGGGAGGCTCACCTGTCACCGAGGACGAGGCCGGCGAGGACGAGCGACCCGCCGACGGCCGTCCAGAAGAGCAGGTCGCTCACCGACCGCGTCGGGGCGACCGTCGTGAGCGAGAGACAGGCCACGACCGTCGCGAGGACGGCGACTTCGGCCCGTCGTGGAACGGACCGGTCCTCGCCCACGGCACCGAGAACCGTGTGGACGACGAGTGCGAGCCCCAGGAACGCGGCGACCGGGATGGCGACGTGGACGGCGACGACGCCGGTGTCGCGGAGGAGTGGGAGGGGTCCCGCCGCCAGCGCGCCGAGCGCGTAGGTGCCCAGGAGCGCGACGAACAGCGCCGCCAGCGTTCGTTCGACCGCGCGAACCGAGAGACTCGGGAAACGTTGACCGGCGATCCGTGTCATAGACGGGCTTCAGACGCCGGGATGAAAAGCGGTTGGCATGGTTTCCACGGGTCGGAAACCGGACGGGGGGTCCGCAGTTCGTCAGTCGACGCCCGGTGGTCGGAGTCCTCGATGGGGTCGAGATCCGAGATACCGTTACCTCCACGGCGTCGCTCCACAGCTTACCACTCCGGCACGTCGCCGAGGAGTTCGTTCACCTCCTTGCTCGTCCCCGCCATCTCCTCGGCGATGGCAGCATCTCGTTCCGCGCGTACCCGGTAGCCCTCCGCCAGTCGCTCGCGGTTCATGCGAGCACCTCCTCGAAAAAGGCCAGGTCGTGGATCCGCGGGTCGTCGGTCAGTTCCGGGTGGAAGGAGGTACCGACGACGGGGCCGTCCCGAACCGCGACGGCGTGGCCGTCCCACTCGGCGAGCACCGTGACGCCGTCGCCCACCTCGTCGACGAGGGGGGCGCGGATGAACACCGCCGGGAAGGGGTCGGCGAGGCCGGCGACGTCGAGAGGGGCCTCGAAGCTGTCCTTCTGCCGGCCGAAGGCGTTGCGCTCGACGGTGACGTCGACGAGGTCAAGCGTCTCGACGCGGTCGTCCCTGGCGTCCGTCGAGGCGACGATGAGGCCGGCACAGGTCGCGAGCACGGGTTTGCCGGCCGCGACGTGGTCGACTATCTCTCCGGCGATGCCCTCGCCGTGGAGCAGGCGCGAAATGGTCGTCGACTCGCCGCCGGGCATGAGGAGGACGTCGCAGTCGGGGACGACCCCCGACGTCCGTATCTCGCGCACCTCGCTCTCCTCGCCGTGGGCGCGGGCCGCGCGCTCGATGGCCGTCGCGTGCTCGGAGACGTCGCCCTGGACCGCGACGACGCCCGCAGTCAGCGTCATGGGCACGGCTTGGCCGCGGGCGGCGAAAAAGGGCTCGTTTGGCGCAACGATGGCTGACGGCGCGGTCGACGGCGCGCCGTTCTCGGGACTACGCCCGCGGCAGGTCCAGCGTGACCGTCGTCCCCGGCCCGCCGGCGTCGATGCGGATCTCGCCGTCCGCGGCGTCCATCACCCACCGGACGAACCAGAGGCCGAGCCCCTGGCTGTGTTCGAGCTGCGTGACGTCGGTTTCGCGGGTGATGACGGCGAGTTCGGCCTCGGGGATACCGGGACCGGTGTCGCTGACGTGCAACGAGACGCGGCCACGGTCGACGACGGCGTCGAGTTCGACGGCGGGCGGGTCCCCGCCGTGGACGATGGCGTTCTCGACGAGTTCGGCGACGGCGTCCCGGATCCCGTCTCCGCCGGCGACGCGACAGTCACCGGGGACGTCGGCCTCGACGGTGGCGTCCGGGTAGGCCGCCCGGTACTCCGAGACGACGTCCGCGACGACCGTCGCCAGGTCGACGGGCGCCCCCGGGGTGGCACCGCGCTCCGCGAACGACTGGCTCCGCTGGAGGACGTCGTTCATCTCCGTCAGGCGGTCGGCGGCGCCCTCGACGTCGGCCGCGAGCGCGACGCGGTCGTCGCGGTCGGTGGCGTCGGGCACCATGCTCGCGGCGCCGATGAGGACCTGTGCGACGTGGCGCAGGTTGTGCCTGACGAGACGGTTCAGGACGGCGAGTTTCTCCCGCTGTCGCGCCACCTCCTCGGCCCGGATCCGCTGGACGTCGCGGACGCCGATGAGGACGTGTGCGAAGGTACTCACCGACAGCAGGGTCGCCGCGGCAAACAGCGGCAGGTCGACGCCGGCGGCGACGACGAGGCCGAGCACAGCCCCGAGGACGACGGTCCCGAGCGTCGCCCACCCCGCCACCCGGACCACGTGGGTCGGTTCGAACCCGCTTCGGACGAGCAGGACGCCCGCGGCGACCAGGACGAGCGAGAGGACCGTTCCGAGCGCCGCCAGGACGACGGCGGCCACCGGGCTCCCGAGCTCGCTCAGGCGCACCGCGTTCGGGACGAGCAACACGACGCCGAATCCGCCGACGACCCCGCCGCCCACGACGCCGTCGATTCGACCGTTCATTGGAACGTAACTGGTGCCAACGTATAAATAGACGATACCTACGTGAGACGGACCCGTCGCGTCGGCGTCGCAGACTCGGGTCGGGACACCAACCGTTAGGGTCCCACCGGCGGATACGGTGATATGGCACGGGAACCGCGGGATCCGGTGGCGGCGCGCGACGACGGGTCCCGCGACCTCTACGGGATAGCCGACTGGGAGGTTCGGACGGCCTTCGACAGCCTGGTCTACTGGCTCTACTACGGGGTGCTCGGACTCCTCCGCGTGTCGGTCGTCCTCGCGGCGATAGCCATCCTCGCGGCCCAGTTCGTCCTCGGCGGCCTCGGCGCGGTGACGGACCCGGTGATCGGCGCGTTCACGGTGCTGTCGGCGCTGCCGGCGCTGGCGCTCGCGGCGTACGTGTGGCGCGCCGACGTCACGACGCGGGAGCCGTTACACCTGCTCGTCGGAACGTTCGTCCTCGGGGTCCTGTTCGCGAGTTTCGCGGGCGTCCTCAACGGGGAGATAGGCGACCCCGTCCGGGCCGTCGCCTCGTTCGGCGGCGCCGTCCCCTTCCTCGGGTCGGTCGTCTTCTTCTACCTCATCGTCGGCCCGGTCGAGGAGAGCGTCAAACTCCTCGCCGTGCGCCTCTACGCCTTCCGGAGCGACCGCTTCGACGCGGT
>CAZMGU010000198.1:0-3240 GCA_964565905.1 uncultured Halobacteriales archaeon
TACTCGCTCGGGAACGTCCGCGACCGGCCGTTCGGGGACATCTGGGAGGACGAGTCGAACCCCCTCCTGCGCGGCCTGCGCGACCGGGACGAGCGACTGACCGGCAAGTGTGCGGACTGCCGGTACCGCGACGTCTGCCGCGGCGGGTCGCGCCTCCGGGCGCTCACCGTCGAGGACGACCTCTTCGCGCCCGACCCCCAGTGTTACCTGACCGAGGCGGAGCGAGGCGCGCCGGTCGCCGACGCCGACTGATCGGGGGTCGATCTCCTTCCCGTCCGCCGATTTTCCGCCCGTATCCGATCTCCCTTCTATAAAAGCGCTCGAACGTGTTCGCCCACGTTCCTGCGCCACGGGAAGCGCCTCGACGGTATATGGCTCTGGGGTAGTGACCTCCGCATGTCGATGAACCGCGATACACACTCACGGCGGCAGTTCCTCCGCGCGACCGCAGTCACCACCGGCGGCATCGCGCTCGCCGGCTGTTCGGGCGGCGGCGACTCCACCGAGTCGTCCGGCGGAGGCGGCGGCGGGACGGAGAGCACCAGAGGCGACGAGAACGGCGGTAGCGGCGGCGACTTCACCGAGACGAGCACCGTGGAGATGACCGACGAACTGACGTTCGAACCGAAACAGATCCAGGTCTCTGCCGGGACGGAGGTCACCTGGGAGAACGTCGGCAACGTCGGCCACACGGTCACCGCCTACGAGGAGGAGATGCCCGACGGGGCGACGTACTTCGCGTCGGGCGGCTTCGACTCGCTCCAGGCGGCGAAGGACGGCTACAGTAACGGCGAGGGGAACGTCCCCGGCGGCGAGAGCTACTCGCACACGTTCGAGACGACCGGGACGTACGAGTACTACTGCATCCCCCACGAGATGAACGGGATGGTCGGCACCGTGAAGGTGGTCTGAGATGAGCACGGAGACAGACGACGACGCACGACGGAGTCCCGACGAAGTGGTCGACGAGTACGAGCAGTCCCTGCAGGACGTGCTCGCCGAAGTCGAAGAACCCGTCCCCGACGACGACGGGCCGACGCTCCAGCTGGCCGGGCTCGAACTCGACCGGCGCGACTTCATGAAGACCGGCGTCGCGGCCGGTGCGGTCGGCGCGCTGGCGGGCTGTTCGGGCCTCTCCGGCGGCGGTGGCGGGTCGAACGGAACGGAGTCCGCCTCCGGCGGGGTCGACCACAAGGTGGCCCCGGGCGACCACGACGAGTACTACGGCTTCTGGTCCGGCGGCCACTCCGGCGAGTTGCGCGTCGTCGGCATCCCGTCGATGCGCGAACTGACCCGCATCCCGGTGTTCAACACCGACTGCGCGTCGGGCTACGGATACGACGACGAATCCAGCGCGATGCTGGAGGAGGGCGGCGGCTACACCTGGGGCGACAACCACCACCCGAACCTCTCGGAGACGGACGGCGACTACGACGGCGAGTACCTGTTCGTCAACGACAAGGCCAACGGCCGCATCGCCCGGGTGAACCTGAAGTACTTCGAGACGGACGCCATCCTCGACGTCCCGAACATGCAGGCCATCCACGGCTGCGCCGTCCTCTCGCCGGACACGAAGTACGTCCTCGGCAACGGGGAGTTCCGGGCACCGGTGCCGAACGACGGGACGAACGTCAACGATCCGGACGAGTACGAGTCGCTGTTCGTCGCCGTCGACCCGGAGACGATGGAGACGAAGTGGCAGGTGTCCGTCGACGGCAACCTCGACATCGTCGACTCCGGCAAGGAGGGGCGGTGGGCCATCTCTTCGGCGTACAACAGCGAGGAGGCCACCGAGATACAGGGGATGACCCGCGACGACCGCGACGACGTGAAGGCGTTCGACATCCCCGCCATCGAGGAGGCCGTCGCAAACGGCGACTACGACCGCGAGGTCAACGGCGTCCCCATCGTCGACGGGACGAAGGCCAGTTCGCTCAACGAGGGCGACCGGCCCATCGTGAAGTACATCCCGACGCCGAAGAGCCCGCACTGCGTCGAGGTCGGTCCCGACGGGAAGTACGCCTTCATCGCCGGCAAGCTGTCGCCGACGGTGACGATGCTCGACCTGGAGCAACTGGCCGACGCCGACGACCCGACCGACGCCGTCGTCGGCCGCCCGAAGGTCGGTCTCGGCCCGCTGCACACGACCTTCGACGGCAACGGCCACGCCTACACGTCGCTGTTCATCGACTCGCAGGTCGCCAAGTGGGACATCGAGGCGGCGGTCGACGCCGAGGCAAACTCGACCGACCCGATCATCGAGAAGCTCGACGTCCACTACAACCCGGGCCACATCCAGGCGCTGGAGGCGATGACGAACGACCCCGACGGCGAGTGGCTCGTGAGCCTGAACAAGCTCTCCAAGGACCGGTTCCTCCCCGTGGGCCCCATCATGCCCGACAACGACCAGCTGATCCACATCGGGCAGGGCGAGAAGGAGATGGAACTCGTCGCGGACCACCCGGCCTACCCCGAGCCCCACGACTGCGTCTTCGCGCACAGGGACAAGCTCTCGCCGAAGAAGGTGTACGACAAGGCGGACTACGAGGGCGAGAAACCCTTCATCACGGAGAGCGACTCCGGCGTCGAGCGCACCGGCGAGAGTTCGGTCCACGTCAAGGTCTCCACCAAGCGCTCGGAGTACGGCATGCCGGAGTTCACCGTCCAGGAGGGCGACGAGGTGCGCCTGACGATGACCAACATCGAGGGCGTCCAGGACATCATCCACGGCGCGGCCATCCCGGAGTACGACGTCAACCTCGCCGTGGCCCCGCAGGACACCCGGGAGGTCACGTTCACCGCCGACGATCCGGGCGTCTACTGGATCTACTGCACGTACTTCTGCAGCGCCCTCCACCTGGAGATGCGCAGCCGGATGATAGTGGAGCCCAGCGAGTGACGACGGCGGCCCCCGACGGCACCGAACCGACGAACGCGACGGCGGCCGCGACGGCCGCCGCGACTCCCCCGCACCAGCCGACCCGACCATGAAACTGCCATCACTCGCCGACTTCACGGAACTCCGCCGCGGCCTGCCGGCGCTGGCAGCGGTGCTGTTCGTCGCGGCGCTGTTCCTCCCGATGTGGCACATCCACATCCAGGCGGTACAGTACCCCGAGACACTGCTGCACCTGAAACTGTACGCCTACCCCCACATCGCGGGCGACTACGTCGAGGTGGCACGGCTCAACCACTACGTCGGGTTCTACTACCCGGACCCGGTGTACTGGCAGCCGAACT
>CAZMGU010000199.1:0-3227 GCA_964565905.1 uncultured Halobacteriales archaeon
CGGCCCGAGGCGGCCTCCTACGCCGTCGCCGCCATCCTGCTGGCGGACGCCGCGATGGCGCTCCGGAACCTCGCCATCGCCATCGCGTTCACCGTCCGGCGGGGCGTCCTGCTGGAGGCGGTCGTCCCGCTCGGGTCGGTCGTCGTCGGCAGCGTCGCGGTCGCCGCCTACACCGCCGACTGGCGCCAGGAGGTCGAGATGGACCTCGACAGCCCGTTCTCGCTGCGCAACGCGCTCGCCTTCGGTGCCATCTTCCTGGTCGTCCTCGCCGCCGGCACGGTCGCGCGGGCCCAGTTCGGGACGGCGGGCCTCTACGTCACCTCGGCACTCTCGGGCCTCGTCTCCAGCGCCGGCGCGACGACGACCGCCGTTTTGCTGTACCGCGGCGGGGCCATCGAACCCGGGACGGCGACCGTCGCGGTGCTCCTCGGGACGGCCGCCAGCATCGTCGTCAAGGCCGGCCTGACGCTCGCCAGCCCGGACCGGGGGTTCGCCTACCGGGTCGCCGTCTGGAGCCTGGTGCTCCTCGGCGGCGCGACGGCCGTGACAGTCGCCGTCACCGTCTGATCCGGAGCCACCCGCCACGAACTGGCAGCCGACTGGAAAACCGGGCGAAGAAGCCGACCTAGAACTGATAGCGCCGGTCGTCCTTCTCCTGGGCCTGCGGGAACTGGTTCGCGCCGGTCATGTCGTCGAACGTCATCCCCGAGAGGTACTCGTCGTAGGTGACGTCGTAGCCCGAGCGCAGGTGAAAGTCCAGGTTCCCCGACTCGACGGCAGTCTGGAACAGCATGTGGACCGCGCGCCGGACGAGTTCGTCCTCGCTCTCCGGTTCCAGCGCGGTGGTCAGCATCGCCAGTTCGTTGCGCGTCTCGCGGTCCAGATCCACGACGAGTTCCTCGCCCACGTCCGAGTACCGCTCCTCGACGTCGTCCGAGAGTTCGTCCAGGGACATAGTTGCCGAGTGTGGGAGCGCGAGGAAACGCCTTTCGACTGGGCTCCGTGGACGCCGGACGCGTCGCCGCAACTGACCGCACTGCGAGTACCGCCAACGAGAACAACCAGAAAGCCCCCGAGCGCTCGGCTACTCCGAACCGCGCTGCGCTCCTCGGCCTGTCGGCCTGCGGTGCTTGCGGGTTCTCGAACGCCGAGCGCCCGGCCCCTTTCAGTCCCGCCCGGCGTGTGTAACACCGTAGGGCGGGACTGAAAGGGGCGACCGGTTCGCCGAACCCGGACGACGTAAGGACCACAGCGAACGGAGTGAGCGAGGACCGCAACGAGTCCCGGGAGGCGAACCGGTCGGGGCTTTCTGGTTGTCATCGGTCGCGTCGTTTCGTCTCTTATCGGTCCCGTCGGTTCGTCTACCCGGTCCCGATCAAACGAGTCGAATCGCTACATCCAAACCCGGAGGTCGCGAAGCGGTTCGTGATGACAGAGTTGCCGGGGGAGGTGCCCGAAGAACCCGGGGACGTCCAGCGGGCGCTGGTGTCGTGGTACGAAGACGACCACCGGGAGTTCCCGTGGCGGCGGACCGAGGATGCCTACGAGATACTCGTCTCGGAGGTGATGAGCCAGCAGACCCAACTTGGCCGGGTCGTCGACGCCTGGGAGGACTTCCTCGACCGGTGGCCGACGGCGGCGGACCTGGCGGCGGCCGACCGCGGCGACGTCGTCGGGTTCTGGTCCGGGCACTCGCTGGGGTACAACAACCGGGCGAAGTACCTCCACGAGGCGGCCCGGCAGGTCGAATCGGAGTACGACGGCGAGTTCCCCCGGACCCCCGACGAACTCCAGGAACTGATGGGCGTCGGGCCGTACACCGCCAACGCCGTCGCGTCGTTCGCGTTCAACGAGGGCGACGCGGTGGTGGACACCAACGTCAAGCGCGTCCTCCACCGCGCCTTCGACGTGCCGGACGACGACGCGGCGTTCAAGGCGGCCGCCCAGCACCTCATGCCCGACGGGGAGTCCCGCGTCTGGAACAACGCCGTCATGGAACTGGGCGGCGTCGCCTGCGAGAAGACGCCCGACTGCGACGGGGCGGCCTGTCCCTGGCGCGAGTGGTGCCACGCCTACGAGACGGGCGACTTCACCGCGCCGGACGTCCCCACCCAGCCGAGTTTCGAGGGGAGTCGCCGGCAGATGCGGGGCCGGGTCGTGAACGCGCTCAAGGAGTACGACGAACTCGCCCTCGACGAACTCGGCCCGCGCGTGCGCGTCGACTACGCCCCGGAGGGCGAGTATGGCCGGGAGTGGCTCCGGGGACTCGTCGACGACCTGGTCAACGACGGCCTGGTGGACGTCGACGAGCGCGACGGTGACGATCGGGACGTCAACGGGCGTGGTGGCGACGGCGACGAACTCACCGTCCGACTCCGAAGCTAGCGTCTCGGAAACCTCCGCCACCGGCGTGCCAATGGGCCACGCCTTTGGCCCCGGGTCCGTAACCGACGAGCGATGCCAGGATTGCTCGTCTCCGTCGTTCTCATCGTGGTCGCGGTGCTCGTCATCTGGCGGGGGAGCATCCGCTTCGAGGGGGCCGCGGAACGGCTCAGCAGGCACTACGGCCTGCCGGTCGCCGTCCACGGGGCCATCGTCGTCGCCGTCGGGTCGAGTTTCCCTGAGATCAGTTCGGTGGTCATCAGCACCGTCGTCCACGGCGAGTTCTCGCTCGGCGTCGGGGCCATCGTCGGGAGCGCCATCTTCAACCTGCTGGTCATCCCGGCCCTCTCGGCGCTCGCGAGCGAGGAACTGGAGGCGACCCGCGACGTCGTCCTCAAGGACGCGCAGTTCTACGTCATCAGCGTCCTCGTCCTGTTCATCGTCTTCGCGCTCGGTGCCACCTACGTCCCGGGCGGGACGAACCGCGCCGCCATCCTGACGCCGACGCTGGCCGTCCTCCCGCTCGCGACGTACGGTATCTACGTCTTCCTCCACCAGCAGGACGCGAGCGACCACGTGGCCGAGGACGTCGGGAACGTCAGTCCGCTCCGCGAGTGGGGCGTGCTCGCCGTCGCGCTGGTCGTCATCGCCGTCGGCGTCGAGGGACTCGTCAGGGGCGCGCTCTCGCTGGGCGCGCTCTTCGACACGCCGAGCTTTCTCTGGGGGTTGACCGTCATCGCCGCCGGGACCAGCCTCCCCGACGCCATCGTCAGCGTCCGCGCCGCCCGGAACGACGACGACGTCACCAGCCTCACGAACGTCCTCGGGAGCAACACGTTCAACCT
>CAZMGU010000200.1:0-3220 GCA_964565905.1 uncultured Halobacteriales archaeon
CGCGACCGCCATCCGCATCGGCAATCCCGTCAACGCGCCGAAGGCGCTGCCGGGCATCCGCGAGACGGGCGGGACGGCCGTCGCCGTCTCGGACGAGGAGATAACCGCCGCCCAGCGCGCCCTCGCGAGCGAAGGCGTCGGCGTCGAACCGGCCTCTGCGGCGAGCGTGGCCGGTCTGAAGAAACTCCGCAAGCAGGGCGTCGTCGGCGCGGACGAGGACGTCGTCTGCCTGACGACGGGCCACCTGCTCAAGGACCCCGACGCCGCCGCGAAGGCCGGCGCGGACCCGGAACCGGTGCCCAACGACACCGACGCCGTGCTGGAGCACATCGCGGAGTAGCACCCGGAGAACTCCGGAGCATCCCCCGCTCTTTTCACGACCGCCCGCGTCGCCGCGGGTATGCAACTGACGGGCCCCGACGATCGTGTCGTCGCCGAACTGTCGCCGGACGAGGCCGCGTTCGCCGTCGCTCGCGACGGCACGACCGTGATCGAACAGTGTCGGCTCTCGGTCGGCAAACTGTTCACACAACTCCACGGCGTCGACTGGACCGAGGGCGGCGACGTGACCGTCGGCGACGAGGAGCGCGTCGAGGAGTCCTACGAGATGAAACGCGGGAAGGCGCGCGAACGCGGTCACGAGGGCGTGCAGACCACCGCGACGTTCACCCATCCCGACGCCGGCGGTGACGTGCTAGTCGACCTTCGGGTCACCGGCGAGGGCGTCGCGTTTCGGTACCGGGTCACCGGCGAGGGGCGGGACCTGACGACGGGCGACGGCACGACGCTGCGGGTGCCACGGGACGCCGTCACCTGGCTCGTGCCGTTCGACCGGGCCCACGAGGCGAGCGCCCGCCAGCAACCGGTCGTCGAGGCCGACGGGGAGTACTGCCCGCCCGGCCTGTTCGAGGTGGACGGGACGTGGTGTCTGCTCGGCGAGGCCGGCGCGGACGGCTCCTACGGGGCGTCGCGGCTCGTCGCCGACGATCGGTCGTTCACCTTTAGCTTGCCGGGGACGCGGCTGAACGCCCGCTACCCGCTGGCGACGCCGTGGCGCTTCGCCCTGGTCGGCGACCTGTCGACCGTCGTCGAGTCGACCGTCGCGACGGATCTGGTCGGCGAGGCCGCCGTCGACGACGACTGGGTCGAACCCGGCCGCGTCGCGTGGTCGTGGTGGTCCGAGTCCGACAGCCCGGACGACTTCGACCGCCAGCGCGAGTACGTCGAGTACGCCGCGGAGCGGGGCTGGGAGTACGTCCTCGTCGACGACGGCTGGCAGCGCAGGGAGTCGGAGGTCCCGGACCTCGCGGCGTTCGCCGCCGAGCGCGACGTCGACCTGTTCCTCTGGGCCCACTGGACGGACCTCGACACCGAGTCGAAACGGGCGGAGCGCCTCTCGACCTGGCGCGAGTGGGGCGTCGCCGGCGTCAAGGTGGACTTCATGGACCACGACGACCAGGGCCGCCTGGCGTTCTACGACCGCCTCGCCGCGGACGCCGCCGACCACGAACTGCTGGTGAACTTCCACGGCTCCGTCGTCCCCAGCGGCCTCCAGCGTCGCTATCCCAACGTCATGACCTACGAGGGCGTCATGGGCGCAGAGTACTACAACTGGAGCACGCTCTCGCCCGAGCACAACTGCACGCTCCCGTTCACCCGCAACGTCGTCGGGCCGATGGACTACACGCCGGTCACCTTCTCCGCCGACTCGCGCCACACCACCGCCGGCCACGAACTCGCGCTCTCCGTCGTCTACGAGTCCGCCCTCCAGCACTTCGCCGATAGCGTCGACGAGTACGCCGCCCGGCCCGCCGCGGAGTCGTTCCTCGAAACCGTCCCCGCCGCCTGGGAGGCAACCCGCTTCGTCGGCGGCCACCCCGGCGTCGAGGCGACGGTCGCCCGCCGGGCCCGCGACGACCACGGCGACGGCCACGACCGGGACGGCGAGTGGTTCCTCGGAACCATCACCGCCGGCCCCCAGCGCGTCGTCACGGCGGACTGCGCCTTCCTCCCCGACGGCGAGTGGACCGCCCACGTCGTCCGCGACGACGGCCAGGACGGCCTCGAACGGGAGGCGTGGACCGTCACGAACCGGGAAGCCCTGGACGTCGTCGTCCCCGCCAACGGCGGCTTCGTCGCGCGATTCGAGGCGGAGTGAACGGGCCGAATCGATCGAGCAGCAAACCCACACCAACCCGACCAGACCCGGGTCCAGCCGCCGTGGCGCGCGCCGTCGCGCCTTCATGGCGCGACGAAGTCGCGCGAGGGATGACTGAGCGGAGCGAGGGAAGGCTCGTCAGAGCGAGCTCTGACGGTGGATGAGCGAACGAGGAGCGTAGCGACGAGTGAGCGAATCGGCTGGGGAGGTTCGTGGTTGCGGACTGGAGATTGGTCGCCTGGAGGACTGAAAGGGCGAGGGGCGGTCGACGACCCGGGCGAAGCAAGCACTGGAACGAACGGAGTGAGTGAAGCGCGCAGCGAGCCCCGGGAGTCGACCGGTCCGAGGGCTTTCCTCTGTCGTGAGATTCGACGACGCTGGAGAGCGGACCGAGCTCTTCCCTCCGGATTCCGCAACGACTTCCTCGACGCAGAGACGTGCTATCCGACCCGCCAGCGAAAATCGTCCGGAGAGCATCCGAGAAGTAGCGTCCCACGGATCCATGATAACTGATGACGTGCGTCCGACGGGGGTTTTTGTCGCCTCGGTACACAGTCTCTAGCGTGTCCTCGAAATCCGTCACCGGCGAGACTGGGGTCTCGGACGGGGGCGTGGCCCGGATCGACCTCGGGAGCGTCCCCACCGAACGGAGTCGGCAGTTCGACGTCGAGCGACGGTTGCTCTGCGAGCGGATCGAAGCACTGGAGCGGGAACTGATACGGGAACGACGGCGGCGCGACCAGATCGTCGCCCACTACGAGCGGTTGCTGGAAGCGGAGCGGCGGGGCGGAGAACGGCGGGGAGCGGACCAGCAGGGAGCGGAGCGGCGGGGAGGAAAGCGGCGGGAAGCCGGACGGCAGGAAGAGGAGGGCGGATTCGGCGACTGGCTACGCGGGCTGTTCTGACCGCTCGTCGAGGTTACTCGCCGTTGAGCGAGATGTACTTCGTCTCGATGATGCGCTCGTCGTCGTTCAGTGTGTCGAGCACGTCGTCGCCGGGGGCCGAGTCGAGGTTGTAGACGGACAGGGCCTCCCCGCCGATGGTCTCGCGGCCGTTGAACAT
>CAZMGU010000201.1:0-3219 GCA_964565905.1 uncultured Halobacteriales archaeon
AGCGGGACGTCGTCGACCCGGACCTCTACCAGCGGACGAAGGCGCTGCTCGAACCCGGCGACATCGAGTTGAACGGCGTCGTCGTCCACACGGAGTTCGACGGAGGAGCGGACATCGAGATGATGGACGCGTCGCTGGAGGTGGGCGACATCATCGCCGAGCGCGCCGGCCACGACCCCGGCGACGTCTACGTCTACTCGGGGAACGACGACACCGACTTCTCCTCGAACCAGCACCAGGGCAAGACCATCGACGGCGACGAGTTCGTCTGGGAGTGCCAGCAACTGCTGCGCGATGGCCGGTTCCACCTCGTCTTCTACTACGAGGCCAGCGCCGACCAGGAGGGCATCCTCGCGGACGTCCGCGAGGCGGGCTACGACGTGACCGGCGTCGAGGGGTAGGCCCCTCGTCCCGACCCACGCCGTCGTTCAGACGCGCCGTTACTCAGCGGTCGATCCGACCCAGGCAGCCCCGACAGAACGTGTAGCCGGGTTCGTTCCGCTCGCCACAGCGGGGACACGCGTGCCCGCCGCGCGCGTCTCCACCGCCGTCACCGCCGCCGTCGGTTGCAGGTGGTGCCGTGAGTCCGCGGCCGGCCTCCGGTGCGACCTCCTGGTACTGGTCCACGTAGCCGTCGAGTGACAGCCTGTCGACGATTCGGAGGACGAGGACGATGGAGAGCGGCGTGGCGACGAGCAAGCCGCCGTAGAGGAGCAGGGGAGCGTTCGAGCCGAGCGATGGTGTCACCATGGACGAACATTCGGGACGGTGCCATATCGACCCGACGAGAACGGGGTAGAACTGGTACGTTCCTGGAAACATGCGTTCGACGTTCGCGTGTTCGCGTGGCTCCGTTCCCCGCCGGTCACCGCGCCCCTCCCGACGCCGTCGTCGGGGCGCTTATGCCCCCGCGGTCCCGACGGACGCCCATGACAGAGGATCTGGGGTCCACGGACCGGGGGATTCTCAACGCCTTCCAGGGCGGGTTCCCCGTCACCGAGCGGCCGTTCGAACCCGCGGCGGCGGCGCTCCGCGACCACGGCGTCGACCTGACCGCCGGCGAACTCGTCGACCGGATCGCCGCGATGGACGAGGCGGGCACGCTGTCCCGGTTCGGCGCGCTCATCGACGCCGAGGCCATCGGCGGGACGGCGACGCTCGTCGCCATGCACGCGCCCGCCGACCGCTTCGACGAGGTCGTCGAGCAGGTCAATGACCACCCCGAGGTGGCCCACAACTACGAGCGCGAGCACCCCCACCTCAACGTCTGGTTCGTCCTCAGCGTCGCCGACGAGAGCCGCGTCGACGAGGTGCTGGCCGAAATCGAGGCCGAGACTGGCCAGGAGACGTACGACCTCCCCAAGCAGCAGGAGTTCCGCGTCGAGGCCAAGTTCCCCGTCGAGGGCCCGCTGGAGAACCTCCCCGACGGCGTCGACCTGTCGGACCTGGGCCCCGACGTCACCCCGACCGACCGGCAGGGGCTGACCCCCGACGAACTCGACCTGGTGCTGGAGATTCAGGGTGGGTTGCCCATCACCGAGACGCCGTACGCCGACGTCGCCGACGCCATCGATCAGGACACCGACTGGGTCGTCGAGACGATCAAGCGCTTCGAGCGCGAGGGCAAGGTCCGGCGGGTCGGACTCGTCCCCAACCACTATTCCCTGGGCTACTCCGAGAACGGCATGACCGTCTGGAACGTCCCCGACGACGTGGTGGACGAGGTCGGTCCCGCGGTGGCGTCGTTCGACTTCGTCACCCACTGCTACGAGCGCCCGCGCCACGACGGCGTCTGGGAGTACAACGTGTTCGCGATGACCCACGGCCGCAGCGAGGCAGAGAGCGACCGGCGCGTCGAGCAGGTCCGCGAGCGGATGGCCGAGTACTGGGACGTCGGGGAGGACGACTGGGACACGCTGTTCTCCACACAGATCCTGAAGAAGACCGGCATCCGCATGGACGAACGCGCCGAAGCCAACGTTATCGACCCCGCCGAGGCCGAATGATCGGGTGGTCGAGGATGGGAACGACGAGGGGATACTGCGAGCGTGAGAGTGTCCGTCGTCGACGACGAACCCAGGACCTTAGACGACGAACCGGAAGCCCCCACAGTCGGGACTCGGGGGCCTCGCTGCGGTCCTCACCGGTCGCTTCGCTCCCGGTTGCGGTCCTTGCGTCGTCCGCCGTCGTCCCGACTGCGGCCCCTTCCATTCCCGCCCGACGGCACTGCGACGGCCACGCGCCTCCCCAGCCGATTCCGTCGCTCACTGCGTTCGCTCCGTCATCCCTCGCACAGTTTCGTCGGGACGCCTCGCGGGTGCTCGCGGCTTCGCCGCTCGCTCGTTCGGCGTCCCCTCCCTGCGGTCGGCGACGCCCGCTCGGCGTCCCGACAGCGCGCGCCGGGGTGGGGGTTTCAGGTTTCTTTGGGGGGTGGTCGGCGTGATTCCGCTGATGCACGATTTCACGGACGAGACGGTGCTGGTGTTCGGGGGCGGGTCGGTTGGGGCACGGAAGGCCCGGCGCTTCGCGCGCGAGGCGGACGTGGTGGTCGTGAGCCCCGAGTTCGCCGACGAGGAGTTCGGCGGCGCGGAGCGGGTCCGGGAGGCACCGGACGCCGACGCGGCGCGCGAGTGGATCGACCGGACCGACCCAGCGCTGGTCGTCGCGGCGACGGACGACGAGGCGCTGAACGAGGCCGTCGCGGACGCGGCCCGGGACGCCGGCGCACTGGTCAATCGCGCGGACCGGCACGGCGAGCGCGACGCGTCGAGCGTCGTCGTCCCGGCGACCGTGCGGGACGGACCCGTCACGGTCGCAGTATCGACCGACGGCACCAGCCCGGCCGTCTCGAAGCACCTCCGCCAGCGCTTCGAGGAGGAGTTTGCCGGTGCCGGCGAGATGGCGGAACTGACGGCCGACCTGCGGGAGCGACTGAAACGGGAGGGAACCCCCGCGAGCGAGCGCCGCGACGCCGTCCGCGCGGTCGTCAATTCCCGCCGCGTTTGGAAGACTTTAGATAGTGGCAGATCTAATCCCGAGCAAGTAGTATCGGACGTGATCTCTAACGACAACGGTGATTCGACGTGAGAGCGGGCAGTGGCGTCATCTCGGGCGTGAGCGTCTCCCACGAGCGTGCGAGCGTCGACGACCTGGAGGCCGCGGCAGCGGAGAGCCAGCGCGACGCCGTCGAGACGTTGCTGGCCGACCCGGGCGTCGAGG
>CAZMGU010000202.1:0-3176 GCA_964565905.1 uncultured Halobacteriales archaeon
GCGTCCAGTCCATCGCAGACGCGACGGACGACCAGGCCGCCTCCACCGAGGAGGTAGTCGCCATGGTCGACCAGGTCGGGGACGTCAGCGAGCAGACGCTCGCGCGGGCCCAGAACGCCGCCGCCGCGACCGAACAGCAGACCGCCTCTATCACCGAGGTGACCACGAACATCCGGTCGCTGTCGACGCAGGCCACCGAACTCCGGGACCTGGTCGATCAGTTCGAGGTCGAAGGCGAGAACGCGGTCGCGTCCCCGGCCGATCCGGCCGTCGACGGGGAATCCGACGACTCGTCCGCCGACGACTTGCCGACCGGTGAGGACTCGACGGCGGACGACGGTCCGACGACCGACGACGACTCCGACGCCGACGTTCCCCCAACGACCGACGAGGGCGAGTGGGAACCGATAGTCGACGAGAACGCTGGCAGCGAACTGACGAACGGCGACTCGGAGGGGGCCGTCGACGCGACCGACGTCGACGCCGACGCTCCGGACGCCGACGCCGCCGCGGACGACGAGGTGTCCCTCACGGCGTCCGAAGTCGTCGACGAGGTTCCGGCCGACGACGCCGCTCCGGCAGCGGACGACCAGCCGGCCGCCGTCGACGACGACGATGACAGTCTGGTCGACGACGTGACCGACCGTCTCGCCGGTGCGCCGGACCGCCTCGCCGGTGCGAGGGAGCGACTGGCCGGCGTGACCGCGACGGCCTCGGGCGCGACGGGGCGAGTGGCCACCGCGACGCCGGACCTGTCGAGCGTTGCGGGGCGACTCGCCGACGCGGTCCCCGGCCGGGACGACGACCCGGCGGCCGAAACCGGGGACGCGGACGAGAACGGCGACGAACCGACGACCGGGGACGACGACCCGGCGTCCGGCGACGACGCGCCGACCGACGACTCCGATCCGTCTACCGACGACGAGTCGACCGCCGACGAACCGTCGCCGCTGGCCGACGACGACTGACGGCGACGCTCTTCTCTCCGAACCTGCGGCTAGCTACCCGCGTGATTTCAGAAC
The DNA here is from genome assembly GCA_964565905.1 of uncultured Halobacteriales archaeon. GTDB lineage: Archaea > Halobacteriota > Halobacteria > Halobacteriales > Haloarculaceae > Halomicrobium. Next base: position 1,023 of record CAZMGU010000202.1, read on the forward strand.
CGCCGAAAACAGCGCCGCTTACGTCAGTTCGATCCCGTCGACCTCTGAGTGGCGGCGGGCCAGTCGGCGGGCGGCGTCGATGTTCCGGCCGCCGTCGCCGATGGCGACGCCGCGGTCCTCCTGGGCCACCTCCACGTAGGCGACGGTGTCCCGGTTGACCGAGATGGTGACGTTGTACACCGTCGCGGGCGCGAGCGCGTTGGCGACGAGGCCGTCCGGTGTCGGGGCGTCCTCGACGAGTTTGACGTCCCGGTCGATCCGTTCCTCGACGCGCTCGACGACGCGGCCGCCGGGGCCGATGGCGTCTGCCATCTGGCCAGCCTTCACGAGGAAGACGACCACGTCGTGCTCGTCGACGACGACGCAGTCCCGGACGGTGACGCCGGCCTCCTCCCGGTAGAGCCTGGCGTGCGCTCGCGCCTCGTCCGAGAGTTCGACGGGCATCAGTCCTGTTTCGCGCCCATCCGCAGGTCGACGTCGCCGGTGCCCAGTTTGATGGGCTTCCCGACGATGACGTTCTCCGTGACGCCGTCGAGGGCGTCTATCTCGCCGTGGATGGCGGCGTCGAGCAGGTGGTTGACCGTCACCTCGAACGCCGCCCGCGCGAGCACGGACTCCTTGTTGCCGGAGATGCCGTGGCGACCGATGGACTCGATGGTGCCGCGGTTGGTCATGATGTCCGCGACCAGCATCAGGTGGCGGATGTTCACGTCGTCCAGCCCCTGCTCCTCGAGCGTGTGCATCGTCTCGTTGATCAGCGTCTCGCGGGCCGCCTCGATGCCGAGTTCGCTCTTGATCTCGTGGATGTTGTTACACGTCGTCCGCGAGGCGTCGACGCCCTCGATGCCGAGCACGTCGCCGAAGGCCGACCCCTCGGTGTAGAGGACGAACTCCTCGCCCTCGTCGGTCTCCTCCTTGCGGATGACGACCCGGGTGACCTCCTCGATGCCCTTGAACACGATCTCGCGGAGCTCCTCGACCAGCTGGAGCAGGTCGCGGTAGGAGGGCTCCTCGGGACCGAATTCGATGACGGTGCCCGAGCGGCGCGTCTTCACGCCCAGGTTGGACTCGATGGTCTCGGCTATCTCGTCGGCCACGTCCTCCGTGCGGGAGACCGTCGGCCACCGCTCCATGAGCGTCTCCTCGTTGAGGTCTATCTGGACGAGCATGTCGGCCACGTTCGTCGAGATGTCGCCCAGCGCGAGGATGCGCGTCGCCTCTATCTTCCAGACGACCTCGTGGGCCTTCTCGCGGTCCGTCGCGTACTCGTCCTCGAGGTGGACCGTCATCATCGGCGTGTCCGGGGTCTTCCGGGCGTCGACCAGCTCGATGAGCCGCGGGAGCCCCTGCGTGACGTCGATCTCCGCGACGCCCGCGTAGTGGAACGTGTTCATCGTCATCTGCGTCCCCGGCTCACCGATGCTCTGGGCCGACACCGTCCCGACGGGGTCGAGCGGGTCGACCCGCGTGTCGAGGTAGCGCGACTCGACGGCCCTGGCTATCTCGTCGGCCTCCTCCGTCGTCAGGTCGCGCTCGGTCACCGCGTCGTACACCTCGTTCTTGAGGCGACGCGGGAGGTCCGTGTCCTCCACGACCGCCTCGACGTCGTCGGATACGTCTGCTCGTGTCATCAGTCGTCACCCTCCGCCATCCACCAGTCGTCGGCGTGTTCGGAGAGGTTGGTCGGTTCGGCGCGCTGGCCGATGAACTGCTCTTTCTCGGCCGCGGAGCCGAACTCCTCGTCCAGCACGCGGTCGGCGATGCTCTCGACGTCGACGCTGTTCTCCTCGTCGGAGGAGACCCGGACCGGCGAGGTGCCGTCCTCGCCGAACTCGAACTGGACGATGGTGTCCGAGGTGTCCCGGACCGTCCCGTCGTACTGCGTCTCCAGTTCGGACAGCGCGTTGATGAGTCGGCGCTGGAGGTAACCGGACTTCGAGGTCCGGACCGCCGTGTCGACCAGCCCCTCGCGGCCCCCCATCGCGTGGAAGAAGAACTCCTTGGGGTCGAGGCCGCTGCGGTAGGACGCCTCGACGAAGCCGTGGGCGTCCGCCGAGAGGTCGTCCTGCTTGAAGTGCGAGAGCGTTCGGTCCTCGTACCCGCGGTTGATCCGCTCGCCCCGGACCGCCTGCTGGCCGACGCAGCCGGCCATCT
>CAZMGU010000203.1:0-3023 GCA_964565905.1 uncultured Halobacteriales archaeon
GCGGAGAGCCAGCGCGACGCCGTCGAGACGTTGCTGGCCGACCCGGGCGTCGAGGAGGCGTACGTCCTCCAGACGTGCAACCGCGTGGAAGCGTACGTCGTCGGCGAGGACGAGACGGCCGGCGACGCGCTCGAACCCTTCGCCGACCGCGTCCCCGCGGACGTCACGGTCGCGATGGACCACGAAGAGAGCCTGCGCCACCTCCTCCGGGTGGCCACCGGTCTCGAATCGGTCGTCATCGGCGAGGACCAGATACTCGGCCAGGTCCGCGACGCCTACGAGGACGCCCGGTCGGTCGGCGGCGTCGGTCCCATCCTCGAGGACGGCATCACCAAGGCGCTCCACGTCGGCGAGCGCGCCCGCACGGAGACGGCCATCAACGAGGGGACGCTGTCGCTCGCCTCGGCCGCGGTCCGCCTCGCCGCCGACGAGACGGATCTGGATGGCGCTACCGGCCTCGTCGTCGGCGCCGGCGAGATGGGCCGCCTCGCCGCGGAGGCGCTCGCCGAGGAGGTCGACCGCCTCGTCGTCGCCAACCGGACCGTCCCGAACGCCGAACACGTCGCCGAGACGGTAGACGTCGACGCCAGCGCCGTCGCGCTCGACGCGGCCGATGCCGCCGCTGCAGAGGCCCGCGTCGTCGTCACGGCGACGAACAGCCCCGACACCGTCGTCGACGTCGACGCGCTGGAAGACGCCGGCGAGACGTTCCTGGTCGACGTCGCCCAGCCACGCGACGTCCACCCCGACGTCGGCGACCTGCCCGGCGTCACCGTCTGCGACCTCGACGCACTCGAATCGGTCACCGACGAGACGATGGAGGAGCGCCGCGAGGCCGCCGTCGCCGTCGAGAACCTGATCGACGCGGAGTTCGACAACCTGCTCACCCAGTACAAGCGCAAGCGCGCCGACCGCGTCATCTCGGCGATGTACGAGAGCGCCGAGCGCGTGAAGGCCCGCGAACTCCAGACCGCGCTCTCGAAACTCGACCTGGACGACGACCAGCAGCAGGTCGTCGAGTCCATGGCCGACGCCATCGTCTCGCAACTCCTCTCCTCGCCGACTCAGAGCCTCCGCGACGCCGCCGAGGAGGACGACTGGTCGACCATCCACACCGCGCTCACCCTGTTCGACCCCAACCTCGGCGTCGACGGCGACGACTCCGCCGGCCTCGCCGCCGGCATGAGGGTCGACGACATCCCCGAGGACGTGCGCGACGAGATGCCCGCCGCCGTCCTCGACGACCTGAGCGACGACTAGAATTTTATGGCTCGACCGGTTTCCGTCATGATTTCTCCGCTTCAGCGACTGCTACCGAGGACGAAGGATCACACAACAACCAGAAAGCCCCGGCACGTTCACCTCCCGCGGCTCGCTGTGCGCGCTCCCTTCGGTCGCGTGCTTACGTCGCCGGGGTTCGGTGAACGCGCCGCCCCTTCCATTCCCGCCCCGTGGATCAACCGGACGGGCGGGACTGAAAGGGGCCGGGCGGTCCGGGAAGCACGACGACGCAAGCACGCGAGTGTAACGAGCGCGCGCAGCGAGGCGCGCGACCGGACCGCCCGGGGGCTTTCTGGTTGTTTGTGGTCCAAACTGCACTCACTCTCGCGTCTCGTAGTCGGGCCAATCGTTTTCAGCGACCCGCGAGAACGACGACGCATGGCGGACCTGCTATCCGACGACGAGATCGACGCACAGCTACCGGACGAGTGGGAGCGCGAGGACGACGAAATCGTCCGGACCTACGAGTTCGACGCGTACCTGGACGGCGTCGGCTTCGCGGCGGCGGCCGGCGGCCTGGCCCAGGAGGCGTTCCACCACCCGGAGATGACCATCGGCTGGCGCGAGGTGGAGGTGCGCCTGACGACCCACGACGCCGGCGGGATCACCGGGAACGACGTCGACCTCGCGGAGCGGTTCGACGAGATTTACGAGTGACGGGCCACGATCGCGGCGCATCTAATCCGATCGCTGACGGGGGCGACCCGGCGACCGACGAGGGGTCGGCCCGCTACGTCTTCCGCGTCGACTTCCGGCTGGAACCGGGACCGCCCGCGGTGAGCGTCGAACCGGCGGCGTTCGAGACGGTGCTCTCGCGCGAGGCCGACCCGCCGGGGACCGACGGCTGGCTCTTCTTCCGCGACAACCTGTGGCGTGGCGCGGTGAACGACGAGGCGCACCTCCGCGAACTGGCGGAGGAGGCGCTCGACATCCCCGTCACGGACGTCTCGTTCCGCGAACTCCAGACGGACGAGGCCTACCTCGACGCGCTGAAAGCGGAGATTGCCGACGACCTGACTCCGTTCAACGCCGACAGCGTCACGGAGGTGCTCTCCAAGTACCTCGGGAGTTCGATCCGGGTCGAGTGAGCGCGGTCGGCACGGTGGACACATCGACTACACGACCGTTAAACGTTGTCCGTGGCCCACGTGCGAACCGGCCGCGGCGGTCGGTCCGGTGGGCAGAAGGTACTTACTGGCGTGGTTCCTACCCACACGATCCGCAATGCCCTCGAACGACTACGACTTCTGGGTGTTCGACCTCGACGGCACCCTGGTCGACATCGAGCCCTCCTACCCCCGCGAGGTCGTCGCCGAAGTCGGCGACGAACTCGGCGTGACCTTCACCGACACCGACGCCGTCGCCCTCTGGTACGGCATGGGCGGGGCGCGCGACCGGTGTCTCCGCCGCCGCGGCGTCGACCCGGAGCGGTTCTGGGAGGTGTTCCACCAGGTGGAGGACCCCCAGGCCCGGGCGGGCGCGACCTACCTCTACGACGACGCCGAGCGGTTCGTCGCCGGCATCGACGGCCCCGTCGGCCTGGTGACCCACTGCCAGCGCTACCTCACCGAACCCGTCCTCGACGAACTCGACATCGCTGACTGGTTCGACTCCGTGGTCTGCTGTACGGACGACGTCGGGTGGAAGCCAGAACCCGGCCCCGTCGAGCAGGTGATGAACGACATGGGCGTGGGTTACAACGGCCACGTTGGCGTGATGGCCGGCGACGACGCCGACGACGT
>CAZMGU010000204.1:0-2917 GCA_964565905.1 uncultured Halobacteriales archaeon
CGGCAGTGGTCGTCCAGGTCGTCGTGGAGGACGCCGCTGCCGGCGTGGGCGTGGATGCCGACGAGGTCGAAGCGCTCGCGAATCTCGTCGGCCAGTTCGGGCACCTCGTCGTAGGGAATGCCGAACTTGGCGTCCTTCCCCGTCGCCACCTTCTCGTGGTGACCGGTTCCGATGCCGGGATTGATCCGGATGGCGACGCGGCCGTCGTACCCCCGCGCTTCGAGGCGGTCGAAGGTGTCGCGCGCGCCGGCGGTTATCGTCAGTCCGGGGTGGTCGCTCGCCAGGTCGACGGCGTAGTCCAGGTCGCGGTCCGGCGGGTTCACCGCGGTGTACTGGAGCGTGTCCGGGTCGGCGCCGGCGTCGATGGCTCGCTGCAACTCGCCCGCCGCGGCGCACTCGACGTCGGCACCGACGTCGAGCAAGGCGGACAGGACGGCGCGTCCGGTGTGGGCCTTCGCAGCGTACATGACGTGTGCGTCCGGGAACGCGGCCGCGAACCGTCGGTAGTTCTCCTTGACCCGCTCCGGGTCGAGGACGTACAGCGGCGTGTCGTACTCCGCTGCCAGCGAGCGGAGTCGCCCGTGGTCCCAGTCCGCGAGGCGGCGTATCGGCGGCGAAGGTTCGCTCATTGCTCGACACACGGCAGCGCCGGCTAACAAGGGTTCCGTTTCGGTCGATCGGTCGTTCCGTTTCGATCGGCCCGGGTCGACCGTCGGACCCGCTCTGGCGCGCGGCTCACCAGGGCCCCGTCTGCTCCCCAGGGTCGGCGGTCTCTCCGGACGATTCCGGCCCAGATCGATGCGCGATGGCTGTGGGTAGTTACCAGCAGACGTCGGTTTCGGTCCGGTTGATTCGTGCGTACTCCCCGGAACGGGAAAGCATATGGCCGGATACGAAGGCCTCCTCCCATGGCCCTGAAGACGGTACTGCGACCGGACCGGTCGTCACTGGATCAACTCGCCGGCGTCACCGGCATCGGGTGGACGGCGTCGACGCTCGGATTTCTGGGGACGGCGCTCGGCTACGGCAACGGCCTCGTCAGTCGCCTCGCTGCAGACCCCCAGTCGTTCCTCTACGTCGGCATCGTCTGCTTCCTGGCGACGCTGGGCCTGGACCGACTCGCGAACCGGACGGACAACTGAGAAACCCGACGGCGAAGCGCAGTTCAGTTCGCTACTCCCGCAGCGCGTCCTCGCGCTCGGTCGCTTCGAGGGTCTGTTCCTCGACGCTCGTCGCGACGACGGCGGGCTTGTACGCGCCGCCGTCGAACAGGTCGTGGTCGCTGACGCTCGACTCGACGAAGCGGGTGAACGCCCGGCGCTCGGGCGGCAGGTGGCCGTAGATGACTTCCTCCTCGACGAGGTCGTAGATGGGGATGCGGGGGGTCAGCAGCGTGTTCTCGCCGACGACCGAGTTCTCGCCGACGACGAACCCGGAGGTGACTCGACAGCCGGCGCCGAGCGAGACGCCGTCCTCGACGATGACGGGCGCGTCCTCGACCGGTTCGAGGACGCCGCCGATCAGGGTGTTGGCGCCGAGTTTGACGTCGTCGCCTATCTGGGCGCAGGAGCCGACGGTGTCACAGGAGTCGACGAGCGTGCCGTCGCCGACGTGCGCGCCGACGTTGACGAAGGCGGGCGACATGAGGATGGCGTCGCTCCCGACGTACGCGCCCCGGCGGATGACCGTGCCGTCGGGCGTGTTGCGCGTCCCGCGCTCGTTCAGGTCCGCCGTCTCGCGGAGCGGGAGCACGTCGTGGTAGGTGACGTCGCCGTAGGTCCGGGCCTCCGTCTCCCGGAGGCCGAAGTTGAGGAGGATGCCCTGCTTGACCCACTCGTTCGCCTCCCACCCATCACTACCCTTCTCGGCGGCGCGAACCTCGCCCGCTTCGAGGGCCTCGAGGAACTCGTCGAGGGTCGCGAGGTGGTCGTCGGTGGCCTCCCCGGCGGTGAGGCCGCCCTGCTTTCGCTGCCAGAGGTCGGTGACGTCGGATTCGAGGCTCATGTGTCGTCGATGACGGCCCCGAATGAATACCATTCCGGATCCCGACCGGCGAGCCAGACGCCCGCGTCGAGCGCCCCCGCCGCGAAGACGCCCCGGTCCTCGGCGCGGTGGGAGAGGTTGAGGACCTCGTCGTTGCCGGCGAGGACCAGTTCGTGCTCGCCGCGGACGTCGCCCGCGCGCCGGGCGAACACGCCGATCTCGTCTTCCTCGCGCGGGGCGTGCCCCTCGCGGCCGTAGACTGGTTCGACGTCGCGCTCCTCACGGATCGTCTCCAGGATGGTGTTCGCGGTGCCCGAGGGTGCGTCGACCTTCCCGTTGTGGTGCGTCTCCATCAACTCCAGGTCGTAGTCGGGCAGCGCGGAGACGGCTTCGCTCACCGTCCGGAGGAGCACCTGGATGCCGCGCGAGAAGTTCGTGGCCTTGAGTACGGGAACGTCCTCCGCGACGGCTTCCAGTCGCTCGCGCTCGTCGTCGTCGAAGCCGGTCGTCCCGACGACGAGCGCGACGCCGGCCTCGGCGGCGGCGTCGGCCACGGCGAGCGACGCTTCGGGAGTGGCGAAGTCGACGACGACGTCCACGTCGTGCGCTGCGAGCGCGTCGCCGGCCTCGCCGGTCGGACGGATCGGGACCCCCGACCGCTCGCCCGATTCGCTGGCGAACCCCAGAACGACGTCGACGTCGTCCCGTTCCAGGCCGGTCTCGACGACGGCGCTCCCGGTGCGCCCCGTCGCGCCGTTGACGGCGACCCGCGTCATCGCTCTATCTCCGCGTACGCGTCCTCCGCGTCGGGGTTGTCGAGTTCGTCCAGGACCGCCTCGAGGTCCTCTAGGTACTCCTCCGAGAGCCGCGAGAGCGGCTGGCGGACGTGGGCCGGGCCGTAGCCGCGGATCCGCATCGCCTCCTTGACCGGGAT
>CAZMGU010000205.1:0-2894 GCA_964565905.1 uncultured Halobacteriales archaeon
AAGGAGTTCCCGAGCGCGTCGGCCATCCGCGCGAACGCCAGCGTCAGGACGCGACTGTCGGTGCCGAGGACCATCTACCCCGTCGTACCACCGGCCCACTGGTCAGCCTTCGGTTTCGCTCGAACTCGCCGCGGCCTCGTACACCGTCGTCCGGTCGTCGAAGTACGCCGGCGCGTCCCGGTCGGCCTCGAAGCGGACGACCCGTTCCATCGCCTCCCGGCCGTCCGCGACGTCGGAGGCCAGTTCCGCGGCGAGTTCGGTGTACCCCGTCGCCAGTTCCCGGTAGGCCCGCATCCGGGCCTGTTTGGCCTCCACTTCGGCCTGCCTGGTCGCCAGCGCCGACTCGGCGTCGGCTATGGACTCCAGGTCGACCGGCGACTCGCCCGGTCCGTCGGCGGACTGCGGGCGTTCGGTCCCCTCGACGTCCGCCTCCCCGTCCAGACGCGCCCGGAGTTCGGCTATCTCCGCGTCGACGTCGTCGAGCAACGCGTCCGCCTCGTCCCCCATCCGCTCGATGGAACCCGAGAGGAGGCGGGACTGCGTCCGGCAGTACTCGACGAACTCGTCGACCGACAGCGCCGGTTCGTCTCCGGTGCCCATGGACCGTCGTTGTCGCTCCGGCGCGAAGTCAGTTGGGGACCGGAACGATCCGTCCGCTCCGGGCGGCGAAGGCCTGGGGAAAATTTCTTGTACCATCGTGTCCCACGATATCGTGTGACATATCACTGTTCCGGAGTCGACCGCTAGAGCCGAGCGATCCGAACACCGGACGGAGACTGTATCGAGGCCACCGTGTCAGCAAAACGTACAGAACCGATACGGCGGAGCATCGAGGTAGAGTACTGGGTGATAGACGACGAGGGATACCTGGTCGAACCGGGCGAACTCGTCGACGCGTCGCCGGGCGCGGAACTGGAGTTCGTCGAACCCGTCGTCGAGGTGAAGACCACGCCCTGCGAGACGACGGCCGAACTCCGCGCGGAACTGTTCGACCGCGTCGGGGACGTCCTCGAACGGGCCGACGAACTGGACCGCGGACTCGTTCCGCTCGCGACGCCGGTCAACGAGGACGAAATCGCGGAACTGGCGAGCGAGCGAACGCGGGTCCAGAACCGCGTCGTCGGCGAGGAGTTCGAGTACGTCCGCCACTGCGCGGGGACGCACGTCCACGTCGAGCAACGGCCGGGGTACGAGATAGACCAGTTGAACGCGCTCATCGCGCTGGACCCGGCCCTGGCGCTGGTCAACTCCTCGCCGTACTTCCGGGGTCGCCGCCTGGCCGCCGGCGCGCGGTCCAAACTGTATCGCTGGATGGCGTACGACGACGTCCCGCACCAGGGACGCCTGTGGTCGTACGCCGACGACACGGACGAGTGGACCCGGCGACTCGAACGCCGCTACGAGGAGTTCGTGACGGCGGCGGCCGACGCCGGCGTCGACCGGCGGGCCGTCGAGTCGAACTTCGACCCGGAGAGTGCGGTGTGGACGCCCGTGCAACTCCGCGAGGAGTTCGGCACCGTCGAGTGGCGCTCGCCCGACACCGCCCTCCCGGGGCAGGTGGTCCGACTGGCCGACAGCCTCGCGTCGGTCGTCGAGCGCGTCGGCGACGTCGACGTCAGAATCGAGGGCGACCGGGGCCGCGTCGGCGACGACGCCATCGTCCTCCCGGAGTTCGAGACGGTGATCGAGTACGTGAACACCGCCATCCGGGACGGTCTGGCGTCGGAGGAACTCCGGTCGTACCTCGACCGGATGGGATTCGACGTGGCCGCCCACGAACCGACGTCGCGGGAGATAGACGGCCGACAGACGGTCACGCCCACCGAGGCACGAGAGCTCCGTCTGGAACAGGCCGAACGGCTCGAACGGGACGTACTGGGGGCGAAGGTGGTCAAGAGCGACTGAGGTCAGTTCCCGATTTCGGCGTCCCCGGGGACGCACAGGACGACCGTTCCGACGTCCGCCGACCGCGGGTCGAGGCCGAGACCACCAGCGTCCTTGACGCGGACGACCGCCGTCGGGGTGAGGAGATACCGAACCTCGTAGTAGAGATCCGCGTGCTCCGTGGCGGTCCCGACGGGCCGATTGTAGTACCCGCCCATCTCGGCCTCGACGAGGTACCCACCGCGCACCGTCTCGACGGAGGTCGACCCCTGTCGACCGACGTAAATCGAGTCGGCGTTCCGGTGCCTGCCGGCGAGTCGGCGTTCCTTGTACTTCGCCTCGAACGCCGTAACGTAACGCACCGCTTCGCCCTCGGAGAGGTCACCGGGCGGTTCCGGGTTCCACTCCTCGAACCGGTCGGCCGCCGGAACCGACGGTGTCCTGGCTTCGCCGCAGTCCGGAAGCGCCGGCGTCGACGTCTCGGTGGCCGACCCGTTCCGCGACGGAGCGGTCGTCGCGTCGTCGAACTCGGTCGTCTTCGTCGCGCCGTCGGATGACCCGAGAGTGACACAGCCCGCGCTCGCCACGGTTCCGAGCACCGAGCAGGTGAGAAACGCCCGCCGCGTCCGTGGCCCGTTCATCGCCCGGGACGACGCGGGCCGCCGGTAAGTGCTTTCACCCGGTTACTCCAGTTCGTCGACCAGGTCGTCGGCCAGACCGGTGTAGCCGGCGGGCGTCAGCGCGTGGAGTTCCTCGCGGACGGCCTCGTCCACGTCCAGGTCGTCGATCATCTCGGTGAAGTCGTCCATCGTCACCTCGCGCCCGCGGGTCGCCTTCTTGACGTGTTCGTAGGCGTCGTCGAAGCCCTCGCGCCGGAGTATCGTCTGGACGGCCTCCCCGATTATCTCGGGAGTCGCCTCGAGTTCCTCTCGCATCACCCGCTCGTTCGGGACGACCTTGGCCAGCCCGTTCCCGCACTTCGCGTAGCCGATGAGGCAGTGGGCGAAGGC
>CAZMGU010000206.1:0-2892 GCA_964565905.1 uncultured Halobacteriales archaeon
ACTTCACGACGCGCTCGGTGACGCTCCCGAGGTTGGCGACCCGGTCCCGGCCCGTTCGGCCGTGGGTCCCCATCGTCACGACGTCGGCGCCTATCTCGTCGACGTAGTCGAGGATGGTCTTGTGCGGGATGCCGTCGCGCATCTCCGTGACGACGTCGAGGCCCGCCTCCTCCGCGGCGACGCTCGCGTCGTCGAGGGCCAGTTCCCCCTCCTCCTCCAGAGACTGCACCACGTCGTCCTGGGTGTCCTTGTCCGCCGCGAGGTAGCGCCGCCGGTCGACGACGTACAGCACGTGCAGCGTCGCGTCGTTGTCCCGGGCCAGCGAGACGGCGTGGTCTATCGTCTCTCGCGACCCCCTGCTCCCGTCCGTCGTGAGGAGTACGGTATCGTAGCGTACCATCGGTGACGTCCCTGTTCGCCGCAGCCCAAGTTAGGTGTGGCGGCGACTCACGTGCGTCCGGTGCGTCCGACCGGTGTGGCGAACCGGCGCGCCCCTTTTCACCGTGCCCCACTAAATGTCACTCATGACGACAGACGCGCTGTGGCGGTCGCTCCGGGAGCGAATCGAGTCGCTCGACCCCGACGAGGTGCTCGTCACGCCGGAGACGGAACGGGTGTTCGTCGTGGACCGGACCGGCGACGACCGGGTCGTGGTGGAGTTCTGGGACGGCGGCGAGCGCCACCTCGACCGCGACCAGTTCGGCGTCCTCGTCGACGCCGTCGACGACGGCGGCCTGGCGCTCGACTCGCTGCCGCCCGGCGTCGGCCCCTACGTGACGCTGCTGTCGCTCGCGCCCCAGTTCGCGGTGAGCGAGTCGGGCGAACTGGTCCGCGCCGACGCGGCGGACGTCCCGGACGACGCCCCTGCGGGGCCGTTCGTCCGCTCGCGCTGGGACGTCCGCCGGCCGCCCGAGCAGGTCCACGACGACGCCCTGCTCGTGGCCGACGCGCTCGAACGCCACGACGCGTCCGCCCTCGACGACCTGTCGCCGGACGCCCTCGTCGACCTCTACGTCCTCCTCTCGGACGTGCAGTGGGGCGCCGACGACCTGCGGCGCGCGGTGGGCGACGAACTCCTCGACCACGTCGGCCCCAAGGGCAGACTCCACGGCCAGTACGGCACCGTCTCGCGGACCCGGCGGGAGCGCCGGTCGCTGAAGGACGAGGACGTCGTCCTCGACAGGCTAGACGAGGCCGGCGTTCCCCGCGAGTGGGTGCTGGGCGTCGACGAGGACAAACTCGACGTCGTCCTCGCGACGACGGAGGTAGAGGAGGCGGACGTGTACGACGTCCACGAGCAGTACTACGTCCAGAAGACGGGCGTCGAGAGCGACGCCAAGCGCTCGCACCTCCAGGGGCTCAAGGACCGCCTGGCGGCGGCCGAAGGGGGGGCGGCCGCGGAACTCCACGAGGAGATAGACGCCCTGGAGGACCGCATCGACGACGTGCTCGCAGCGGGGTAGGTCGGGTGGTCGCGGCGGCGGGAGTGCCCCGGGTATCACAGACCGTGCCATAGCTGGCGAACGTTTTTGTCGGCGTCGTTCGTTGGGGACGAAACCATGCCGGAGAGAGACGCGGAGAGTGGGAAATCAACGGATAGAGCAGCAGATGCGGGCGACGAGCCGTCCCCGGACCCCGTCTTCGACGTCGGACTGGGCTTCCTCGGCGCGAAGGCGCTCGCGACGGCCGTCGAGTTCGGCGTGTTCGACGCGCTCGCGGACGACCCGCTCCCGCGCGCGGAACTCGCCGACCGGACCGGGGTCCACGAGCGCGGCGCGGCGGACTTCTTCGACGCGTTCGTCGCCCTGGACCTCCTCGAACGCGAGGACGGCGTCTACCGGAACGCCCCCGCCGCGTCGCGGTACCTCGACAGCGACGGGGACGCCTACGTCGGGGACTTCCTCGGCTTCGCCGGCCGGAACATCTACGGGTCCTGGGCGGCGCTCGACGACGCGCTCCGGACCGGTGAACCGCAGACGGGGCGACCGGACCCCGACCCGGACCGGGGAGCGGCCTACGGGACCCTGTACGAGGACGACGAGCGACTCGCCGGGTTCCTCGACGCCATGTCGGGGTTCAGCGCCGTCTCGGCCGATGCCGTCGCCCGGCGGTTCCCCTGGTCCGACTACGACACGGTGTGCGACCTCGGCACGTCGAAGGGGAAGTTCCTGGTCGAGGTGGCCGGCCGCCACGACCACCTCTCGGCCGTCGGCGTGGACCTCCCGCCGGTCGAGTCCCACTTCGTCGAGCACGTCGCGGCGGACGGCCTCGACGACCGCGTCGCGTTCCGCGCCGCCGACTTCTTCGCGGACCCGCTGCCCGACGCGGACGTGTTCGTCCTCGGCCACGTCCTCCACAACTGGGAGCCGGGGAAGAAGCGCCGCCTGCTATCGAGGGCATACGACGCCCTCCCCGAGGACGGCGCGCTCGTCGTCTACGGCACTATCGTCGACGACGACCGGCGGGAGAACGTGCTGGCGCTCCTGATGAGCCTCAACATGCTCGTGACGATGGACTCCGGCGGCGGTTACACCTTCGCGGAGTGCGAGGCGTGGCTGGCGGAGGTCGGCTTTGCCGGGACGCGCCGGGTGGAACTTCCAGGGCCGGACTCGATGGTCGTCGCAGAGAAGTAGGACGGTCCGAGTGAAGCGTCGGCCGTTAAACCCCGCGGCCCTGCAACTTCTCCTCCTCGTCCAGGTCGGCGTTCGCGTCGCCCTTCATCCCCTTGCCGATGTTCGCGCTGATCTCCGCCAGCGTCTCCGCGTCGTCCCAGTTGTTGACGGCCTCGACGATGGCCTCACCCATCGCGGTCGGGTCCTCCGCGCCGAAGATACCGCTGCCGACGAAGATGCCGTCGCAGCCGTGGTGCATCATCAGCGCCGCGTCGGCGGG
>CAZMGU010000207.1:0-2890 GCA_964565905.1 uncultured Halobacteriales archaeon
GTCCAGGGGAAGATAGTCGACTTCTACGCCGCCGTCGCCCGCCAGGACATCGACGAAATTCTGGACGCCCTCATCGAGATGGGGACGCTCGCGCCCGACGCCGACCGGGGGGTGATGGGCGAGGTGATGGAACTGGCCATCGCGGACGCCCGCGGCGAGGACATCGAGCAGTACCGCGTCCAGCAGATAATCGGCCAGGTCGAGGACACGATGTACGAGTTCCCGCTGCGCCTCCCGCCGAACCTGGCGCTCGTCCTGCGGGTCGCCACCGTCGTCGAGGGGGTCTGCGTCACGCTCGACCCCGAGTTCGACTTCATCTCGGTGGCGACGAACTATCTCCGGGAGGAGGGGCACATGGCCGAGGGGGCCCGCGAGTTCGCCCGGGACCGGGCGAACGAGTTCCGCGAGGCCGGCCGCTCGGCCGTCCGCGTCCCGCCGAAACTGGAGAACGCGCTCGACCGGGTGGAGCGCGACGACCTCCGGATCAACGCCGACCTGGAGGACTCGGACGGCCTGTTCGCCACCCTCGCGCGACGCCTCGTCCTGGGGATGGTCGTCGCCAGCGGCGTGTTCTCGACGGCCTTCCTCTACGCGGTGGCCGACCTCGAGTCGACCGTCGTCGCCGCCGCCTTTACCGTCGTCGTCGGCGCGTTCCTCCTGTTCTCCTTCCGGCGGCGTCGCACCATCCGGACGACGCCGCAGTTCACGCGACAGAGCATCAAGGAACCCGCCGAGACGGGCGAGGAAGAGACCTACGAGCGCACGTACGCGCTGGACGAGGAGTAGCGACAGTCGACTCCCGGTTCACATCAGGAACCGCTCGAACTTACCGTCGCGGACCGCGTCGTCCGCCACCCGCTCTCGCGCTCGCCCGACCGACGTGAAAAAGCGGCAGGTGACCGCGTCGTCGTGTCGCGGGTCCTCGACGACGAAGGCGGTCCCGTCCTCGAGCGTCGTCTCCTGTTCGATGGTCCGGTCCGTCGCCGCGTCGGGGTCGAACCCAGATTCGCGGTGGCGGTCGAGCCCCTCCTCCGAGAGCAAGAGTAGCCACTCGCCCTCGTTCACCTCGACGTGCGTCCCCGAGGTGCTCCGGTCGGTCACGCGCCACTCCCCCTCGGCCTCGTCGAACGTCACGAGCGCGTGGACCCGTTCGACGTGGGCGTCGGTGGTGACGTCAAGCGGGAGGTCCGGCCCGTCGCTCCCGCCTGCGTCGCGGCCGACGGAGACGTCGCCGCGTATCTCGTACACCGTCTCCTCGCCCGGGATGGCGAGGGCGCCGGTCGTCGGTCCGTCGCCGCCGAGTGGGACGACGTCGACGCCGTCGTCCCGTTCGTTCGACTCCGCCGGACTGGCGTCGGGCGAGGGGGTCGCGTCCCCGTCCGCTTCCGCCCCCTCGGTGCCTGGCTGACTCGACTCGCCGGTGTCGGTCGGATCCGATCCGGCGGCCGCCGTCGCCTGCGCGTCGACCTCGTTGCCGGACGCGCCCGTCGATTCGGCGTCGTCGGCCGGTTCGCCGGGGTCGTCCGTCCCGTCCTGGTCGTCCGACCTCTCCTTCGCGTCTTCGTCCCCCGCACTCCCGTCCTCGTCTCCGGCGCCTTCGTCACCGGCGTCCCCGTTCCCGCCGGCGTCGGCCGGTTCGACGACCGTCTGGGCCCGGGAGACGACCGAGTCGGGCGTCGGGCGGGCGGTCGGGTCGCGTGCGAGCGCGATGGAGATGTTGTCCTTCCCGCCCCGCTCGTTGGCGAACTCGACCAGGTCGGAGACGGCGGTCCGCAGGTCGTCGGCGTCGAGGACGAGGTCGCGTATCTCGTCCTCGGTGACGAGCGTCTCGCGTATCTTCTCGCGGACGGCGTCGGTGTCCTCGGCCCGCTCGTACTCCTTGCGGAGCGGTTTGACGTCCGGGTACGCGTCGATGAGTCCGTCGCTGGTGAGCACGACGACGTCTTCCGCGAAGACGGTCGCCGTGCCGAACTCGACGTCGACGGTCGGTTTCCCGTTGCTCGACCCGCCGACCGCGTTCGTGATGGCCGAGGCGTCCCGGTGGACGCGGGCGTACTCCTCGTCGGCTATCTCGCCCCGCTTCAGCCTGACGTTGGTGACGGCGTGGTCCTCCGTCAGCTGTCTGATCTCGCCGTGTTTCGTGTTGACGACGTAGAGGCGGCTGTCCCCGACCCACCCGTAGTGGAGCTTCCCGTCGGCGTAGACGGCCGCGACGACGGTGGTCGCCGGCTGGCCGCCGATGGCCGCGGCGTACTGCTGTATCTGGCGGTGGGCGGCGTCGATGGCGTCCTGAACGACGTTGCGGATCCGTCCCTCTGCGAGCGCCGCCCGTGCGTCCTCGTCCGCGGTGGGCGGGTCCGCGGGGTAGGCGTCGACGTCGAACCGCTCCAGGACGTCCGTCGCGGAGCCCTGGAGGTGTTCGGTCAGTCGCTTGCGGACGATTGACGTCACCAGGAACGAGGCCACGTCGCCGCTGGCCTCGCCCCCGACGCCGTCCGCGAGCACGAAGACGCCGACCGACCGGCCCGTCCCCCGGTGGTGGTTCTCGAGGACCGCCGAGGCGACGCTGTCCTCGTTGATGCCGTCGCTCCGTCGTTTGCGTGCGCCGATGTCGACGCTGCTGGCGTGTTCCATACCTGTACTCACCGACTGAACCGGAAGTAGAACCGCTCGGGGTAGCTCGGGCTGACCAGCGCGATGACGTCGCCCGGTTCCAGCGCCGCGCTGGAGGCGGGGTCGCTGGGTATCGATTCGCCCGCCTGGCGTTGCCGCTCCTGGCCGGTCTCCGAGAGCAACAGGCTCCAGCTCTGTTCGTCGTGTTTGCTGATGTACGTGCCGTTGAGGCTGGTGTCGACGACCCGCCAGTCGTCGTCCTCGTCGGTGACGAACC
>CAZMGU010000208.1:0-2886 GCA_964565905.1 uncultured Halobacteriales archaeon
TTCCACCTGCGGCGCCGAACTCGAAGTGATCGGCGTCGACCCCGTCGAGCTCGACTCCGCGCCCGAGCTCGAGGAAGACTGGGGCGAGTAAGACAGCCGTGGCCACGCTCGCCTCGCTGAGGTAGACAATGAACGTAGGAATACTCTATTCGCGCATCCGCCAGGACGAGAAGCTCCTGCTCAACGAGCTTCGCGAGCGTGACCACGAGGTCACCAAGATCGACGTCCGGAAACAGCAGTTCAACATCGAGGAGCCGCCGGCGGTCTTCGACGACGTCGACGTCGTCGTCGACCGGTGTCTCGCGACGAGTCGCTCCGTCTATGCGACGAAGTTCGTCGACGCCTACGGCGTCCCCGTGGTCAACGGCCCGGAGACGGCCGAGGTCTGTGCCGACAAGGTGAAAAACAGCCTCGCGCTCGTCGAGGCCGGCGTCCCGACACCGAACACCGACGTGGCGTTTACGAAGGACGCCGCCATGGAGTCAATCGAGGAGTTCGGCTACCCGTGCGTCCTCAAGCCCGTCGTGGGCTCGTGGGGCCGCCTGATGGCCAAGATAGACTCCCGCGACGCGGCCGAGGCCATCCTCGAACACAAGGAGACGCTCGGTCACTACGAGCACAAGATATTCTACGTCCAGGAGTTCGTCGACAAGCCCGGTCGCGACGTCCGCGTGCTCGCCACCGACGGCGAACCCGTGGCCGCGATGGTGCGCTCCTCGGACCACTGGCTCACCAACGCCGCGAAGGGTGCGGAGACCGACGGCTTCGAACTCGACGACCGCGCGCTGGAACTGGTCGAGAAGGCCAGCGACGCCGTCGGCGGCGGCCTGCTCGGCATCGACCTGATGGAAGTCGGTGAGGACGAGGACGGGAACCCCGAGGACTACACCGTCCACGAGGTCAACCACACGGTCGAGTTCAAGGCGCTCGCGGAGGTCACCGACGTCGACGTGCCCGCGACGGTCGTGGACTGGCTCGAAACCAAGGTCGAGCGAGAGGCGGAGGTGTCGGCGTGACGTACTCCGCCTCCGTCGTCGGCGGCAGCGGCTTCACCGGCGGCGAACTCCTCCGGTTGCTGGACGGCCACCCCGAGTTCGATATCGCGCAGGCCACCAGTCGCTCGAAGGAGTCGAAGACGGTGGGTCACGCCCACCCGAACCTCCGTCACCTCGACCTGCGCTTCACCAGCCCCGAGGACCTGGAGAGCGTCGACGTGCTGTTCGCCGCGACGCCCCACGGCGTCTCGATGGAACAGATCGACGCCTTCCAGGAGGCCGCGGACACCGTCGTCGACCTGTCGGCGGACTTCCGCCTCGATAGCGAGGCACAGTACGACGAGTGGTACGACGGCCACGTCCGCCCCGAACTCCTCGCCGAGTCGGAGTACGCGCTCCCCGAACTCAACCGCGAGAACCTGCCCGGCGCGGACCTGATCGCCTCCGGCGGCTGTAACGCCACCGCCACGATCATGGGTCTGCTCCCGCTGTTCGAACACGACGTTCTGAGTGGCGACGAGCGAATCGTCGTCGACGTAAAGGTCGGCTCGTCGGAGGGCGGGGCCGGCGGCGGCGAGGCCTCCTCGCACCCCGAGCGCTCGGGCGTCGTCCGCCCGTACGCGCCCACGGGCCACCGCCACGAGGCCGAAATCGAGCAGTTCCTCGGCGTCGACGTCGCCTTCACCGTCCACGCGGTGGAGATGGTCCGCGGCGCGGCGGCGACCTGCCATGTCTTCCCCGACGAACCCGTCTCGAAGGGCGACATGTGGGGGGCCTATAGAGGAAGCTACGAGGACGAACCGTTCGTCCGCATGGCCTCGGGCGGCGGCGGCGTCTACCGCTACCCCGAACCCAAGGCCGTCGCCGGGACGAACTTCGCGGAGGTCGGCTTCGAGGTGGACGCGTCGAACGGCCGCCTCGTCGTGTTCTCGGCCATCGACAACATGATGAAGGGCTCCGCCGGCCAGGCGGTCCACGCCGCCAACGTCGCCCTCGGCATCGAGGAGACGGCCGGCCTGGAGTTCACGGGCTTCCACCCCATCGGCGCACCCTGACCGGAGTGATTTTCCATGACAACCGCTATCAAAGTCGGTGGCGCTCGCGCGGTCGACCCCGCCGGAGCGCTCGCTGACGTCAGTGAACTGGTAGAGCAGGGCGAAGACGTGGTCGTGGTCCACGGCGGGTCGACCGCCGTCGACGACACGCTCGAACGGCTCGGCATCGATCCGACCTACGTCGAGACGCCGTCGGGCGTCGTCGGCCGGTTCACCGACGAGGAGACGATGGAGGTGTTCGAGATGGTGTTCGGCCACCTCAACACCCAGCTCGTCGCCGGCCTGCAGAGCCAGGGCGTCGACGCGGTCGGACTGAACGGCGTGGACGGGAAGCTCCTCCACGGCCCCCGAAAATCGGCGGTCCGCGTCGTCGAGGACGGGAAGAAGAAGATCAGGCGGGGCGACCACTCCGGGACCATAAAGGAGGTCAACGTCGACCTGCTCGAATCGCTGTTCGACGGCGGCTACACCCCGGTCGCCTCGCCGCCGATGGCCGGAGCCGACGACGACGAGGTGCTGCCCGTCAACACCGACGCCGACCGCTCCGCCGCGGCCATCGCCGCCGCGCTGGACGCGACGCTCGTCCTGCTCACCGACGTCGAGGGTATTTACCGAGATCCCGACGACCCCGCGACCCTCATCGAGAGCGTCGATACGGGCGAGGAGTGGGCGGACTTGGAGGACGCCGCCGAGGGGTTCATGGGCCGCAAGGTCATGGCCGCCGAGGAGGCCCTCGACGGCGGGTCCCCCGAGGTTGTCGTCGCCGACGCCAATTCGGAGGAACCGATCCTCTCCGCGCTCGACGGCGACGGGACGCACCTCTACGATTCGGCGCT
>CAZMGU010000209.1:0-2886 GCA_964565905.1 uncultured Halobacteriales archaeon
GGCAGGGGTGGGCGTCGTCGGTGAGGCCGTTGACGACGGGGACGTCGGCGTACTCGGCCAGTTCGACGACGTCCTCGTGGTCGAAGACGCGCGCCATCATCACGTCGACGTAGCGGGAGAGGGCCCGCGAGGTGTCCTTGACCGGTTCGCCGTGGCCCAGGTGGATGTCGTCGGGGCCGAGGAAGATGGCGTGACCGCCGAGTTGCGTCATCCCCGTCTCGAAGGAGACCCTGGTTCTGGTCGACGGTTTCTCGAAGATCATACCGAGCGTCTGCCCGGCCATGAGGTCCCCGCCGCCGAGCGACTTGACGGTCGCTGCGCGGTCGAGGACGGTGTGCAGTTCGTCCGGTTCTAGGTCGTCGACGTCGAGGTAGTGCATGTGCTATCCCTCCAGGAGGCGTTCGGTGACGTTCTCGAGGACGGCGACCGAGCGGTCGTACTCCTCGAGGCGGATGTGTTCGTTCGGCGCGTGGTCGAGGTCCGAGTCGCCGGGGCCGTACGTGACCATCGGGCAGTCCCACGTCCCCGCGAAGACGTTCATGTCGCTCGTCCCGGTCTTGCGCAGCAGGGTGGGGTCGCCGCCCTGCTGGCGGATGGCCGCGCGGAACGCCCGGGCGACGGGCGTCCGGGGGTTCTGCATGACGGGTTCGACCTTGTCGTCCCAGTGGACGGTGCCGTTGGTCAGGTGGCCGTCGGCTATCTCGCGTATCTCCTCGGTGGTGTGTTCCGGCGGCACCCGTAGCTGGACGTCCATCGTCGCCTCGACGGAGAGGCCGTCCGCGGAGACGCCACCGTCCATCGAGACGGGCTTGGTGGTGACGCGCTCGAAGACGGGCACCCACTCGTCGGGTTCGAACTCGTCGTCGACGGCGGCCCACCAGTCGATGGCGTCCTGGATGGCGTTGTTCTCCGGCCGGGAGGAGTGGCCGGACTCGGAGGTGGCGACGTAGGTGCCGGCGAGCAGGCCGCGATACCCCAGCGTGATCCCCTCCCAGCCGGAGGGTTCGCCGTTGATCACGGCGTCGGGTTCGTGCTCGCGGTCCTCGACGAGGAACCGGCCGCCGCGGGAGTCGACCTCCTCGCCGACGACGCCGACGAAGGAGGCACCGGTGCGGACGGCGGCGACCGCCATCGCGCACAGCGGCCCCTTCGCGTCGACGGAGCCCCTGCCCCACAGTTCGGCCTCCCCGTCGTCGTTCTCCTCGATCCGGACGGGGATGTCGCCGGGGACGGTGTCGACGTGCGAGGTGAGCAGGACGCCGTCGTCCGCCGGCGCGCGGACGTTGCCGACGTCGTCGAGCCAGACGTCGCGGCCGTGGTCCTCGAAGAACTCCACGAGGAACTCGGCGCACTTCCGCTCGTGGGGCGTCACCGAGGGAATGCGGACCGTCTCCTCGAGGAGGTCGCGGGCCTCCTGGTCGGAGACGGCGGCGGTCGCCTCCGCCGAGGTCATCCTATCACCTCGGCCACGGCCTCGACGACTTCGTCGGCGTGTTCCTCCTCGATGGTCAGCGGCGGGAGGAGGCGGACGACGGTGCGTCCGGCGGGCAGCGCCAGCACCTGGTGGTTCATGGCGAGTTCCCTGAGGTAGCGCATCGCCCCCCGTTTCACCTCGACGCCGACCATCAGCCCCTCGCCGCGGACCTCGCGGACGTCGTCACCGAGTTCGTCTTCGAGGCGCTCCTGCAGGTAGTTCCCGACCGATTCGGCGTGTTCGGGAACCCCCTCGTCGACGATGGTCCGGACGGTGGCGTTCGCTGCAGCGGAAACGACGGGCCCGCCCGAAAAGGTGGAGGCGTGGCTCCCGTAGTCCTCGGCGATCCAGTCCCGGCAGAGGGTCGCGCCCATGGGGAACCCGTTGGCGAGTCCCTTGGCACTCGTTATCATATCGGGGACGACGCCGGTCTGTTCGCACGCCCAGAGGCTTCCCGTGCGGCCCATCCCGGTCTGGACCTCGTCGAAGATGAGCGCCGCGCCCGCTTCTTCGGTCGCTTCGCGGGCCGCTTCCAGGTACTCGGTCGTCGCGGGGTTGATCCCGCCCTCGCCCTGGACGGGTTCGACGATGACGCCGGCCGTCTCGTCGTCGACCGCCTCGCGCAGCGCGTCCGGGTCGTCGTACGGGACGAACTCGACGTCGCCGGCCAGCGGTTCGTACGGCTTCTTGTACTTGTCCTTCCACGTGGTCGCGAGCGCGCCCATCGTCCGCCCGTGGAAGCTCTGCATCGCCGCGATCAGCTTCGAATTGCCGGTCGCGCTCCGGGCGAACTTCAGCGCCGCCTCGTTGGCCTCCGTCCCCGAGTTGCAGAGCCACACCTTGTCGATGGGGTCGGGGGCCGTTTCGGCCAGCGTCCCGTACAGTTCGGTCCGGGCCGAGTTGGGGTACGACGCCTGCACGTAGGTGAGCCGGTCTATCTGGGACTTGGCGGCCGAGTCGACCGCCTCGTGGCCGTGTCCCAGCGGGACGCAGGCGTAACTCGCGCCCATGTCCAGGTACTCCGTGCCCGAGTCGTCGTAGACGTAGGGCCCGTCGCCCTCCTCGATCTGTATCGGCTTTTCGTTGAAGACGAATCCGCTCATTGGAAATCACCTGCAGCAACCGCTGTCTTCGCTTCTGACGCTGTCGACAGGAACTCGAAAGCCCCCGGTCGTTCGACCGTCCGGGGCTTGCTGCGCGCTTCGGCCTTCGGCCTGCAGTGCTTGCTGCGCCCGGGACGGATCGAACGACCGGCCCCTTTCATTCCCACCCGATGGTGGTTTGACGAACCGTCGAAGCGCGTGGGGGCGCGCATTGTCGTATCGGAACTCATTGGTCGGCCTCCTCGGCGTCGGAGAGCGCCGAATCGTAGAGGTGCGTCCCGTCGCCGTCGAGCGCGGAGAGGATCGGTT
>CAZMGU010000210.1:0-2855 GCA_964565905.1 uncultured Halobacteriales archaeon
TACGACCCGCGCGAGTACATGCTGCTCGACGCCGTCGCGCTCGACGGCCTCGAACTGTTCGAGCGCCGGTCGGTGCGGGGCCACGACGGGCGGACGCTGGTCGACACGCTGGACGAGACGGCCTGCGCGCTGGGGCGACGCCAGCTAAACGACTGGATCCGCCGCCCGCTGCTGGACGAGGGACGCATCGAGGCGCGTCACGCGGCGGTCGAGGAACTGGTCGGCGACGTGCAGACGCGGGAGCGCCTCCGCGAACTGCTGACGGAGGTGTACGACCTGGAACGGCTGATATCGCGGGTGTCTCGCGGCCGGGCCAACGCCCGCGACCTGCGGTCGCTCGCGGCGACGCTCGGCGTCGTCCCGGACGTGAAGGCGGCCCTGGCCGACGCCGAGAGCGACCTGCTGGCCGACCTGCACGAGACGCTCGACCCGCTCACCGGGGTCCGCCAGGAGATAGAGCACGCCATCCGCGAGGACCCGCCCCAGGAGGTGACCGAGGGGAACGTCGTCAGACCGGGCTACGACGAGACGCTGGACGAACTCCGCGAGACGGAGCGCTCGGGCAAGCAGTGGATAGCGGACCTGCAGGCCGACGAGCGCGAGCGCACCGGCATCGAGTCGCTGAAGGTCGACCACCACGCCGTCCACGGCTACTACATCGAGGTGACGGACGCCAACGTCGACCGGGTGCCCGACGACTACCAGCGCCGCCAGACCCTGAAGAACGCCGAGCGCTACGTCACGCCGGAACTCAAGGAGCGAGAGGACGAGATACTCCGGGCCGAGCAGCGGGCCGACGACCGGGAGTACGAGCTATTCCGGCAGGTTCGCGACGACGTCGCGGCCGAATCCGAGCGCGTCCAGGCGCTGGCCGACCGCCTGGCGACGCTGGACGTCCTCGTCGCGTTCGGGGAGGTGGCCGCGAACCACGACTACTGCCGGCCGGCGATGGGCGGCGAGCGCGTCGACGTCGAGGGCGGCCGCCACCCCGTCGTCGAACGGGCGACGGAGTCGTTCGTCCCGAACGACGTCCGCTTCACCCCCGAGGACCGCTTCGCCGTCGTCACCGGGCCGAACATGAGCGGGAAGTCCACCTACATGCGCCAGGTGGCGCTGACCTGCGTGCTCGCCCAGGCCGGGAGTTTCGTCCCGGCGCGGTCGGCCGAACTCCCGGTGATCGACCGGGTGTTCACCCGCGTCGGCGCGAGCGACGACATCGCCGGCGGTCGCTCCACCTTCATGATCGAGATGACCGAACTCGCGGACATCCTCGCCGGTGCGACCGAGAACTCGCTAATCTTGCTCGACGAGGTGGGACGGGGCACCTCGACGGCCGACGGCCTCGCCATCGCCCGCGCCGTCACGGAGTACGTCCACGACGAGATAGGGGCGTACACCCTCTTCGCCACCCACCACCACGAACTGACCGACGCGGTCGAGGACCTGCCCGGCGCGTTCACGCTCCACTTCGAGACCCGGCACGTGGACGGCGACGTCGTCTTCGAACACCGCGTCGCGCCGGGCGCGGCGGCCGCCTCCTACGGCGTCGAGGTGGCGAAGATGGCCGGCCTCCCCGCGGACGTCGTCGACCGGTCGCGGGCGCTCCTCGACGAGGACCCCGGTGACGCGGGGAACTCCGGGAACGGGGCGGGCGGCGACGGGGACGTCGCCACCGCCGAACCGCGGACGAACGGCCACGCTACCGGTACGGACCCCGACGCCTCCCCCCGGAACGGCGACGACGCTCCGGCGGCCGACGACCTGAACCGGGCGCTCCGCGACCTCGACGTGGCGACGATGACGCCGCTGGAGGCGCTGAACGCGCTCGCCGACCTCAAGGAACGCGTCGACGACTGACTGCCGTGGACCGCGACGCCCACCTCGCTCGCGTCCGGGACGCCGACCCGAACGTGTTCGGCAGCCGGGACGAAACGGCCACGTTGCATTTCCGTCTCAACAACGTACCACGTGTTATGGACGCCAGCCAGGAACGGACGCCGTCGCGGGCACCGATCGCCGAGGCGTCGATAGAACCGGACGAGTCGGCGGGACGCGTGGTCCTCGTCGCCGTCGCGGCGGTGTCGAACCGCCGGGTCGAGGCGTTACCGCGCCTCTCCGACGTTGTCGACCCCGACGCGCTCGACGCCCTGTTCGCGGACCGGCCGACTCCCGGGCTCGTCACCTTCCGGTACGCGGGGTTTGTCGTGGTCGTCACCGCCGCCGGCGAGGTGCAGGTGTACGACGAGGCGTAAACGGGCGGTGGGGCGCCGCGCCTAGTCGGCCGTCGGTTCCAGCGCGACGAACTCCATCCCCTTCTCCGCCAGCAGTTCCCGCGCCCGGTCCGTTATCGACGGCGCGACGAGCACGCCCCGGACCGCGGCGTCGTCGTGCAGGTCGCGTTCGAGCGCGCCGACGTATCTGTCTAGCTGGCCGACCGCGTCCGGACCGACCCGGCGGCGCTTCAGTTCCACGACGACGGTGCGGCCGTCGTCGTCCTCGCCGTAGATGTCGACCGCGCCGGCGGGCGTCGCCCGCTCCGTCGAGAGCGGGGTAAACCCCGTCTCGACCAGGTCGGGGTCGTCGAGGATGCGCTGGCGGAGGTCCTCCTCGGTGCCGGTGAGCGAGAGGTCGGTGGGGTCCGAGACGTCGAAACTGGCGGCGTGGGTGACGTCCTCGAACTCGACCAGCAGTTCCTCCGCGGGCGTGGACCGGTCGCTGCGGACGACGACGTGGCCGTCCTCGACCGCCACCGCGTGGGTACACCCCGGCGGCTGCCAGTTCACCGGTTGCTGGCCCTCGTCGGTGTGGACGAGCGCCGATCCGTCCGGCTTGAGCATGACGTGGCGGTCGCCGGG
>CAZMGU010000211.1:0-2844 GCA_964565905.1 uncultured Halobacteriales archaeon
CGGGTTCGGGGGCGGCGTTGACCTGGTAGCCCATGTCCTCGGCGCGCTGGATGGCGCGCTTGAGGACGCCGCGCGGGTCGCCGGAGAACGGCTGGCCGCTGGACGTGTCGATGACGTCACAGATGAGTCGGCCCGCCGCGCTGTCGTCGTCGTTGCGCCACGGCAGGACGGCGAACGTCGACGGGTCGGGGTCCAGGCGCATGTCCGACTCCTGGATGCGGACGAAGCCGTTGATCGACGACCCGTCGAAGTAGATGCCTTCGGTGAACGCCTTCTCCGCCTGGTCCGCCGGAACGGAGACGTTCTTCACTGTGCCCAGAATGTCCGTGAACTGCAGACGCAGGAAGTCGACGTTCCGCTCCTCTATCTCGTCGAGCACCTCCTCCGCCTCAGCCGAGAGTTCGCTTGTCATCTTTGGACAGGCGATGAGAACACTGCTATTACTAAAACCCTGCTGCTTTGCGCAATCCTTCCGATGCGACCCTCCATTTCTGGATATTCGTAAAATTCTAATCCCCCCGGTGCGTGGTCGCCTGTAATGACGTACGAAAATCTCGACCGGAAGTTGGTGAATGAACTACTGGGCGACGGGCGCGCGAGCCTCCGGAGCCTCGCCGAGGACCTGGACGTCTCGGTGACCACCGTCTCGAACCACCTCTCGACGCTCGAAGACGAGGGCATCATCGACGGCTACACCCCGAAGGTGGACTACGACGCGCTCGGCTACGACGTCACCGCCATCCTCCAGTTGAAGGTCGAGGGCTCCTCGCTCCCCGAGGTCACCGAGACCCTCCGCCAGCACAAGCAGATGGTGTCGGTGTACGAGGTGACGGGCAACTACGACGTCATCGCCATCGGGAAGTTCAGCGACACGGACGGCATGAACGCCCAGATAAAGGAACTGCTCGTCGACCCCGAGATAAAGGAGTCGAACACCAGCGTCGTCCTGAACGCGGCGAAGGAACACGAGCAGTTCGACCTGGACCTGGACGAAGACGAGTAGGGTGGGCGCGACCGTAGGGAGCGCCCACCTCGATAACGAGCGGGGAGCGATAGCGACCCGCGAGCAGGTCAACTCGGTGCGGCGATAGCCGCGAACGGGCAGGCCCCGTCCCGGGCGCAGTGCGAGGTCGCCGAACGAGTGAACTGGGAGCGACCCGCTCACCGCGTCGGAGTTCCAAACCTTCTTGACTGACCGGTTAGTCAACTACCCCAATGAGCGATCCCTCCGAAGACATCATGCGCGCCACCTACTGCGCGCTCTGCGAACGCGGCTACGCGGAGCTGACGATGCGCCACATCGCGGAGGAGGCGGACCGCAGCAAGGCGTCGTTGCACTACCACTACGAGAGCAAGCAGGGGCTCATGCTGGCGTTCCTCGACCACCTCTACGACCGGTTCACCGACCGCGTCGGCGGGTACGACCCGGACGACGCGGCCGGGGTCGACGACCCCGACGCGCGCCTGCGGGAGTTCCTCGACGACGTGTTGCACCCGCCGAACGAGGACAGCGTCCGGGAGTTCCGGACGGCGCTGCTGGAGATCAAGGCCCAGGCGCCGTACGACGGGGCGTTTCGCGAGCGACTGGCGGCGTTCGACGACCACATCTACGACACCGTCCGCGACTTGGTCGCCGCCGCCGTCGCGTCGGGCCGCTACCGCGACGACGCCGACCCGGACGAGATAGCCCGGTTCGTGCTGACGCTCGTCGACGGGGCCCAGAGCCGACACGTCGTCGCCGGCGAGGACCCCGACCGCTTGCAGGCCACCCTCGAGTCGTATCTGGACGGCCACCTGGTCGCTGAGACGGAGGTGTCCGCGTGAGCGCGAGCGACGTGCTCCGGCGTCTCCGCGACGCGGCGTCGGGACTGTTCAGGGGTCAGGAGAACCTCGACCTGACCAGCGGGTCCATCGGCGCGCCGCTGTTCTACCTCTCGCTCCCCATCATCGTCACGAACCTCCTCCAGGTTGCCTACAACCTGGCGGACACGTTCTGGCTCGGTCAGTACAGCACGGAGGCGCTGGCGGCGATCAGCTTCGGGTTCCCGATGGTGTTCTTCCTCATCTCGCTCGGGATGGGCATCTCCGTCGCGGGGAGCGTCCTCGTCGCCCAGCACACCGGCGCGGGGGAGACGCGGAAGGCCCAGTACGCGGCGTCGCAGACGGTGACGTTCGCGGTGCTCGTCTCGCTCGTCCTCGGGACTGTCGGGTTCTTCTTCGTCGAGGACTTCCTCCGCCTGCTCGGTGCCGGTGCGGACGTCCTGCCCGGCGCGACCGCCTACCTGCAGGTGATGTCGCTGGGGCTCTCGGCGATGTTCGGCTTTATCGTGTTCATCTCGCTCATGCGGGGCGCCGGCGACACCATCACGCCGATGCTCGTGATGCTCGGGACGGTTATCCTCAACGTCGTCCTCGACCCCTTCCTCATCTTCGGCTGGACGGTGGTCGCGGACGCCCCGCTGGTCGGCACGATAGCGTTCCCGGAACTCGGCGTCCAGGGCGCCGCCATCGCGACCATCTTCTCGCGCGCGATGGCGATGGTCGTCGGTCTCTGGATCATGCTCCGCGGGCACCGCGGCGTGCGGATCCGTCCCGGCGAGATGGTGCCAGATCCGACCTACCTCCGCCGACTCGTCAACATCGGCGTCCCGGCGAGCATCGAGGGGACGGGCCGGTCCATCTCGGTGAACCTCATGCTCGTGGTCGTGGCGACGTTCTCGACGCCCGTCGTCGCCGCCTTCGGCGTCGGGACGCGCATCTTCTCGCTCATCTTCATGCCGGCCATCGCCGTCGACCGCGGCGTCGAGACGATGACCGGCCAGAACATCGGCGCGGGCAAGCCCG
>CAZMGU010000212.1:0-2830 GCA_964565905.1 uncultured Halobacteriales archaeon
ACCTGGTCGACGTCCATGCCGACGAAGGAGGGGATCTGGAACGGCGAGACGCCGGTGTACAGCGCCATCAGCACCTCGTTCTCCGCCTGGCTCAGGTCAGCGTCGACGCCGTCCTGATCCTCGCCGCGGCGGAGGAACGACTCCAGGACGGAGACGGTCCGCTTCCCGCCGGAGACGTGCGTCTCGACGCTCGTGCCCTCGATGGCGTGTTCCACCTCGATGGCGAGGCGCTGGTCGCCCATGACCGTCTTCTCGGTGCGCTCGACGGTGGCGACGTCGTCGACGAGCAACTCGACGAAGGTGCCCGTCGAGAGCGCGAGGTTGGCGGTCCGGTCGTCCACGTTGAGTCGCCCCTTCTCCCAGGACGTGTCCTGGACGACGCCGCCCTTCACGGCGGGGTGCTTGACGATGATGGTCGACTGGTCCAGCAACGCGCCGTACAGCGTGCGCTCGAAGGACTCGACATCCTGGGGCGCGATCAGGGTGACGTTGTCGTCGACCTGCAGGGAGAGGTAACCCGACACCTTCGCGATGGCCTGGTTGACGTTGGTCCCGGACTTGACGCCGGTGACCTTCGAGAGCGGGATGGTTCGCTTGCCCTCGTTGCTCACGAGGACGAGTCGCCTGTTCGAGAGGATCAGCCGTCCATTCAGCCAGTCGACGTCGTTGCGCTTGCGGCCGTCGACGACGACCTGGACGAACTTCCCGCGGTCGTCGGCCAGTTTCTGCTCGTCGTCGCTCACGCGCGACCACCCAGTTTGGAGATGGCCGAGAACGCCCGCTTGCGTATCGCGTCGTGTTCGGTCTCGTCGATGATCGAGTCGAGCGCCTGCCGGGAGCGCTCGCCGCCGACCTTCCCGAGCGTGAAGATGGCCTGTGCGCGCACCTCCGGGTCCCGTTCGTCGTCGGTGACGACGGCGAGCAGTTCCTCCTCCACCGTCTCGCCGCCGAGTTCCGCCAGGCTGGTCGCGGCGAACTGCCGGATCATCCCGTCCTCGTCGCCGATGGCCGCGATCAGCGCGTCGACGACGCGACCCCGCTCCTCCTCGCCGGTGACGCGGCCTAGCAGCCACGCGGTGTTGCGCCGCTGTGCCGCCTGCGTGCTCTCCTCGAGTATCTCCACCAGCGGGACGACGACGCTGCGGTCGTCCGTCTCGGAGAGCTTCGAAACGACCGTTTCGCGGATGTCGTGGCTCCGCTCGGTCGGCACGTTCGCCAGCAGTTCGATGAGCGAGTACACCGCCGTCCGGCGGATCGTCGCGGAGTCGTCCGCGAGCGCCTCGACGAGGTAGTCGACCGGCCGGTCGTTCTCGAAGCTCCCGAACCCGTTCACGGCGATCCGGCGGACCCGCTCGCTATCGTCCTGGTACAGCGGCAGGAGCGCCTGGAGCGCCTGGCGGTTGCCGATGCTCCCGAGCGCCTCGGCCGCCTCCCGGCGGACGTCGGCGGACCCGTCGGTCAACAGCCCTTCGAGCGCACTCGCCGCCCGCGGGTCGCCTATCTTGCCGCAGGCGCGGGCCGCCCGGGCGCGAACCCGTGGATCGGGGTCGTCGAAGCAGTCCGCCAGTTTCCCGACGGCGTCGCTCTGGTCGATCCGACCGAGCGCGTTGGCCGCCGCCATCCGGAGTTCGGGGACGTCGGCGTCGAGCGCCTTCACGAACGCCTTCGCCTTCACCCAGTCCGCACCGTCCTGGTCCAGGTCGACGCCGGCCACGTCCCCGATGAGCCGTTCGATGGCGTCGCCGCCGAGTTCGTCCAGCGAGTCGACGGCCATCGCGGTGACGTCGTCATTCGGGTCCTGTGCCGCCCCGACGAGGGCGTTGACCACGTCCCGCCGGTCGTCGTGGTCGCCGAAGTTCCCCAGGAGTTCGGCCGCCCGGGCCCGGACCCGGTCGTTGTCGCTCTCGCGGACCATCCGGATCAGTTCCTGGACGTCGCCGCTCCGTTCCAGTTCGTAGAGGCTCATACTTTCCGGTAGATGCGGTGTTGCTTGTCGACGGCCTCGAACGAGTCCCGGCACGCCGCCGGGAGCGTCTCGGTCATCCCGATCATCAGGTAGCCGCCCTCGCGCAGCGAATCGCGGATGGTCTCGAAGATGGGCACCTTGTACTCGGCGTCGATGTAGATGAGCAGGTTCCGGCAGAACACCAGGTCGAAGTCGCGCTTGGGTTCGCCGCGGATGAGGTCGTGCTGTTCGAACTCGACCATCCGCCGGACGGGGTCGCGGACGGTGAAGGAGTTCTCCTCCCTGTCGATGTAGTCGGCGTAGTCGTCGAGCGGTTCGAGTTCCTCCTCGATGTCCGTCGTCTTCGACGTCTCGTAGGTCGCCGCCCGCGCCTCCCGGAGGATCTCGGCGTTGATGTCCGTTCCGAGGACGGAAACTCGACCGGCGTCGATATCGGGGTCGTCCAGCGCCAGCATCGCCGCGGAGTACGGTTCCCGCCCGTCGGCAGCGGGGGCGCTCCAGAGTTTGACGTTCCGGTGTTCGTCCGTGAGTTCTCGCAACACCGGTCGGAGGTGTTCCCAGGCGTCGGGGTTGCGGAAGAAGCCGGTGACGTTGATAGACAGCGAGTCCAGCAGCGCCTCGTGCTCGCCCTCGTCGCGTTCGAGCAGTCGCTGGTAGGTCGCGTAGGAGTCGCTGTCCGTCCGTCGCATGCGTGCGGTGATCCGCCGGTCGAGGTAGGCGTCGTTGTAGAAGTCGGACTGGAACTCGAGTTCGGACTCGATGTAGCCGAGCAGTTCCCGGAACTCGCGCCCCTCTCCTTTGCTCATAATGTCACCACGTCGAGGATGTGGACGATGTTGCCGTCGCCCAGCACCGCGGTCCCCG
>CAZMGU010000213.1:0-2819 GCA_964565905.1 uncultured Halobacteriales archaeon
GCAAGGCCCGGGACTTCAGCGTCGAGCGACTGGACCAGCTCGTCGACGACTTCGACCGGACCGAACGCCTCCACTTCGACGAGGAGTCCGGCTCGGACCGGGAGGAATCGCTGGCCGACAGGGCCTACCCGCTGTCGGTCAGGCCGACCGTCGCGGAGACGTTCGTGGACGAACTCGACGGCGAACCGTGGCAGTCCCTCGCGGACGACCCCGCGGGTCGCGCACGCGTGGAGGAACTGCTGACCGACCGGTTCGCCGACCGGGTCAGGATCCCCTACACCTTCGCCGCCGTCCTCGGGATGTTCGACGACCCCGACCTGCGCGAGGGGGTCGCCCGCAAGGAGGGGCACCTCACCGACGACACCCCGGAGTGGGCCGTCGACGTCGCGCTGGGTCGCGTGAACCTGGCCACCGAGTGGGCCCGCCGCACCGGCAACGAGTTCGACTACGAACTGAAACGCGGCGAGATACCCGACGCCGAGTTCGACGACGCCACCGAGGCCGCCCTCGACGACCTGGCCGACTTCGTCGCCGAGGGCCACGACGGCGAGGCGATCCAGGGCGAGATATACGAGGCCGCCCGGCGGCACGACGTCGACGTCGGGGACTTCTTCGCCGCCGGCTACCGCCTCCTGTTCGACGAGGACGAGGGGCCACAGCTCGGGCCGTTCGTCGCGAAACTCGACCGGGAGTTCGTCGTCCAGCGGTTCCGTCGAGAGGCGTAGTTCGACTCGACCGCCGGTACTTTTGCTCCGACTGCGACGTTCGATAACCAGAAAGGCCCGCCGCCAGATCTGTCAAAACTGACGGATCATTCTGGTTGTTCACGGCGTCGACGGCGTCCCGCCCGAGAACGGCAGGGACTCCGAGCGCCCATTCCAAACCCTCTTTATCGGGCCCCGCCACGGTTACGACGAATGGTGAGCACGCTGACGTGGGTCCTCGTCGGCCTCGTCGCTTACACGGTCGTCGCGATGGCGTTGCGCGCCCGCGGACTGCTCCCCGACTCAGTCAAGGTGTCGGGTCCGATCACGACGATACACACGAAACGGGGCCGCGAGTTCCTCGGCTGGCTCGCGACCCCCAGACGGTTCTGGCGTGCCTGGGGGAACCTCGGGTTCGGCGTCGCGCTCGTCGTCATGGCCGGGTCCGCGCTCCTGGTGGTCCTGTCGGCCTACGGCTCGTTCCTCAACCCGCAGCCTTCGGAGTTGACCGCGCCCCGAAACGTCCTCGTGATCCCGGGGGTCAACGACTTCCTCCCGCTGTCGGTCGCGCCGGAGATACTCACCGGCTTCGTGATCACGCTGGTCGTCCACGAGGGCGGCCACGGCCTGCTCTGCCGCGTCGAGGACATCGACATCACGTCGATGGGGATAGCGAGCGTCGCCGTCCTCCCGATCGGCGCGTTCGTCGAACCGGACGAGGAGGGCGTCGCCGCGGCCGAGCGCGGCGCACAGGCGCGCATGTTCGTCGCCGGCGTCACCAACAACTTCGCGGTCGGTCTCCTCTGCCTGGCGCTACTGTTCGGCCCCGTCGTCGGGGCCGTCTCCGTCGTCGGCGGCGTCCCCGTCGGCGGCGCCCTGCCCGCCTCGCCCGCCGACGAGGCCGACATCGGACCCGGTGCCGTCATCACCGGCGTCGACGGTCAACCGGTCGCCAACTCCAGCGACCTCAACAGGCGCCTCGAGGCCGCCGACGAGACGGTCGACGTCGAACTCCGGAACGGGGACGTCAGGACGGTGAACCGGTCGGTGATCGTGACGGGTGCGGTCGAGGGGAGCCCGCTCGGAGTCAATCGAACGGTCACGGCGGTCAACGGGACGGAGGTCAGGACGACGACCCAGTTCCACCAGTCCGTCGAGAACCGGACCGTCGCGAGACTCACGCTCGGCGACGGCGAGACCGTCACCCTGCCGATAGGAGGGTACGCGCTCGTCGCCGCCGACGGTCCGCTGGCGAACGCCGGCGCGCCGTCAGGGGAGGCCCTCGTCATCACCGCCATCGACGGTCAGCGGACGTCGTCGGCCGCGGCCATGGCCCGCGCCATCTCCGGGGCGGAAGCCGGTGACCGGGTGAACGTCACCGCCTACGCGGACGGCGAGCGACAGACCTACCGCGTCACGCTCTCGGAGTCCTCGCAGTCCGACCCCTTGCTCGGCATCAGCTACGCCCGCGGGACGAGCGGCTTCACGGTCGACGACTTCGGGATCCGGTCGTACCCCGCCAGCGAGTTCCTCGAGCTGATCGGCGGCGACGCGGCCCAGGACACCCGGTTCGGGTCGCTGTCGTTCGGCCAGCTGGTCGGGTTCGCCGTCGCCCTGCCGTTCGCGGCGCCGGCGCTCGGGTTCCAGCACAACTTCGCCGGCTTCACCGGTATCGCGGAGAACTTCTTCACCGTCTCCGGACCACTGAGCGTGCTGGGAGCGGACGGCGTGTTCCTGCTCGCGAACCTGCTGTTCTGGACCGGCTGGGTGAACCTGATCGCCGGGCAGTTCAACCTCGTCCCCTCCTATCCGCTCGACGGGGGACACATCCTGCGCGTCTGCACGGAGTCCGTCGTCGCCCGCCTGCCGGTGGAGAACCGGGCGGGACTCGTGACCGCCGTCACGTTCGGCGTCTCCATCGCGATGATCGGGAGCTTCCTCTTCATCATCGTGGCACCGCAGCTACTGGGCTGATCCCGGACGGAAGCCGGTCGCCCACGATGGGGCGACGCGCCGGCGCGCATCGTCACCGATAAATCGACTGCTCCGAAATCGTCTGTATGTTCCTGCAGCTACGCGCGGAGGTCGAGGACGCCCTGACCGGGGCCCTCGACG
>CAZMGU010000214.1:0-2813 GCA_964565905.1 uncultured Halobacteriales archaeon
ACGACGACGGCGACGTGGTCTCCGTCATCGTCTCCGACCGCGACGTCACCGAGCGAAAGGAACACGAGCGCCAGCTAGAGGAGTCGGAACGCCGCTACCGCGCGCTCGCGGAGAACTTCCCGAACGGGCTGGTGACGCTGTTCGACCACGACCTCCGGTACACGCTGGCGGCGGGCCACGGGTTCGACTCCATCCCCATCGACCCGTCGGACGTGGAGGGGAAGCGGTTCGACGAGGTGTGGAACGCGGAGACGGTCGACGCGCTCGAACCGGTGTTCGAGGCCGTGCTCGACGGCGAGGAGCGGTCGGTCGAGGTCGCGTACGCCGGCCGCGACTGGGTCGTCCGCGCCGTCCCCGTCACCGACACAGGGGGCGACGTGTTCGCCGGGATGACGATGGCCCAGGACATCACCGAGCGCAAGGAGCGCGAGCGGGAACTGACGAAGTACGAGACCATCGTGGAGACGATCAACGACGGCATCTACGTGAAGGACGAGGACGGCTACTTCACGATGGTCAACGAGACGTACGCGGAGATGACGGGCTACGACCGCGAGGAACTCGTCGGCGCACACGCCTCGCTCGTCGTCGACGAGGACGCCATCGACAGGTCGCGGGAGGTGCAGACGACGGCAGCGGCGGACGGGACGAATCCGGCCATGGAGGCGACCATCGAGACGGCGGACGGCGACACCGTCCCCGCCGAGGCGACGTTCTCGACGATAGGGGCCGGCGACGGCGAGCGGAAGGAGGTCGGCGTGGTCCGGGACGTCACCGAGCGAAACGAGCAGCGACGGAAGATAGAGGAGTCCGAGCGGCGCTACCGCACGCTCGTCGAGCACTTCCCGAACGGCGCGGTCGCCCTGTTCGACGAGGACCTCGAGTACACGGTCGCCGGCGGGGAGATCCTCGAGGACCTCGGCACCGACGCCGAGGAGATAGTCGGCCAGACCGTGTGGGACCGGTATCCCGAGGAACTCGCCGCACAGTTCGAACCGCGGTTCCGGGCCGCCATCGAGGACGGCGAGACCAACGAGTTCGACCTCGAACTCCACGAACGGCACTGGCTGGCGTACACGCTGCCCGTCAGGGACAGCGACGGCGACGTGTTCGCCGGCATGATGATGGTACAGGACGTCACCGAGCGCCGCGAGTACCAGCGCAAACTCGAACAGTCCAACGAGCGCCTCGAACAGTTCGCCTACGCCGCGTCCCACGACCTGCAGGAGCCCCTGCGGATGGTGTCCAGTTACCTCCAGATGGTCGAGCGCCGCTACGCCGACGAACTCGACGAGGACGGGCGCGAGTTCATCGAGTTCGCCGTCGACGGCGCCGACCGGATGCGCGACATGGTCGAGGGGCTGCTCGAGTACTCGCGGGTCGACACGCGCGGCGACGCCTTCGAACCCGTCGACCTGGAGGCGGTGGTCGCCGACGTCCGCGAGGACCTCCGGGTGCGTCTCGACGAGAGCGACGCCGAGGTGACCGTCGAGTCGCTCCCGGAGGTGGCGGGCGACGCCGGCCAGTTGCGCCAGGTGTTCCAGAACCTGCTGGACAACGCCGTCGAGTACAGCGGCGACGACCCGCCACAGGTCCGGATATCCGCCGAGCGCAACGGATCGGAGTGGCACGTCTCGGTCAGCGACGACGGCATCGGCATCGAACCGGCGGAGACCGACCGCGTCTTCGAGGTGTTCCAGCGCCTCCACGCCCCCGACGACCACTCCGGAACCGGTATCGGCCTCGCGCTCTGCGAGCGCATCGTCGAGCGCCACGACGGCGACATCTGGGTCGAGTCGGAACCCGGCAACGGATCGACGTTTACATTCACCCTGCCCGCCAAAGGGCAGTACAGTGACTGACCCGACCCGCCCCTCGGACCCGGCGGACATCCTGCTCGTCGAGGACAACCCGGGTGACGTCCGCCTCACGAAGGAGGCGTTCGCGGAGGGGGGCATCGCCAACACCCTCCACGTCGCGACCGACGGCGTCGAGGCGCTCGACTTCCTCTACCAGCGCGGCGACCACGCCGACGCGCCCCGGCCGGACGTCGTCCTCCTCGACCTGAACCTCCCCCGGAAGAACGGCGACGAAGTGCTCGACGAGATACGCAGCGACCCCGACCTCGACTATCTCCCCGTCGTCGTCCTGACGAGTTCGGACGCCCAGGAGGACGTGGTCCAGTCGTACGAACTGCAGGCGAACGCCTACCTGACCAAGCCCGTCGACCCCGACGAGTTCATCGAGACGGTCCGGACGTTCCAGGAGTTCTGGCTCTCGGTGGTCCGCTTCCCGCCGAGCGACGACGCGTGAGGCCCGGTTCTCCCCGACCGCACACGCTTCGATAGCGGCCGCTACGGGGCCGTTTCTGCCGATATCAGAGTCGCTCGTCGATACGTCGTCCAAAGAAAACGTCGATCAGGAGCCGATCCGAACGGACGTCGGTGACGGGGTGGAGTGATGTGACCTATACAGACTTCACATCATGCCGCCCATGCCGCCACCCATGCCGCCCATGCCGCCGCCCATTCCGCCGGGCGCGCCGCCGGGGCCGCCGGGGCCGCCGGCGTCCTCGTCGTCGTCGGAGCCGCCGCCCTTCAGGTCGCCCGCGGCGATGACGTCGTCGATGCGGAGGATCATCACGGCGGCCTCCGTCGCGCTCTCGACGGCCTGGGTCTTGACCCGGAGCGGTTCGACGACGCCGTCCTCGTTCATGTCGACGACTTCGCCAGTGTAGGCGTCGAGGCCGGACGTGGTCTCGCCGCCGTCGTGCTTGCTGCGCAGGTCGACCAGCGAGTCGATGGGGTCGAGCC
>CAZMGU010000215.1:0-2810 GCA_964565905.1 uncultured Halobacteriales archaeon
CCGTAGCCGGCGTTGTTCACGAGGCAGTCGAGGCCGCCGGCGTGGGCGACGGCCCACTCGACGGCCCGCCGGACGTCCGCGTCGTCGGTGACGTCCAGCCGTTCCGTCTCCGCGCCGATGGCCGCCAGTCCCTCGACGTCGGCGGGGTCGCGCGCCGTCGCGTACACGTCCCAGTCGCTCCCGAGGAACGCGCGGGCGATGGCGCGACCGTTGCCGGTCGAACAGCCGGTGATCAGGACGCTCCCTGGCATACCTCCGGCTACGCGCCCGGCACACGTAGAAGGTTGGGGTGCTGACAGGAAACCGTCTCAGCCCAGCACCGTCTCCGAGTCGTAGGATCCGAGTCGCCGGACCCACCCCTTCTCCGCGATGTCCTCGATGTCGGCCAGGGCCTCCTGGGTCCGCTCCTCGTACAGGCCCGCGGCGACGTCGACGTGGAAGACGTAGTCGCCGAGGCGCTCGCCGCTCGGGCGGGACTCGACGCGGGTGAGGTTGACGTCCCGCTCGGCGAACGGTTCGAGCAGTTCGAGCAGGAGTCCCGGGTAGTCGACGTCCGGGTAGACGATGAACGACGACTTCGACCCCGCCTCGGAGCGCTCCTCGGCCGGCGCGACGACGAGGAAGCGCGTCGCGTTCGAGGACTGGTCCTGGATGTCCTCGGCGAGCACGGCGAGTTCCTCGCCGTCCGTCGCGTTCGCCGGGTGGCCGATGGCCGCGAAGGAGTCGTCCTCGCGCGCCCGCTCGACGCCGCGGGCGGTGGAGGCCACCGCCTCCAGGTCGGCGTCGGGGTAGTTCGCCTCCAGGTAGTCCCGGCACTGGGCCAGCGCCTGCGCGTGGCTGGCGACGGTGTCGAACGACTCGTCCTGGGCGAGCAGTGCGTGGCGGATGGGGGTGATAAGCTCCTGGACCACCGCCACGTCGTACTCCGCGAAGGCGTCGAGCGACTCCGTCACGGAGCCCTCGATGCTGTTCTCGACGGCGACGACCCCGCGGTCCGCCTCGCCGTCCGCCACCGCCTCGACGATGGCCGTCACGGACTCGAGGAACTCGATGTCCTCGCCCTCGGCCACCGCCTGGGCGGCCCGGTGCGAGTAGGTTCCGGCGGGCCCCAGCGTGAGCGTCGTCATACCCCCCGATACTTCGGTCGCCGTGAAAAGAATCGCGGTCTGTCGAGGGCGTCCCGTCGCCTTCCCGGACGGTCCTGCTCCCCTCGGACGGGTCTGCTCCCCCGGACGGATCTACTCCCCGCCGGGTAGCCGTCCATCGACGAAGCGCCCGACGCCCAGCGTGAGGGCGGCCCCGACGGCCACGCCCACCGTGACCGCTCGGGTGGTCGCGACCGGTCCGACGGCCGGTCCGGCACCGGTGAGTATCGAGACGCCGGCGGCCACGACGGTCCCTGCCACCAGCAGGCCGCCGGCCACGATGCCGAGATACGCGGCGGCGTCCTCGACGGTGAGCAGCGCCAGCGCTTCCCGCTCGGTCAGCGGTTCGTACCGGAGGCGGTACGCGCCGACGCAGGCGTGTCCCGTGACGCCCGCGCCGACGAGCGACGCGGCGGCCGCCGCGAGCGACGCGAGGTGACGGGAGGAGCTACCCCCTGCGCCGCCCCCGAGCCCCATCGCGAGGGCGAGCGTCCCCGCGACGGCGACGAGGAGCGCGCCCTGGACGCCCAGTTTCCGCGCCAGCGGCTGTGTGAAGTGCGACTGCCGGACCTCCCGCATGCGTTCGTACGCGAGACCGGGCGACCGACTCACGATGGTCGAGGCCCCCATCCCACGGGTTGACTGCTCCGTACTCATGTGCCTGGAATCTGCCGGCGGTTTCGTCACGGGGTATATATGCTTTGTCGGCGTCGCCCGTGAATAGGCGATAGTTGCCGCTATCCGTCGGTAACTGGTACGTAAACGAATTCGAATAACATCAGAACAGCAGATAACCGACCCGAAAGGGACGCAAACGGGCGACGAGCGGGAATAACTCGTCCGACAGATCCGGTCAAAGCGGTTCGCGCGCGCAGGTACCGGGAGAGCAACTCCGGACCGACCCGTAGCGACGGGCGATCACCCGCACCGCTACCGCCGTCCTCGGCGTCGTTCGGACCGGCGCTACCGGTTCGCGGTGTGTATCGCCTCGCCGCGGGCGGCCATCGCCGCCTCGTGGACCGCCTCGGTCAGCGTCGGGTGGGTGTGGATCGTCGCGGCGACGTCCTCGAGGGTGGCCCCCATCTCGATGGCCAGACCCACCTCGGCGATCAGTTCCGAGGCCTCCGGTGCGACTATCCGTGCGCCGAGGACGAACTCGCTCTCGCCGTCGGCGACGATACGGACGAACCCCTCTGTCTCGTCCAGGGTGAGCGCCCGGCCGCTGGCCCGCAGGGGCATCTCCCCGACGACGGGGTCGAACCCCGCCTCGGCGGCCTCCGCCTCGGTCATGCCGACGCTCCCTATCTCCGGGTCGGTGAACACCGCGGCAGGGACGGCCTGGTAGTCCAGCGCCGACGGTTCGCCGGCGATGACCTCGGCGGCCACCTCGCCCTCCGCGGAGGCCTTGTGCGCGAGCATCGGTTCGCCGGCGACGTCGCCGACGGCGAAGACGTGGTCGAGGTCCGTGCGAGCCTCCTCGTCCGTCGCGAGGAACCCGTCCTCGTCCG
The DNA here is from genome assembly GCA_964565905.1 of uncultured Halobacteriales archaeon. Lineage (GTDB taxonomy): Archaea > Halobacteriota > Halobacteria > Halobacteriales > Haloarculaceae > Halomicrobium. The sequence continues at coordinate 2,654 of CAZMGU010000215.1, forward strand.
GTTCCAGTCCCAGCGCGTCGAGGCCGAGGCCGTCGGTGAACGGCCGGCGTCCGACGGCGACGAGCGTCCTGTCCGCGTTGAACTCGGTCACCTCGCCGTCCTCGTCCTCCGTGCTGACGCGGACGCGCCCGTCGTCGAGTTCCTCCCACCCGCTGGC
>CAZMGU010000216.1:0-2766 GCA_964565905.1 uncultured Halobacteriales archaeon
CCGGCGTCTCGCCGTTCCAGATCCCCTCCTTCGTCGGCATGGACGTCGACCAGGTCGAGGAGATACTCGACCGACTCGTGGAGTACGGCATCCTCGAGGAGGTCCGGACCCGGCGGGAGGTTCAACTCGAAGCGCGCGGCCGCTCCATCGCGAGCGACTCGATGGCGGACCAGTAGCGAACGGACCGGTCGGCCGATCCGGCGCGCTGACGCGCGTGCCACGCCGCCCCACTGTCGGAGAACGCCTTTCTACGCGGTCCGCGAGTTTCCAGCCGTGACCGACGAAGATCACGGCTACCGGGGCGAAGCGGCCCGGTTCTACGACACGCAGGTGGCCGCACAGGACCGCGACGACGCCGCCTTCTACCGCGAGCGGGCCCTGGCCGTCGACGGCCCGGCCCTCGAACTCGCCTGCGGCACTGGCCGGGTGTACCTCGAACTGCTCCGCGAGGGCGTCGACGTCGACGGTATCGACCTGTCCGCCGACGTACTGGACGTGCTGAGAGGGAAAGCCGACGAGGAGGGCCTCGACGCCGCCGTCCGGCGAGCAGATATGACCGACTTCGACGGCGACCGGGAGTACGACCTCGTCTACTGCCCGTTCAACGCGTTCCAGCACCTCACCGGGGTGGAAGACCAGCTGTCCGCTCTCGAATCCGTCTACGACGCCCTCGCCCCGGGCGGCGAGTTCGTCTTCGACGTCTTCGTCCCCGACTTCGACCTGATCTGCGAGGAGTACGGCGAGTGGCAGACCCGGGACGTCGACTACCGGGGCGAGCCCCACACCTTCCGGACGCGCACCGACTTCCTCGACGAGGTCGAACAGGTCGTCGGGGTCCGGAACGAACTCCACGGCGACGGCGAGGAGGTGTTCGCGGAGACGCTCCGGATCAAACTGCTCCCGAAGCGCGAACTGGAACTCCTGGCCCGCCGCTCGCCGTTCGAGTCGTGGGACGTGGCCGGCGGCTTCGACGGCCAGCCCATCGAGGACGGCGACGAGGTGCAGGTGTGGACGCTTCGAAAGGCGACGTAGACCCAACACCGCGGTGGGGTAGCGACGAGCATACCGCTCGCCGACGGCGAGCGGTTTCACCGGTCGCGAACGGAGTGAGCGACCGGCCTTTTTTCATCGACGTTTTTTGTGGGGGGGTTGAGCGCTCGCCGGAGGCGAGCGCGATTCCCCCACGAAAAAAGGTCGTTAGCTATTGACGTCCTCCAGGTGACGGCTGGCGACGATCTCGCCCATGGGGGTGAGCGTCGGGCCGTCGCTGGCGTCCTGGAGGAGGCCGTCCTCTGCGAGTTCTTGGACGATCATCGTCACCTGTGAGGCCTCGGCGCTGACGACGTTGGCCAGCGGCATCCCCTCCATGTCGCCGGTGGAGTACATCGCGACGAGTATCTCCTTCTTGTCGTCGGTGAGTTCGACGTCCTGAATCTCCTCCATGAGGTCGCTGTACTCCAGGCGGATGAACCGCCCGAGGATGGACGTCTTGCGGGGCGAGGGGAGCGCGGCCTCCGTCGTGACCGCCGTCCCGTCCATCATGTGCCGGAAGGTGAGCATCGGGCGATCCGAACCGGACACCTCGCGGGTGGTCCGCTCGAAGTCGGTGACAGTCTTCAGGTCGACGGTGAAGGAGCCGTCGGGTTTCCGGAACTCCACTGCGCGCGGCGTGAGAAACAGTTTCGCAGTTTCGAACGCCTCGTCCGTGACGCGGCCGCCGACGCGGGCGCGTTCCTTGACGGTCGTCTCCGTGCCGTTGAGGATGGCCTTGAACAGCACCGTCGAGAACTTCGATATCTTGTCGTCCTCCGCCTCGATGGCGGCGACGTGGCGCGAGCCGTCGCGCTCGAAGGCGATGGTCACCGTCGAGTCGAAGAAGTCGCCGAGGCCCGGCGGGACGTGACCGACGGCGATGTCGAAGACGGCGGACAGCGGAATCGTCAACTTGTCGTCCTCCTTCGCGGCGAGTACCAGTCGCTTCCGACTGAGGAGGACGCGCCCCTTGAGGGGTTCGGCGCGCGTCAGGACCTCAGCGTTGAACTTGCCGACGAAATCCGCGATGATAGACTCCGACATCCTGGTCGTTGGAGGACGTACTGCGGGTGTAATCTTGAGCGTTTCGCGCCAGTATCAAAGGAGAGAACGCAACTCGCGGTCGACGACGGCGCGTGCCGGTCGGCGAGTGGACGGTCAGCCCTCGAGGTCGCGGGCGATGTCAGCCAGCGACGAGTCCGGCGCGTCGGTGGCCGAGTAGACCACGCGGTCCCCCGGCGTCCGGAGGCCGTACTTGTACCCCTCGGTGACCACGTCGAGGTGGACGGACCCGCCGAACTCGACGGCGAGGTCGCCGAACCACTCGACCAGTCTGTTCTCGCCGTCGCCCTCGCGGGCGAGTCGGGCGTTGTCGACGACCCGGCGGATCACGCGCTGGCCGTCAAGCGTCGTCTCGACGCGGCCGTGATAGGCCTCGCCGTCGAGCGCGACCCGGACAACCTCGTCCTCGTCGAGGGGGACGTCGTCGAGGAGTTCGACCTGCGGGCGGCCGGTGCGACCGACCTGCGTGACGGTCGCGCGGTGTGTCTCGACCGCGTCGTGGTCGCTCGGCAACCGGTCGGCCACGTTACTCGTCGTCGCCCAGCAGGTCGGCGACGTCCTCGTCGCCGCGCTCGGCGATGCGGGCGTTGATCTGTGCCGTCGCGTCGCTGACCTGACGGCCGCGGACGGTGATGCGCTTGCGCTCGCCGTCGCGCTCGGGGTTGAAGCCGA
>CAZMGU010000217.1:0-2735 GCA_964565905.1 uncultured Halobacteriales archaeon
ACGCCGCCGAACTCGCGGGCCGCCTCGACGACGCTCTCGACCTGGTCCGGGTCGGAGACGTCCGTCCGGACGAACTCCGCGCGGCCACCCGCCTCCTCGATGGCCTCGTGGGTCGGGACGTCAGCGTCGACGTCCTTCGGGTCCTCCCGGACGTCCGCGACGACCACCGTCGCCCCCGCGTTCCCGAACTCGATGGCCGTCGCGCGCCCGATTCCCGAACTCCCGCCGGTGACGATCACCGTCTCGCCGTCGAAGTCGTACGTTGCACGTCCCATACCCGTGGACACGGCGGTCCAGGGCAAAACAGTGTCCCCGCCCTGCTACTCGGACAGCGACGGCAGCCCGGTCGACGGGGCCGATAGTATCGGGATTGATATTTGGCGTAACGATTACGGTGGTGCTCACTCAATGTCCACGAAGATGCCGAATAGTAGGGTCTTCGCCGTGGCTAGCGCCAAGGGTGGCGTCGGCAAGACGACGACGAGTATCAATCTCGGGACTGCACTCGCCGCCCGGGACCTGGACGTCGTCGTCGTCGAACTCGACCTGGCGATGGCCAACGTCGTCGACTTCCTCACGCTCCCGTTCGACGAGGAGGCCGACCCGTCGATGCACGACGTCCTCGCCGGCGACGTACCCGTCGCGGACGCGGTGTACGACGCCCCCGGCGGTGCATCGGTCGCGCCGAGCGGTACCTCGCTCGACGCGCTCGGATCGGTCGACGTGAGCCGACTCCCCGAAGTCGTCGAGGAGCTCTCGAACTGGTTCGACGTCGTCGTCCTCGACACCGGTGCCGGCGTCAACAGCGCCACGACGACCGCCATGGCGGCCGCAGACGAGACGATACTCGTCTCGACGCCGCGCGTCGCCTCCGTCCGCGACACGGAGAAGACGCGCCAGATCGTCGAGCGAAACGGCGGCCGCGTCCGGGGCGTCGTCATCACGCACGGCGGCACCGGGTCCTCGCCCGGGTCGGCGCGCCTCTCGGAGTTCCTCGAAGTCGAGTTGCTCTGTACGGTTCCCCAGGACGCGACGATACAGGAGTCCCAGGACGTCGGAACGCCCGTCGTCGAACGGCGACCGGACAGCGAGGCCGCGCTGGCGTACGCGGAGGCCGCGGACGCGCTCGTCGAATCGGTGACCGGGGAGGGCGCGGAGGACGAGATATCCGGCGGCGAATCGGCCGACGACCCATCCGCGGGCGAACAGTCCGCGGGCGAACCGGCCGCCGCCGACCGGCGCGACTCCCCGTCGGGGTCGACGCCCTCGAAGGAGGCGCTCGAAGCCGAGGGGTGGACGTTCCCCGGCGCGGGCGACGCCGACGTCGGCGCGGCGGCGGCGTCACAGCCGGAGGGAGCGGTGGCTGCGGACGGGGAATCGACGGCCGAACGGGCGACGGCTGGTGAACCGAAGTCCGCTGAACCGGAGTCCGCTGAACCGAATTCCAGCGAACCGGCGACTGGAGGTCCAGTGGATGACCGGCCGACGCCCGACCGACCCGACTCGCCCGACCCGATGTCCGACGACCCCCTCCCTGCCGATTCCACCCTCGACGACCCCGGTGACGACGGCCCCGCCCCGGACGACGACGGTCCGGCCGTCGGCGACTACGACCCCGCGGAGGAGATCGTCCGCGCCATCTCCGCGGACGGGGGCGACCCCGACTCGGCGGTCGACGACGGACCGGCGGTTCCGGGCATCGAGCGGATGCCGGAGCCACCCCAGCCGTCCGAGCCGCCCGAGCGGCCGACGACGGACCGCCCGCAACCGGAAGAGAGCGAGCCGGTTCCGGACGAGGACGAGTCGGTTCCGGACGCGGACGGTGACGCGGACGAGGCGGACGGCGAGAGCGACGCGTCGGACTCGCTCGCCGGACGGGTGTCCTCGCTCCTGCGGCGTCGCTGACCGGCGGTTCGCGAGCAGTCGGCCGCCGGTGGTTTCTTGTCGGGTTGCCGAGAGCGTTCGCCCGTGTGGCCCTGGTACGTGGCGGTCGGTCGGCGCGACCCCGTCGACCTGGCGTTCGTCCTCGCCGAGACGATAGTCGTCGCGATCGTGTCTGTCACCGCTCTCTCGGCGGGCGTCGGCGTCCTCCCGCGTTCGCTCGTCGCGTCCGGTCTCTACGAATCGATCGCTCTCGTCGTCGCGCTCGCCGCGGTCGTCCTCGTCCACGGCGCGTGGGAGTGGTTCGCGCATCCACGCCACGGGGATCGGGCGGGGGACGCCGGTTCGACGGTCGCGGTTCGGTATCTCGGCACGAGTCGCGTCCTCGAACGGGGCTTTGCGGCGCTCTTTCTCGCGTCGTCGCTCTCCGTCTACGCGCTCCGTCCCTGGGGGTCGGGCGACCAGCTAGAGGTGCCCCTCCTCGGGGTTCTCCTGGCCGGATTCGGTGGCCTGGCGCTGCTGGTGCTCGTGGGCGTACGAGCGATAACGTTCTGGGTTGCGTGGGGACTCTCAGGCCTCGACCGTTAGCCCGACGTCGCGGAGGGCGTCGGCGGCGTCGACGTCGTCGTGGACGACGCGCGCGACGGCACTCGTTATCTTCTCCGGGTCCTCGTGCTGGAAGATGGAGCGCCCCATCGAGACGCCCGCAGCACCGGCGTCCATGGCTCCGCCGACCATCTCCAGGGTCTCCTCGTCGGTGCCCTTCGACCCGCCGGCGATGACCACCGGGAGGGCGGTGGACTCGACGACGCGCTCGAACGTCTCGGGCGTGCCGCTGTAGGCGGTCTTGACGA
>CAZMGU010000218.1:0-2734 GCA_964565905.1 uncultured Halobacteriales archaeon
CGCCGACTTCCTCCGTGTGAAGGAGGTATCATAACCGGACTAGATCACCAACCCGAGGCGTCTTCGACTTTTCGAGCGCCGGACTTAAGAATTGCCTTCCGGGCCACCGGCCTCAGCCGTCGGCTTCCATCGCACGCAGTCGTTCGATGCGCGTCTCCGGGTCGGGGTGGGTCCCCATCAGGTCGAGCAACCGGGAATCGGAGTCGGTCGGGACGATGTAGAGGGCGTTCAACTGGGCGTGTTCCCGGAGGTCGTCCTCGGGCGGGTCGTCGACGGCGAGCGAGATGGTCCGGACGGCGGCGGCCATCGCACCGGGGTCGCCCGTCATCGCGACGGCACCGCGGTCGGCGGCGAACTCGCGGTGGCGACTGATCGCCCGCGACAGCAGGTAGCCACCGACCCACGCGAGGAAGGAGGCGGCGACGAACGCCCAGACCCAGGGCATCCCACCGTCGCCACCGCCGCCACCGTCGCCGCCGCCGTCGCCGAACCACCAGAAGTTCCGGACCACGCCGGCACCGACCGCGACGAGCACGGTGACGACGGACATCACCAGCGCGTCCCGGTGTTCGACGTGGGCTATCTCGTGGGCAAGCACGGCGTCCAGTTCCTCGTCGTCGACTGCGTCGAGGAGGCCCTCGGTAACGGCGACGACGGCGTCGTCGCGTCCGCGAGCGGTGGCGAACGCGTTGAGCGTGGCCTGTGGCGCGACGGCAACGTCGGGTTTCGGGATACCGACCTGGTTCGCGAGACGGCCCACGCGGGCGTGGAGGTCCGGGTAGTCCGACTCGTCGACGCGGGAGGCGTCGAGGGCCTCCAGCGCCGCGGTCGGCGCGTAGCGGTACTGGAGGCCGACGAGCAGGACAGTCACGGCCGCGACGACCGCGACGCCACCGGTACCGAACTCCGACGACGCCCAGACCGCCGCGACGCCGACGACGGCGGCGTACAGCAGCGCCATCCCGCCCATGGCGAGCACCATTCGCAGGCGGAGGGACCGGTCGGGTTCGAGGCGCATACGTGAACGCTCGTCCCGGTGGGTCAAAGTCGTTACTCTCGCGAGACAGGTTTCGGTCGGGACGGCGGAAAAGCGGGTCCGGACCCGGGGAACGCCCCCCGTCGACGGCCCGGCGAAGCCAGCGTCAGTCGGTGTCGCCGGACGAACGGCGTCGTGACTCAGGCGGTCTGGCGCTCGCGGTACTCGCCTATCTTCTCGCGGGCGTCCGCGATGGCCTCGCGGGCCTCGCCCTCGGCCTTCGCCTGTACCTCGCGGAGTTCCGCCCGCACGGCGTCGAGTCGGTCCGGTTCGGGTTCCGCCTCCCGACCGGTCAGTTCCCGGAACCGCTCGGCGACGGGGGCCAGTTCCTCGGCGACGCCCTTCGTCGCCGTCTCTCCCGCGCGCTTCAGGTAGTACCGTGCGTCCTCGAAGTGCCGGTTCATATCTGTCCTTTGGACGGGGACGGATATATCTCTTGTGCCGGTTCGGGTCGTTTCCGACCCAGGTAGTGGACGCGTGCCCACCTCGTGCGGACTGCCTCATCCGGTTCGACAGAAACGCGGACGGTCGCGAAACGCCACCGGGGAGTCGACGGTCGGGGACCCGTCACGAACCGCGACTTTCCGGAGCGTGCGAACTGTTAACCTGCCACCGCGACAAGGGCGATCGTGTTCAGTCGCCTCTCCGTCCCGACGCCGTTCCAAGTCGGCCCGGTCAACGCCTACCTCGCCGGACGGACCATCGTCGACCCGGGCCCGGACAGCGAGGAAGCCTGGGCGACCCTGCTGGCGGCGCTGGAGGAGCGCGAACTCGCTCCCGACGACGTCGAACGGGTGCTGGTCACCCACCCACACCCGGACCACTTCGGTATCGCCCACCGGTTCCGCGAGCGGGAAGCGCGGGTGCTCGCGAGTGCGCCCGCGGCCGACGTCACGGCGGACTTTCCGGGCCGACTCGACGACGAGCAGGCCTACTTCGTCGACTTCTTCGAGCGGTGCGGGATGGCCCGCGAAACCGCCGAGACGGTGACGGCGCTCCCCGAGGCGTTCCTCGCCTACGCCACGAGCGTCGACGTCGACCGGACGCTCGACGCCGGCGACGACGTCACCGTGGACGACGAGCGGGTGACGGTCGACGCCGTCGCGGGCCACGCACCGGGAGAACTGATCTACGCCTTCGACGACGGCGGTGAGCGCACCGCGCTCGTCGGCGACAACGTCCTCGCCGACATCACGCCGAACCCGTTCCTCCAGCCACCGGCCGAGCCCGGTGGGCGTCGTCCGCGCGTTCTGCCGCGTACGACGTCTCGCTGGCGCAACTCCGGGCGGCGTCGTTCGACCGGTTCCTCCCCGGTCACCGGGAACCGGTCCCCGACCCGGCCGCTCGCATCGACGCCATCCTGGCGGAACACGACGAACGGTCGGAAGCGGTGATAGAACTCCTCGACGGCCCGACGTCGCCGGTGGACGTGATGGAGGGCCTGTTCGGTGACCTGCCTGCGACCGAGCAGTTCTCGGGGATGAGCGAGGCCGTCGGTCACCTCGACGTCCTCGAGGCCGACGGACGAGTGGAGAAACGGGAGCAGGGCGGCCTGCTCGTGTACGAACGCGCCTAGACCAGGGCCGCCGCGCTCTCCGCGAGTTCGATGACGTAGTTGAACCCGGGTAGCAGGAGGAACGTGACGACGCCGGCCGCGACGACGGCGGCGTACAGACCGACCGGGTAGCCGTCGAGTTC
>CAZMGU010000219.1:0-2719 GCA_964565905.1 uncultured Halobacteriales archaeon
ACCTCCCGGCGCACATCCTGGCCAACTAGCGACTAAACTTTACTTCGTCGGGTTTCCTCGCTCACTTCGTTCGCTGCGGGAACCACTCCTTGCAAACTTTAGTCTCCAAACTTCCCGAGAGTCGCGCCTTCGGCGCGCTCTCGGTGAAACCGCGTCTCCGTGAGCTTGCGAACGGAGTGGTTCGAGAGACACGAAGTGTCTCTCGTCATGCGGAAAATCTTCGATTTTCCAGCGGCTCGAAAGACGCGACGCGTCTTTCGGTGCTCACTCCATTCGCGCGGTATGCTTACTGTCGACTGGGTACTCATCACTGGGGCCGAGCAGCCGGGACTGCTCACCGCCACCAGTCGCTCCGCCGTTCCTCGTAACTGGCGTCGCGGAACGCCGGCGCTCGCTCCCCGCCACCGAGTCCGAACGCCGTCCCGAGCCAGTAGCCGACGTGCCAGCCGACGGCCTGCGCGTCCACGTCGAGGCAGACGGTGGCTCCGGTGTGGGCCTCCAGCGCCCGGTCGCCGTCGCTGTTGCGACCCTGGAGCGATATCTGCGACCCGCCGTCGACGTCGCAGGTGGCCGGGTCGCTCGTGACGAGCACCTCGGCGGTCCGCTGGCTGTCCGTCCGCCGGACGGTGACGTTCTCGGGGACGGTCCCCCGGGCCCCGTCGTCGTAGAACTCGATAGCGTGGTTCACCTGGTCTTCGACGGTCGACGGGTCGCCGTCTATCGACTCCGAGTCGACGGCGACGCGGACGACGTCGCCGTACCACGGGTTGGCGCGCTCGCTGGCGTCCGGGATCGGCTCGTCGCTGTCCTGGGCCATCAGGAAGCGCGGGCGGTCCTCGTGGTCCAGGCCGAGCAGGTGACCCAGTTCGTGCTGGGTGGTCCCGAGCACCGCCGCGTTCGACCCGTTGCTCTCGACCCTGGCGACCTCGAGGTCTCTGGGCTGCTGGTCGGGTTCGAGGAGGCGAGCGCAGCCGGCGGTGTCGTTCGCGGGCCCGTCGCACTCGTCGATCCGCTCGACGAACCGGACGGATATCCGGGCGTCCTCGCGGTCGTCGGTCAACTCGAACCGGAGCGCGTAGTCGGTGTACCGCTCCACGTTGGCGTTCCAGTACGCGAGCGCACGCCGGACGATGGCCGTCGTGTCGCGGCCGTCGTCGACGGTGTCGTTGACGGCCACGGGTATCACCTTCCGGTCCCAGGGGTTGTCGTCGGACAGCGACCCGGTCGACGGATCGAGCGCCGTCGGCGTGCCGGTCGCAGTCGGCGTGTCGGTCGGCGTGGCCGTCGGAGTGGAGGCGTCAGCCGGCGTGTCCGGAGCGTCGCCGGTCGTCTCCGGACCGGTCGGCGTCTCCGCGGTGATTTCGGTCGTCCGGACGTCGGTCGGCGGCGTCCCGTCCCCGAGACCGCCACAGCCGGCGAGGAGGAGGAGGGCGACGAGAGCGAGCGGCGCGAGGCGCATATCCCGTCACTCTCCCGGAGATAGTTGAAGATACTGCCCGCCGTCCCCCGGTCAGACGAACCCGAAGATGTTGTTCAGCGGGATGACGAGCGCCACGGCGAACGCGAAGTGCAGGACGGCGACGATGGCGGCGGGCTTCCAGTCGAGTTCGTAGGCGTAGCCGATGGCGAGCGCGTCCGCGCCGAGGATAGCGACGAGGGCGATGACGAAGTCGACGCCCGGCGAGACGAGCGTCCGCCCGCTCAGTCCGTACTGGCCGAGCAACAGGGAGACGACCGCCGGGACGATCGCCGCCGCGGCCGCCGGCTGGGTCGGGACGTCACCGACGAAGAACGTGGCCGCCAGGTGGAGCGTCACGGCGTAGAACGCCCACCCGAGCAGTATCGTACCGAGGACGGCGACGAGCCCCTGTCCGGTCAGGGAGGGCCCCGCCTGGAGGAGCGGGGAGACGGTCTGCGTGAGCATGGGCGCGCTTCACGGCCCCCCGGCTTGTAGCCTGTCATTCCGGCGGCCGTCGTCAGCCTCGCTGGGTCCGTGGCGAGCGAAGGGGACCCCCGCACTCGGGACAGGTCACGCAGAGGGCGCTTCGTTCGGTCTCGCGGCCGCAGCGCTGACAGACGTATTCGGTCATGGCCAGCGGATCCTGCGTTCGGGTTTCACCTAAGAATTCGGTACCTACCCGTCGAGTTAGGATCCGAATACTCGATCGAACGTACAGTGCCATCCGGTATCACGAGACGTACTCAAGAAGGAGTCGGCGAAAACCGCACGCCGTCACCGTTCTGGACGAACGTTGGGTAAAACTGTATCATGAGTGCTAGGGTAGCGCTTATCAACGCCGATCGGAAACGAGTATCCATCGTATGCGACCGAACGTGTCCGTTCCAGAGTCAGACCAGTACGAGTGTCCAGCCTGTGGCACTCGAACCACCGACCCCGACGGCCGCACCTGTCCCGACTGCGGCGGATCGCTGCGCTACCTCGGGAACTCGCGCGACCTGTAGCCGGAGCGTCGGCCGGTAGCACCGCTGGCGAGGGGCAGCAGAGAAGGCGCGTCGCCCTCGACGGCGACTACTCCAGCAGGCCGAGTTCCTCGAGTCGCGAGACGATCTTGTCGACGGCCTCCTCGGCGTCGACGGGTTTCTTCCCGCCGGTGATGACGAGTTTCCCGGAGCCGAACAGCAAGGCGACGACGTCGGGGTCGTCGAGGCGGTAGACGAGGCCGGGGAACTGCTCGGGTTCGTACTCGATGTTCTCCAG
>CAZMGU010000220.1:0-2633 GCA_964565905.1 uncultured Halobacteriales archaeon
TCTTCCGGCGGGTCGCGCGTCCTCACCCGCGAGGGGTTCGGCCGCGCTCCCGGCCGACGGCGGGCGGTTGCGGAAGGAAGCGGTCGCGCCAACGTCCGGCGCGACCGGGGAGGAGAGGTGGACCGATTCGTGAGCGCGGGCCGAGCGGAGCGAGGCCGCGCGAACGACGCTGTCCTCGGAGGACTGAAAGGGCGAGGCCCGGTCGCGCTGGAAGGCAGTCGTTCAGCGGGCACTACGCGAGTGCAACGAGCGTATCCCGCTGAACGACCGCGAGCGGGCCGAGGGCTGTCAGTTGTCGTTATTCATTTCGTCTCTGGGGCGGGCCGAGGGCATTCAGTTGTCGTTAGAGACGACGACTCGTGCAGAGCGCGCCGAGGACTTTCGAAGTGGTTGCGTCAGCGACCGGAGCGAACAGTTCGCCTCTCCCGATCACCAGATGCGTGGCCTAGATTGAAAGAAATCGAGAGCCGGAGAGCGCGGCCTACAGGTCGGCGCGGTTGAACGTGTAGTAGCTCAGCGCGGCCGCGACCCCGATCCAGAGCAGGATGTAGAACATCGTCGCCCCGTCGGAGAAGTAGATGGGGAGCGCCTGGGCGCTCTCCTGGCACGCCGTCTGCTGGCCGAGGAGGCTCTGGGTCGTGTTCGGTGACCCGCCCAGCACGTCGCCACAGATAGTCGACTTCTGCGTGGCGTTGCTGTTGCCGCTGAACATGCTGTACCGGGCGAGGCGTGCGGTCTCGGAGCCCTCACCGACCATCGAGTTCATCAGCGTCTTGTACGCCTGCGAGGGGTTCAGCAGCTTCAGGAACAGGACGAGGTTCCAGTTCCCCGCGCCGGTGAAGCCGGCGTAGTCCCGGAGCAGGGTGCCGAACCCGTTCGCGAACAGGTTCCAGAAGACGGTGATCACGGCGAAGAACGTCATGTTGCCGACGATGGAGAAGAGGCTGTTCTTCACCGAACCGGAGATGCTGACGGCCACCGCCACGATGACGAGGGCGAACACCAGCGAGAACAGGGCGAAAGTGATGTACAGGCCGGCCTCGAACGTGAACCGCGACGCGAGCAGGAACAGTCCGTTGATCAGGAACGCGATCCCGAGCGCCACGCCGACGACGCCGCATCGGCCGACCACCTTCCCGATTATCACGTCACGGCGGGAGTGGGGGAGCGAGAGGAGGAGCTTCAGGGACCCGCTGGTACGCTCCTTGCTGATGGCCGCGTAGCCGGCGAAGATGGCGACCAGCGGCAACACCCACCTGACGATCTCGACGTAGAGACTGGAGATGAGCAACTGCATCCCCACCTCCTGTATCTGCGAACTGAACTGGTCGTCGAAGAACAGCACGCCGACGGACGGGACGACGAAGAAGACCGTGAACACGGCCGAGAGGAACCAGAATCCCTTCGAGCGCAGCGCGTCGCGGAACTCCTTCTTGGCGACGACGTCCCAGCTCATGCGTCACCCTCCGCTTCCGCGACCGCCGACTGTGAGGGCTGGTCCCCGGAGCCGTCCGTGTAGGCGGCGAACAGTTCCTCCAGCGACGGTTCGTGGGTGTCGAAGTCCTCGACCTCGCCGCCGGCGTCCTCGATGGCGTTCAGCACGGCCATCTTGATGTCGTCGGAGCAGGTGACGGTGAGGTCGTCGCCCGAGCGCTCGACGCCGGTGACGCCGTCGACGGCGCGGACGGCGGCGAGCACGTCGTCGGTCGCGTCGTCCACCTCGACCGTCAGCGTCGTCTCCACGTCGGTCGCCTCCTGCAGGTCGTCGATGGAGTCCTCGGCGATCAGCTGTCCGTCCTGGATGATCCCGACGCGGTCGCAGACCGACTCGACCTGGCCGAGGATGTGCGAGGAGAAGAAGACGGTCGCGCCGCGCTCGTTCTCCTCGCGCACTATCTCGCGCATCATCCGTGCGCCGTTGGGGTCGAGCCCCGAGGACGGTTCGTCCAGGATGAGCAGGTCCGGTTCGCCGACCAGCGCCATCGCGAGCACGAGGCGCTGTTGCATCCCCTTCGAGTAGCCGCCGGCCTTCCTGCTGGCGTCCTCCTCGTCGAGGCCCACGCGTTCCAGCAGTTCCGACGGGTCGTCGTACGCCTCCTTCGACTCGATGACGAACTCGAGGTGCTGGAACCCGGTCAGGCGGTCGTACACGTCGTACCCCTCCGGCAACACGCCGGTCCGTTCCCGGATCTCGGTCGACTCCTCGCGGACGTCGCGTCCGAGGACCCGCGCCGTCCCGCCGGTCGGGCGGACGAAGTCCAGCAGGACGTTGATGGTCGTCGACTTCCCCGCCCCGTTCGGGCCGAGGAAGCCGTATATCTCCCCTTCCTCGACAGTGAGGTCCACGTTCTCGAGCGCGGTCACGCCCCCGAACCGTTTGTGTAGCCCGTCGAGTTCGATAGCAGCCATACGCGCCGCATTATCCCCGCCCACCTATAACCTTTCGTGGATTCGCGTCAGCGGCGCAATAAATAGCTCCCGGGGTCCGGGCGGGGGTCGGCCCCCGCGTACGGGCGGACCGGGTGGCCACTCACACCTCGTCGTCTGGGTCGTACCGCTCCGCCATCCGCTCGGCCTCGCGGGCGTAGCGCTCCCGCTCGTCCGGGTCCGCGACGGGTTCGAGGTCGGCCTCG
>CAZMGU010000221.1:0-2631 GCA_964565905.1 uncultured Halobacteriales archaeon
GACTTCTTCGTCGTCAACGTCTCCTGCCCGAACTCCCAGGGGTTCGAGGAACTGCAGAACCGGGACGCGATGGAGGCTATCCTCGGCAAACTCGTGGACGCCGGCGCCGCCCCACTGCTCGTGAAACTCTCCCCGGACCTCCCCGACCCCGCGGCCGAGGACGCCCTGGACCTGGTCGAGGAACTCGGCCTCGACGGCGTCGTCGCGGTCAACACGACGACGGAGCGACCCGCCTCGCTCAGAAGTTCCAACCGGGCCGAAGGGGGCGGCCTCTCCGGCAAGCCCATCGAGGACGAGGCGACCCAGATGGTCCGCTTCTGCGCCGAACGCGTCGACGTCCCCGTCGTGGGCGTCGGCGGCGTCTCCACGGCGGAGGGGGCCTACCGGAAGATACGCGCCGGCGCCTCCGTCGTCGAACTGTACACCGGCCTGATCTACCGCGGCCCGTCCATCGCCCGGGAGATCAACCGGGGACTCCTGGAACTGCTCGACCGCGACGGCTTCGATAGCGTCGAGGACGCCGTCGGCGCGGACCTGGAGTGACCTGCGGCGCGTCCCTAACTCCCCCGGCAGCGCGAACGACGCTACCGATGCCGGTTCCTGCGCAGTCCGACGGTGGTCGAGCCCCCGACGTGTCGGTAGCCCATCAGGCCCATCGCCTCGACTTCGATCGAACCCGCGAGGTACCGACTCGCGATGGTCGCCGCGCTGTCCCTCCCGCTCGGCCGCCCCGTGAGGAACACGCGCGTGCCGTCCGCGTCGCCCGCAAAGCGCACCGTCCAGGAGAACAGTCGCTCGTCTCGCGTGTACGTGAGACCGTCGACGAACTCGTCCGAACGGTCGGCCACCCGGTAACAGGGGTTGTCCGACGGGTCGTCCGTCCCGTGGTCGAACTCGACCGAGTCCTCGTGGACGATCACTTCGTCCGCGCCGCACCAGTAGGCGTAGAGGAGCGGCGGTCGTTCGTCGGTGAACTCCTCGCGGACCGCGTCGACCGGTCTGTCGGTGACGTACTCCGCATGGGACTCTATCACGAAGAACCGGGCTATCAGTGCCACGTACGCGGCCGAAGCCGCCACGAACGTGAAGAGCCACGACCCGACCACGTGGTAGACGCCACCGCCGATGGCGACGGGGACGCCGAGCGTCGCCACGGTCACCGCGGTGGAGCGCCGGCCCACGCGCTCCATCAGACGCCCCAGTTCCGCCTCGTCGACGTCGTCGGTCACGTTCCACGGAACAGCGCAGTTCACCAAGAGTTCTCCGGTCCCCACGATCCACCAGTCCGGCGCTGACCGGACCGTGCGGGCGTGACTGTCCCGTTTCGACCCTCAGATCATTCGCGGGAACAGCGCACCGGCCAGCACCGACGCGACGACGACGTACGCCACCGCGCGCAGCGGTTCGTACGCCAGCGCGATCCAGATGCCGCCGCCCGCTATCACCACCAGTAGCAGGGCCAGGACTATCATGACGCGGCGGCCCTTCCGCGAGAACCGTTCGAGTGCGGACTCCTCGGTCATGGGGTGACGATGACGAGGCGTCGTTATAGGCCTTGTCGGTCCGGGAGGCGAGCACCCCACCGAAACGTTCATTCTCGGGCCACGCGAGCGCTCGCCCATGCCAGCCGACGAGTGGCCGGTCCGCGAGTCCCACGTGACCGACGACGACGGGCGCGTGACCCACGGCTACGACATAGTCGAGCGCCCGGACGGAACCGACGGGCGCTACGACTGGGTCGAGTTCGCGCCGGCGGTCGTCGTGGTCGCGACGGTCGACGGCGACGTCCTCTTCGTGAACCAGTATCGCCCGGTGGCCGGGGAGACCCACCGCGAACTCCCGGCCGGCACCGTCGAAGCCCACACGGACGGGGAGTGCCACGCCGACGGGACGGTCCCCCGCGAGGGCGGCGAGAGCTACGAGAGCGCGGCGGCCCGGGAACTCCGGGAAGAGACCGGGTACGTACCCGACGAGACGACCCTGATCCAGCGGTTCGCCCTGGAGACGAGCGTGATGCGACACGAGCGCGGCATCGTCTACGCGGACGGACTTGCCCCCGGCGAACGGAGCCTCGACGACGGCGAGTTCCTCTCCGTCGAGCGAATCCCCATGGACGAGGCGCTGGCGGTCGCCCGGGAACAGCCGGCCAACGACCTCACTATCGAGGGACTGTTGCTCGCGAAGGAAGACGGGTTGCTGTAGACCGGCGAGGGGCCGAATCCGGCCAGACCGTTACTCCAGCGCGTCCAGCCGGAACTCGAACGCCGTCACCGGCAGTTCCAGGTCGTGTTCCACCAGCACCTCCGGGTGCACCTCGCCGACGACGCCGACCGACTCGCCGTCCAGCACCACCTCGGCGGCGCGGCCCCGGATGAACGTCGGGTGGTCCGTCGCCGGCGTCGCCAGGTCCTTGCCGAACGCCTTCGCGACCGCCTGGAGGCGGGCCTTGGCGTCCTCGTAGGAGGCCTCCGTGCGCGCGAGGACGGCGGCCACCGTGCGGTGCTCCGCGACGTTGGTGTTCTCTGCGTCGTCCACCTCGGCGGCGAGGCCTATCTCCGCCAGGTCCTGCGGGTAGGCCCGGTGGGTGTTGTTCTCCAGGACCATCAGCAGCGAGGGGAGCGCCCAGGTCCG
>CAZMGU010000222.1:0-2606 GCA_964565905.1 uncultured Halobacteriales archaeon
CCGTCTCGTCGCGTTCGACCGTCAGGCGGACGTCGTCGAGGGGGAGGACCCAGTGGTCCGGATCCGTCGCGAATGGCGCGATGGGCGCGACGGCACCGACGCCCGTCCCCGATGCGACGACCGGACAGCCCACGCGCCGGGCGTACCCCGGAGAGCCGGCGGGCGTCGCGACGACGACGCCGTCAGCCCGGAACCGGGCGACGTGGTCGCCGTCGGCCCGGACCGCGTACTCGGAGATGTGAGCGACTTCGGCGGTCAGGAGGGACACGTCGGCGACGGCCCGCCCCACCTCCTCGCCGCCGTACTCCACCCCCAGTACCGGGAGGGACCACGTCTCGACGGGGCCGTCCAGGGCGTGCTCGACGGCGTCGGCGACTGCTTCCCGGGGGACGGGGCGGAACCCGCGAGCGGCGTCGACCCCGAGGATCGGGACTTCGGGCGTCCGTCGCGCGACGGCGGACAGCGCGGCGTCACCGACGGCGACGACGAGGGCCGGGTCGGCGGCGAGGACGGACGACGCGTCCCCCTCCGACGCCGTGAACCCCGAATCGTCGAGGGTCGCTGCGACGTCCGCGGACGCGTCGCCGACGACGCCGACGGACCGCTCGTCCTGCATGTATCGACGGACTGCCCAGTCCGAGAAAAACCTGCTGAATGTCGCCGCCGGCGGATCCGGCCCGTCCCGCCGCCGTCGCGTCCGAGCGGTGCGTTACCGACCGAGTTGCTGGCGGGCGAACTTCGCGAGCAGCGGGAGGTCCCCGAGGTGCAGTAGCTTCCGCATCGCCAGCGGGTTCCCGCCGTTGGCCTCGGCCAGGGTGTCGCCGTCGGCCCGACGGAGGTCCGCCATCAGCCGGTCGTAGCGGTCGTTGGATGCGAGGTAGAGCAGTTCGGTCATCGCCAGCCGTGCCCGCGCCTGCGGCGCGACGTCCCGGTGCCACAGGTCGTCGTAAGTGGACATTGCCTCGGCGGACGTGTCGCGCTCCGTCCCCGTCAGGCACGCGTCGACCGTCGCGGCCGCCGCGCGTGCGGACTTCATCCCGACGTGGATGCCCTCGCCCCACAACGGATCGATCGTCGGCACGGTGTCACCGATGGCCATGAAGCTGTCCGTGCTCATCGACCCCGGGGGCTGGATGTGGGCCGACCCGCGGTGTTGCTTCCCCTCGATGCGGGTCGCGTCCTCGAAGCGGGGGTCGCTGTCGAGCCAGTACTCGAGGTAGTCATCGATGCCCATCCCGTCGCGGCCGTACTGCCGGTGGGCGTCGTTCTGGATGTAACAGAGGCCGACCTTCGCCGTGTCCCCGCCGGTGTGGAATATCCACGAGTAGCCGCCCGGGGCCAGGTCGTGGTCGAGCCTGAGCATCATCGCGTTCCGCAGGTCGGCGTAGTCCGGGTGGTCGACGTCGACGCCCTCGAACTCGTACTCGACGCCGATGGCCTGGCGCTCCCGCTTCAGGTCGCTCACGCCGAGTTTCTTCGCCAGCGGGGCCGACGGTCCCGTCGCGTCGATGACGACGTCGCCGTAGGCCTCCCTGTCCCCGTCGTATCGCACGCCGACTATCTCGCCGTCCTCCGTCACGGGGGCGGAGACGCGCGAGTCGAAGCGGTACTCCGCCCCCCGGTCGCGACCCTCCGCGACGAGCCACTGCTTGAACTCCGCGAACTCCAGCACTGCGCCCGGCTGTTTCCGGACGAAGTGGTCGCTGGGCGATTCGATCACGACGTCGTCGGTGTACTGCATCACGACGTCGTCCGGGACGCCGAACGACGACATCATCGACGGGAAGGTGCCGGCGGTCGACTTGTTGCTCTGACGCGGGAACTCGTCCTCGGACTCCGTCTCCAGGACGAGGACGTCGTAGTCCCTCGCCGCCAGGTCGCGGGCGCACTGGGCACCGGCCGGCCCGGCCCCGGCTACCACCACGTCAAAGCGGTCGCTCATAGACGTTGGTTGCCCGTATCCGTTAATAGTCTTGCTGAATGTGCCGGGTGGGGGCGAGCCGTCCCCCGGTTGGTCGGTAGATACTCGCGCCGACGGACCGCGAGCGACCTCTCGAAAGCGTAAAGACGCCACCGGACACAGAACCGGGAAAGCGCGGGGAGACGGGCCCGCGGGGACAGATAATGGTGATGAAGACAGGCGCAGGCTGGCTGGCGAACAGCGGGACGCTCCCGACCGCTCTCAGGGCGGTCCTCGGCTACTACGCCGACGCGGGGGTGTTCGACTACGGGAGCCTCTCGCTCAAACGCGAGATAGACCGGCGCACGGAGGCGATGGTCGACGACGTGTTCGCTCTCGTCGAGGAGGCGCTGGCGCGGGAGTTCGACCGGCCCGCCGTCTCGTTCGACTACGACACCAAACTCGTCCTCCCGGCCCAGCTGACGCTCGGGTACGTCTACCGGAACGCCCGGATCCGGGCGGGCCCCGGGGATCCGGTGGCCGACGAGATAGCCACCGGCGTTCCCGAGGTGGACGAGACCGCACTGGAGCAGGGGCCCTCGCAGTCGCTCACGCCCCGCGAGATGGTCGTCCGCGCCGAGCAGATGACGCGCCTGTCCATCGAGGCGCTCGTCGACGGCGACATGCGCGACGCCATCAACGACGA
>CAZMGU010000223.1:0-2537 GCA_964565905.1 uncultured Halobacteriales archaeon
GCGACTGGCCGGCCGAGAAGGCCCGCTGGAGCGCGACGCGCTTGCGGACCTCCCACAGGGGGTCGTCGCCGAACACGGCGTCGAGCCACCGGATCATCGTCTCGTCCTCGTTGGTCTTCTCCACCCGGTTGGCCACGACGCCGAGGGTGTCGACGGAGATGTCCGCCTGCGCTTCCAGGGCGGCCATCTGGTCGATGAGCAACTCGATGGCCCGCTCCGAGGTGGCCTCGGTCAGCGCCGGCACGACGATGTTCCGGGTGGCGAAGATGCCCGCGTCCGTCAACTTGCCGTAGAACGGCGGCGAGTCGACGACGACGTAGTCGTAGTCGTCCTCCACGACCGAGAGCGTCTTCGCGAACGCGTCGAGCGCGTGCGGCCCGGAGACGCTCTCGGGCGTGACGTTGACCGCGAGCGTCGCGAGCGCCGCCGGGTCGAGGTCGACCCGGCCCGCCTTGGCCTGCGCTATCATGTCCGCGACGGTCAGTTCGTGTTCGGCCTGCAGCATGTCGATGTTGCTCGGCAGGACGTCCATCTCCGGGTGTTCGACGACGAGGTCGGTGGCCGCCGGGCGCGCCTCCGCGTCGGTGAGCGCGTCGAACAGGCTCGGCGGGGCCGAGTCGTAGGCCTCCGTCAACCCGAGTCCCTCCGTCGCGTTGCCCTGGGGGTCCAGGTCCACGAAGAGCACGTCGCGCCCCCGCTCGTTGAGCGCGCCGGCGATGTTTATCGCGACCGTCGTCTTTCCGGTCCCGCCCTTGGCGTTCGTCACGCACAGGCGCGCGGGTCCGGAGTCTGGGTGCCGGCTCATCGTCGAATTACGTCATGCTGGTCCGGCGGCGTGTATAAAGATACGGCCCCGATTATCAGCGACGTAACTGCGCGCTCGATCCACGCTCACTTCGGAATCCGTTCGTCAGGTCGTCAGACGGTCGTCAGGTGGGTGCAAGATTTAACACGGTGGAGGTAATACCCCCCAGTATCATGACGATCAATCCACGCGACTACGACCTCGACGAGTTGCGCAAGATGGCGCGCCAGCAGCGTCCCGACGGCATCGGCGGCGACGACCACGACCCGGTGGGGGACCTCGAGGTGTCCTTCGAGGACGAGGAGGCCGGGAGCGTCTCGGCGGGGAGTTCGTTCCGCGCCGGTCTCTACCGCGAACTGATGCCATTCCTCGGCGGCGACGTCGAGAAGCCGTACCTGTCGACGCTCCCCGAGACGTACGCCGCGGAGTTCGTCGTCTTCGAGTGGCTCGAGTTCCTGCTGATGCACTCGGGCTACCAGGGCGCGAGCGACGCGCTGGACTACTACGAGGCGGTCGACTGGATCACCGAAGACGTCGAGTCGACCCTGGCGGACTACCTTCGGGGCATCGATCAGGGCGGGACCAACGACGCCAACGACTTGGACGTCGACGACCACATGCTGAGTCTCGTCTACGTCGCCAAACTCCGCTCGATGCAGTGACCGGTCCGGCGGCCCGACTCTCATTTCTGATACCTGCCGCGCAATCTATACAGGGGCCCACGGAATACCGCTTCGTATGAGTGAGGATGGCGACGAAGACGCGGCGACCGAAGACGTGAACACGGACGGCGGCACCGTCAGTCAGGCCGGCGGCGACGACAGCGCCGACGAACGAGGGACGAGCGACGCTGCGGGCCAGCGAGATGACGGGGAAGCCGTTCCCATCGGCGTCAAACTGGGGAGCACGCGGACGGTCGTGTCGCTCCCGGGCGTGCGCGGGGCCGACGACGAGATTATCCGGACGCTGACCTGTCTCGCGAAGTACGACGACCCCCTGACGGGCGAGGAGAAGGTCCTCTACGGCGAGGAAGCCGCCGAGGAGTACCCCGACCGCGTGCAGTTCATGCTCCGCTCCGGCCTCCCGGAGGACGCGGACCGGGCCGACCTGACCCGAACCTTCTTCGAGGCGCTCATCGAGGAGAACGACCTGCCGCAGTACAGCGCCGTCGTCTACGCCATCCCGACCATCGACAACCCGCGTGGACTCGACAACCTGCGCTACGTCATCGAGGACTCCACCATCGGCAAGCACCTCGTCGAGAGTTACCCCGAGTCGCTATGTGGCGCTATCCCCGCCTTCGGCGACGACCTGGAGGCCATCGACGAGATATTCCTCGCCGTCAACATGGGGTCGACGAACCTGGAGGCCTCGGCCTACCGCCGCGGCGAACAGCTCTCGCCGTTCACGACGGGCGCCGTCACCGGGAACGAGGTCGACCGGATGATCGCGAACAACGTCGAGGAGGAGACCCAGGGCCGGGTCAACGTCGACACCCAGACCGCACGCGAGTACAAGGAACAGCACGCCGACTTCGAGTCGTTCGAACCGTTCACCGACGTCATCCAGCAGCCCGGTGGCGGCAGCCACGAGTTCACCATCGAGCGCTCCGTGATGGACGCCGTGAACGACTACCTGGACGCCGCCGTCGAGGAGGTCGCGAACACGTTCCTCCCCGAACTGGCCAACGACTACATGAAGGTGTACCAGCTGGCGCTCGACCGACCCGTCG
>CAZMGU010000224.1:0-2516 GCA_964565905.1 uncultured Halobacteriales archaeon
GCGTCCCGTCGCCCTCGGGGTCGGGCGCTATCTCCTCGTCCGTCCGGCGGTCGACCACGTGGATGACGCCGCGGTCCTTCTTCGCCGGGCACACTTCGGCGGCCGCTATCTCGTCGTCCACCTCGTCCTCGCCGACGAAGTACGTCTTCGGCGCGGCGATGCCCGTGTCGAGGCTCAGCTCCCAGTTGTCCGAGACCTCGGCGCACTTGCCCGCGCCGATGCACTTGTTCGCCTCGAAGATGATCTTGTAGGGTCTCTCCTCGACCGGCGGCGCGTCCGCGGACCCGAACTCGCTCGGGTCGACGGGGCCGTCCTCGTCTGCCATGCACGACTCTCCGTACGCCGTCGATTTAAACTCGACTCTTTCCGCGATACTCGTCGAAGAGACCGTCCGGATCGCTAGTCGTGGATCTCGACCGACTCGATGGTGATCGGCGACGTCGGGTGGTCGTTCATGTCCGTGTTCGCGCTCCCGATCTCCTCGACGACGTCCATCCCGTCGGTCACCTCACCGAAAACGGCGTGCTTGCCGTCGAGGTGGGGCGTCTCGTCGAGGGTGATGAAGAACTGCGAGCCGTTGGTGTCCGGGCCGCGGTTCGCCATCGACAGTTTGCCGGCCGAGTCGTGGGTGAGGTCGTCGTGGAACTCGTCGTCGAAGGTGTAGCCGGGGCCGCCGCGGCCGGTCCCCTCGGGGTCGCCGGTCTGGATCATGAAGTCCTCGATGACGCGGTGGAACTCGACGCCGTCGTACAGCGGGTCGGTCCGCTTCTCGCCCGTCTCCGGGTCCTCCCAGGCGCCCTCGCCGGGGCCGACCTCGGCTTCCTCGTAGTCTTCCGCTTCCGTCGCGTGGTCGACGAACGCCTCGACCGTTCGCGGCGCCTTCTCCTCGAAGAGTTCGACTTCGATATCGCCTTCGGACGTGTGGATCGTCGCGGTCAGGTCGTCACTCATGAGCGGCAAGTCGCGAGCGGCGGGCAAAACACTGGCGGTGCCGTCCACGGGTTCAAGTGGGAGGACGGGACCACCCGCTCCCGTGACCTGAATCACGCAGTCGGCCGGGCTGCGATAGCACGGTACGTCGGCCGACGAAGACGGAGTACCGTCTGTTCGCCCCCTACAGGAACTCCAGCAGCGCCTCGTTCACCCGTTCGCTGGCGTCGAACTGCACCCAGTGGCTCGCGTCCGGGTAGCGCTCGACGCGCAGGTCGGGCACCCACCGGTCCAGTCCCTCCGTGAGTGCGGGATCCAGCGCCCCGTCTTGCAGTCCCCAGAGCAGGAGCGTTGGTACGTCCACCCGCTGGTCCCCGACGCCGCCTCCGGTCAGCGTGTGCTTCAGGTTCCGGCGGAACAGCGCCCGGTAGTAGTCGATCGCCGCCTTCATCGCACCCGGACGGGCGAACGCCCGCTTGTACCGCTCGACGTCGTCGTCGGTGAAGGCGTCCCGGCGGTTCGGTCCCTCGCGGAACACCCGTTCCAGTTGCGCGAAATCGTTCCGGCGGAACGCCCACTCCGGTAGCCGCGGTATCTGGAAGAAGAAGGCGTACCAGGACTTGCGGACCTGCGAGAGCGAGGACCGCAGTTCCCGTTCGTACGCGGAGGGGTGGGGCGCGTTCAGGACGACCAGCCGCTCCACCACGTCCGGCCGGTCGATCCCGACCTGCCAGGCTATCACGCCGCCCCAGTCGTGTCCGACGACGTGGGCCGACTCCCGGTCGAACGCGGCGATCAGTCCGACCACGTCACCGACGAGTGCGTCGATGTCGTACGCGGCGACGCCGTCGGGCTTCTCCGACCGGTTGTAGCCGCGCAGGTCCGGCGCGACCACCCGGTAGCCGGCGTCGGCGAGCGCCGGGACCTGTTCGCGCCAGGAGTACCAGAACTCCGGGAACCCGTGGAGCAGGACGACGAGGTCGCCGTCCGCCGGTCCCGCGGCGACGTAGTGGAGGACGACGTCGCCCACGTCGACCGTCCCGTGCGACCAGTCGTCTTCGGACGCCCACCGGCCACTGGCGACGGAGCCACTCATGTATTCGAGTGCACACGAACGGCGGAAAGCCCTTTCCCCGACCGGGAGCGGCGCTAGAAGTCCTGCAGGTCCGCCAGTACCTCGGCGGCGCTCCCGTCGGCGACGACCGAGCGCGCCTGCTCCATCCCCTCGTCGAGCGACGGGACGTCCTCGCGGGCGTACATCCGGAGCGCGGCGTTCAGGGCGACGGCGTCCTCGAACGCGTCGTCGTCGTCGAACCACTCGTCCGTCTCGCCGGCGACGACGGCCTCGGTTATGGCGGCGGAGTCCGCGGCAACGTCGTCGACCTCGAGGTCCTCGCTCTCGACGTCGACGCCGTACTCGGAGGTGCGAATCTCGAAGTCGTGGATCCCCTCGTCGTCGGCCTCCGGATCGTCAGAGGGCCACTCGGCGACGACGGTGGACCCGGGCCGGATGTCGTCGTACCCCTCCAGGCCCTGGAAGAACAGCGCGCGGTCGACGGACTGGGACTCGCAGGCCCGGAACGTCC
>CAZMGU010000225.1:0-2512 GCA_964565905.1 uncultured Halobacteriales archaeon
TGGGCCGCGCCGTCGGCACGAACAACGTGTTCGGCGACGTCGGCGGCGGGTTCGGACCGATCGTCACGCTCCCGCTGATCGAGGGCGTCGGGTTTCCGCCCATCTACCTCGCCTGTGCGATTCTCCCGCTGCTCGCGGCGCTGGCGCTCCTCGGCGGCGTCCACCTGGAGACCGGTCACTTCCTCCCGCGCGTCGACTCCTGATGAGGGGAGCGAGTCAATGAGGGCTGTGTCCCCGTCTCGCCCTCCCGGGGACGGTCGCGACGCGAAGCCGTCACCGTCCGAATCCTTATCAGCCAGTTCGCACTACACCGGCTATGGCGAGTTCCACGCGCCCGGGTGACGACGGAGTGGAGCAGGAGATCCGTCTCACGAAGGAGGACGACTGGTGGGTCGCGAGAGACGTCGAGATGGAGGTAACCAGCCAGGGAAAGACGCGGACCGAGGCGCTGGAGAATCTCGACGAAGCCGTCGCGTTGCAGAAGGGGGAGATCGGTCGGGAACCGACCGACGAGGAACTTCGAGAACTCGGGATCGACCCCGCGGATAACGCGACCAGAGACGAGGAACCGCCGGACGTGTTGGGTTGAACGAACGTCCCCCGCCACTTTTTCACCACCGCTCGCTATCCCTCGCCCATGACCGACGAGCGCGACCCGGAGGCCACGCTCGAACAGTGGAAGGAGGAGATGCAGGGCGAACACGAGGACGCGATTCAGAATCCGGACCCCGACGAGGACCACCGCATCGAGGGGGTCTCGCAGGTGAACTACCGGATGTACTACGACTACGACGCCGAGAGCGACGAACTCGTCCGCGCTCGCGAGGAGCAGGTCGACGAGTTGACCGACCCGGAACTGCGCTCGTGTTCCTGCGGCGTCCGCGGGATGACGCCGGAGGAGGCGCGCGAGCACGTCGCGGCGGCGGAGCGGGGGTCGTAGCGACGGCGGAATGAAAATCCGCCGGTCTCAGCGCTCGAACTCGACCGCGACTCGCTCCCCGTCCGCCCTGGCGCTCTCGTAGGCGGCCTCGGTGACGGCGGTGACCGCGAGCGCGTCGCGGACGGTGGCCGGCGGTTCCGTTCCCTCCAGCACCGCCTCGACGAACGCACCGGCCTTCGTCGGCGTCTCCCACCGGTCGAGGTGCGGGCGGTACGTACCGCCCTCGCGGTCTATCTCGGACACCTCCGTCGGCCCCCACTGGTAGGCCTCGAAGTACATCGCGCCCTCGTCGTCGAGGACGTGGACGTGTTCCTGGTGGGTGGCGGCATCGCCGGTACCGACGACGGTGGCGGTCGTCCCGCTCTCGTAGTCCAGCAGCACTCTGGCCCGCTCGTCGATGCGCCGGTCGTCGTCGAGGAATGTCATCTCCGCGCGGACGCTGTCGGGGACGACGCCGGTCATCCACAGCAGGACGTCGAGCAGGTGGTTGCCCGTGTCGTAGAGGAAGCCGCCGCCGCTGAGGTCGTAGTTCGTCCGCCAGGTGCCGGCGTTCTGCTCGACCCAGCCCTGGGTTATCTCGGCGGTGAACGAGTGCGGGACGCTGTCCTGCCAGCGCTCGCGGCCGGCGACGAACGCGGGGTCGACGTGACGCTGGTAGCCGACCATCACCGTCCGGTCGCTTCGCTCGGCGGCGTCGGCGAGCGTCCGCGCGCGTTCGAGGTCGGTCGCGAGGGGTTTGTCACAGAGGACGTGCAGGTCGGCGTCGAGCGCGGCGAGCACCTGCTCGTAGTGGAGCGTGTGGGGCGTCCCGATCAACACCGCGTCGAGCGAGGCGTCGGCGAGCATCTCGTCCATCGTCGCGAACCGGGCCGTCGAGGGGATGGCGAACCGTTCGGCGATGTCCGCCCGCGCGTCGTCGCTGGGGTCGGCGATAGCGGCGACGGCGGCGTCCGGGTGCTGGAAGAGGTCCGCGCCGACGGTCCGGCCGATGAAGCCGCCACCGACGACGCCGACGCGGAGTGGTGCAGCGGTCATGGTAGTCGGTCGAAACTGACGGGTTCGACGCGTAAAACTCCCCTCTCGGGGCGGAGAGCCGTCGCCCGCCGACGGGGAGAACATTCAAGCCGGTCGGCGGGCCATCTCCCCGCATGAGCAAACGCATCCTGGTGCCGGTCGACGGGTCAGAACAGGCCCACCAGGCGTCGGACTTCGTCGTTCGCGAGTTCCCGGACGCGACGCTCGTCCTCCTGCACGTCATCAATCCCGCAGAGGCGGGCTACAGCGCGCAGGCGTCGATACCTTCCTTCTCCGAGGAGTGGTACGAACGGGAGAAGGAAGGGGCCGAGTCCCTGTTCGACGAGATAGAGGCCGAGGCGGCGGAGGCCGGCGTCGACGTCGAACGGGTCGTCGAGGTCGGCAAGCCGACCCAGACCATCGTCGACTACGCGCGCGACGAGGACGTCGACCAGATAGTGATGGGGAGCCACGGCCGCTCGGGCGTCTCGCGAATCCTGCTGGGGAGCGTCGCCGAGACGGTCGTCCGGCGCTCGCCCGTCCCGGTCACGGTCACGC
>CAZMGU010000226.1:0-2492 GCA_964565905.1 uncultured Halobacteriales archaeon
TCGTCCTTGTTGAACTGGGCGACGACCAGCCCGAGCTGCACCATACGCGAGGGGGCGGGGCCGGAACTAAAAGAAGTACCGTTGTGTGGCCGAGGGGTCGACTCTGCCAAGTCGGATAGCACGTCGACGACACACCGCGCCGACGCCTGCTCAACGCAGATCCGCGCGCTTCGCCCGTGCGACCGGTCGGGCGAACCAGAAGGGTTCTAAGGGCGGGCCTCCCCATTGGTTGACATGGTTCCGCCCGCCACCTCCGACGCGTCGCGCTCGTCGGGCGATCGGTCCGTCGACCGGTGGCTTCCCGGCAGCCGCGACACCGTCCTCCTCGTCGCCGGCATCACGCTGCTCGCCCTCCTCGTCCGGTTCGTCCTGCTCGGTGACCGCGTCGCTCACTGGGACGAAGGTCGCGTCGCCTACTGGATAAACTACTACCAGCAGACGGGGTCCTTCGCCTACCGGCGCATCATCCACGGCCCCTTCGTCCAGCACGCCAACCGCTGGATATTCTCGCTCTTCGGGGCGAACGACTTCACGATGCGCCTGCCCGTCGCCATCGTCGGCGGCCTGCTCCCCCTCTCCGCGCTCCTCTTCCGCGAACACCTCCGCCGCGCCGAGATGGCGGCGATGGCGCTGTTCCTCGCGCTCAACCCCGTCCTCCTCTACTATTCGCGATTCATGCGCAGCGACGTTCTGGTCGCGGCGTTCATGTTCGTCGCCTTCGGCTTCCTCGTCCGGTTCTACGACACCCGCCGGACGGGGTACCTGTACGGCGCGGCCGTGTTCGTGGCGTTCGGCTTCGCCTCGAAGGAGAACGCCCTCATCTACGTGCTGACGTGGATTGGTGCGGCCGGACTGCTCGCCGACCAGGCGCTGTATCGGCCGCGCGACTACGACAGCGGGTTCGAACTCCTGGCCGCGAAGGCTCGCGGCTACTGGGGGCGCTTCTCGCCCAGTCGCTCCGACGGCGGGCAACCGGCGCCGCAGGACGACTGGCGCTCGTCCGTCCCGCGTGGCCGCGGCGCGGACGCGGTCGCCACCCTGTTCTCCTACCTGATCGAACTCGGTGCCCTCCTGTTCGTCTTCTTCGTCGTCCTGCTGTTCTTCTACGCGCCGCGCGGCGCGGGTATCGAGGGGCTCCAGCACCCGCCGGCGGATGCGGGCGCGGGCGCGGTCGGTCTCTGGGAGAGTTTCCGGAGCCCGTCGGCCTTCTTCGGGATGGTCGACTCGACCTGGACCTACGCCTCCGAGGAGTTTTCGAGCTGGATCACCCAGTCCACCGAGGCCGGCGACGAGGGGCTCGCGTCGGTGTACGCCGGGTTCCTCGGCCAGTTCCTCACGACGATGTGGGAGAAGGCGGCCCCGATGACTGCCTTCGCCGTCTTCGGGTTCGCCCTCGAACGCTACGGCGCGACGGAGTCGCGCAACCTGGTGATGTTCGCCGCCTACGGCGGCTTCGTCTCCGTCCTCGGCTACCCCCTCGGGACGGACGTCTACGGCGGCTGGCTCGTCGTCCACGCGCTCGTCCCGCTGTCGATACCCGCCGCGGTCGGCCTCGCCCGCGTCTTCGACTGGGGGTACGACGCGTTCACCCACGACGATTCGGTCGACGTCGGCATCGCGGCCCTCCTGTTGTTGCTCGTCGCCGGCAGCGTCGTCGCGACGGCCGTCCCGTCGGTGTACATCAACGACCAGGCCAGGGAGAACAGCCTCGTCCAGTACGCCCAGCCGGGCGGCGACCCGCGTCCGGAACTCCAGGAGATGGCCGCCATCGGGCAGGAGAACCGGACCGGCGACGACGTCGTCCTCTACTACGGCGAACGGGGCGACGACTACGACGAGAGCCTCGCGTTCGTCGAGTCCAACCGCGACAACTGGGACGAGGCCCGGTTGAACTGGCAGCCCACGTGTACGAACTGGTTCAACTCGCTGCCGCTCCCCTGGTACTTCGCCAAGACGGACGCAGACGTCTCGTGTGCGGACGACAGTGGAAACCTGACCCAGCGCATCGAGTCGAACCCGCCGCCGATGATCATCACCCAGGACGCGGACAGCACGGTGCCGACCGGGGCCCTCGAATCGGCCTACGAGGGCGAGAGCTACGAGATGCGGACCTACGGCAAGGAGACGACGTTCTGGGTCCTGGAGAACCGGACGAACGAAACCGGCTAATCCGGCCCGTCCGCTCCGGGAAGCAAGGCTTAAGCGCGCCGGTCTGATTCCGTCGGACATGCCCATCTCGACACCCGGCACGACGCTCGGCGTCGTCGGCGGCGGCCAGCTCGGGCGGATGCTCGGCGAGGCCGCCGCCCCGCTCGGCGTCGAACTCGTCGTCACCGACCCGACGCCGGACCCGCCCGCCGCGCCCGTCGTCCGCGACGCGCTCGTCGGCGAGTTCGACGACGAGTCGACGTTCCGCGACCTGGCCGAGCGGGCCGACGTCCTCACCTACGAGATAGAACTGGCCGACCCGGACGTCCTCGAACGGGTCGCCG
>CAZMGU010000227.1:0-2490 GCA_964565905.1 uncultured Halobacteriales archaeon
CGTTCCCGGACGACCACTTCGACGTCGTCATGGCCATGCGCTTTTTCCACCTCGCCGACACCCCCGCGTCGTTCCTCGCGGAGATGCGCCGCGTCTCGAAGGACCAGGTGTTCTTCGACACGTTCAACCGCTTCTCGACGCGCTCGCTGTACAACTGGGCGCTCCCGATGGGGTCGCGGCTCTACTCGCGGTGGGAGATAGACCGCCTCCTCGACGGCGCGGGCCTCGAACTCGCCGGCGACGAACACGACTTCGTGTTGCCCTACGGCTTCTACCGGAAGATACCCAACTCGCTGGCCGCCTCGTTCCGGTCCCTCGACACGGCGGTCGGGCGGAGCCCGGCGGGCGACCACCTGGCGTCCGTCTCCTACTGGGACACGCGAGTCTGACCGCCCGGACCGGCCGGTTCGGGGTCACTCCCGGGTACGAAGCCTCACGCCGGCGAGCGAACGCGACGACGTGAACGGTCGGGAGCGACCGCGCCGGCGGGCGAATCGCGGCAGAGAGGCGGCGAAGTGCACGAGTTTTATACCACTCCGACGTGCTATTGACGTCTATGCAGCTCTCGGTGGTGGTACCGACGCTCAACGGCCGCGAGGAGCTATCGCGGTGCCTCGACGCGCTCGCCGAGCGCGTCCCCGACGCGGAAGTGGTCGTCGTCAACGGCCCGTCCGCGGACGGAACCACCGGGATGGTCCGCGATCGCGACGACGTCGACGTCCTCGTCGAGATTGCCGACAGGACCATCAACGCCGCCCGCAACGCGGGCATCGACCGCGCCAGCGGCGAGGCGATAGTCCTCCTCGACCGGACGTTCTCCGTCGAGGACGGCTGGCTCGACGCCGTCGAGGACGGCCTCGACGACACCCCGGTCGTCACCGGACCCACCCACCAGGAACTCACCGCCGGGATGACGACCCAGTCCAAGGAGACCCGGACCATCGCCGGGCGCGAGGTGACCTACTTCAACCCCGGCAACGTCGGGTTCCGCCGCGACGTCCTCGACGAGTTCGACGGCTTCGACGAGTACCTCGACGTCGGCGGGTCGAGGGACCTGGCCCACCGCCTCGCCGCCGCGAACTACGACGTCACCTGGCACTCCTCAATGACCGTCCGCCGGGAGTTCGAGGTGGACGGCGGCATGCGCCGGAAGGACTGGGAGGCGAAGTACCGGTCGCTCGCCTACCGCCTCGTGAAGAACTACGGCCTGCGCCCGACGGTCGTCCGCCGGATCGGTTCCCACGCCGTCCGCGACGCCTACGACGGCCTCCGCGACGTGCTCCGCGGCGACGCGAACGCCTCGAACTGGCTCGGTACGGGGCGACAGGTCGCCCGCGGCGTCGCGGGCGGCGTCAGGGACGGCGTCGTCGCGCGCTTCCGCGACCACCCGCCGCGCCAGAACCCGAACGGCCGCTCGATGCGAGCCGACAGGGCCGTCGAAGTGTACGACTAGCGGCGTCGCTCCGGTCGTTACTCGGCAAGTTTCTCCCGGTCGCTACGGTGCCAGTTCCTCGACGACGCGCACGACGTTCTTGGCGAACACCTTCTTCATGGCGTCCTCGGGGACGTCGAGGGTGAGTATCTCCATGACGGCGACGTTGGGGTGGGCCGTCGGCGCGCCGCTGCCGAACAGCACCCGGTCGGGGTGTTCGATGATCGCCCGTTCGAGCGGTTCGCGGTAGCGGACGACGCTCGTGTCCAGGTAGCAACTGTCGTAGGAGTCCAGCAGGTCGATGGACTCGTGCATCAGGTCGCGCTGGAGCGGGTGGGCACCGAAGTGGCCGACGACGACGGGGAAGTCGTATTCGAGGAGGGTCCGTTCGATGGCTTCCGGCGTGAAGTCGAGGCCGCCGTGGACGAGCACCGGTTTGCCGACGTTCTCCAGTTCAGTCAGAACCGCCTCGTCGGGCATCCCGTCGAGGGAGGGGTGGAGTTTGAAGCCGACGAAGCGGTCGTCGTAGGCGTACTTCTCGACGTCCTCCGGCGACGTGTGGTAGTCCTTCCGGCGCGCGGCGAGGTTCTTGAGACGCGACCCCGCGCCATCACCCGGGTCGTTCACGCCGTCGATGCGTGCGAAGGCGACGAGGGGCCGACCGACGCTCATCCGGGCGACGGCGTTGTTGGCCTTCAGGTAGCCGGCGTCGCGATCGCCGGGGTAGACGACGGCGCGGACGACGCCGGCCTGGTGCATCTCCCGCTCCAGGCGCTCCGGGTCGCCCATACCGTCGCGGGGGCGGCGGGACTCGTCGGGTTCCAGGCGGGCGTGGACGTCCACCACGCGAAAGCCGTGCTCCAGCTCCAGCATTGTCGAACTGATTGGCGCATCCCGGTATTAAACCATCGGCGGCCCGGCAGGGCATCGGCAGTCCGCGGTCAGGGGCGGTACCGCTGGCTCCAGATTGGAAACACTTATATAGAACCGCTTGCGTTGTTTTGAGTGAGGTATACAGCTATGTCACAGTCCGGCCAGCGACGCATGGGTGGCCAGCC
>CAZMGU010000228.1:0-2483 GCA_964565905.1 uncultured Halobacteriales archaeon
AGCAGGGCTCGGAAGACGAACGGAGTGAGTCTTCCGGTGGACTGAAAGGGCGAGGCACGCTCGCGCTGGAAGGCAGTCGCTCCGCGGGCACTACCGGAGCGAAGCGACGGTATCCCGCGGAGCGACCGCGAGCGGGCTGAGGGCTTTCTGGTTGTTAGTATTCGTTCCAACTTCAGAGAGAGGGCCGAGGGCTTTCTGGTTGTTAGTATTCGTTCTAACTCCCGAGGAGCAGACTGATCGCTATCCGTTCACCCTCACTCGGACCACTTCCGCTGCGAACCCACAACCCCTATGCCGCCCACGCCCACACGAGTGGGTATGACAGAGGCGACGGGTATCGTCGGGGAGTTCCTCGCCCTCAAGGAGGAAACGGACGCGGACGTCCTGGCGATGCAGTGCGGGGACTTCTACGAGTTCTTCGCCGACGACGCCGAACTCGTCGCGGACGAACTCGACCTCACCGTCTCGCAGAAGTCCTCTCACGGGTCGTCCTACCCGATGGCGGGGGTGCCGCTCTCGGAACTCACGCCGTACGTCTCCGCGCTGGTCGAGCGGGGCTACCGGGTGGCCGTCGCCGACCAGCACGAGACGGCGGACGGGCACGCCAGGGAGGTGACGCGGGTCGTCACCCCCGGCACCTTCCTGGAGACGACGGACGACGCGGCCCAGTACCTCGCCGCGGTGGTACGCGAGGAGGGCGGCGGCGCGCGCCGGGACGACGGCACCCGCGGCGACGCCTACGGCCTGGCGTTCGCCGACGTGACGACGGGGCAGTTCCACGTCACCCAGCTAGACGACGAGGACGCGGCGGCCACCGCCAACACGGAACTGTACAAGTTCGACCCGGCGGAGGTGCTGCC
Organism: uncultured Halobacteriales archaeon; assembly: GCA_964565905.1. Taxonomy (GTDB): domain Archaea; phylum Halobacteriota; class Halobacteria; order Halobacteriales; family Haloarculaceae; genus Halomicrobium. Next base: position 861 of record CAZMGU010000228.1, read on the forward strand.
GGGGCCGGACCTGCGGGCCGACGACGCGTTCCTCGACCGGGTCCGGGACCGCACCGACGCACAGCTCACGCTTCACTCGGCGGAGTCGTTCGCCCCGGCGCGCGCCCGGCACCGCGTCCGTGACCACTTCGGGTCGGAGACGCTGGAGAGCGTCGGCGTCGCGGGGAAGGACGCCGCTATCAGGGCGGCCGGTGCGGTCCTGGAGTACGTCGACGACACCGGCGTCGGGACGCTGGCGTCGGTGAGTCGGCTCCAGGCCTACGGCGCGACGGACCACGTCGACCTCGACGCGACGACGCAGCGCAACCTCGAACTGACGGAGACGATGCAGGGCGGGAGTGACGGGTCGCTGTTCGACACGCTCGACCACACCGTCACGTCGGCGGGCGGGCGACTGCTCCGCCAGTGGCTCCAGCGCCCCCGCAGGGACCGCGGGGAACTCTCCCGCAGGCAGGCCTGCGTCGGCGCGCTCGCCGAGGCGGCGATGGCCCGCGAGGAGTTGCGCGAGACGCTGGACCCGGCCTACGACCTCGAACGGCTGGCGTCGAAGGCGGTGTCGGGCAGCGCCGACGCCCGCGACCTGCGGGCCGTCGGTGAGACGCTCGGCCTCCTCGACGCCGTCGCGGACCTGGTCGACCGGACCGAGCGCCTCGCCGACTCGCCGCTGGGCGACGTCCTCTCGCGACTCGACCGCGAGGCCGTCGCCGACCTGGCGACCGAGATAGACGACGCGCTCGTCGACGACCCGCCGGGGACGGTCACCCAGGGCGGCCTCTTCGCGACGGGGTACGACGACGACCTCGACGAACTCGTGGCGAACCACGAGGAAGCGCTGGAGTGGATCGAGACGCTCCCCGACCGCGAGAAGCGGCGGACCGGCATCACCCACCTCTCCGTCGACCGCAACAAGACGGACGGCTACTACATCCAGGTCGGCAACTCCGAGACCGACCAGGTGCCCGACGAGTACGAGCAGATCAAGGCGCTGAAGAACTCCGAACGCTACACCACGCCGGCACTCCAAGAGCGCGAGCGGGAGGTGCTCCGCCTGGAGGAGCGCCGTCACGACCTGGAGTACGAACTGTTCGGGGAACTCCGCGAGCGAGTGGCCGACCGGGCGGAACTGCTTCAGGACGTCGGCCGCGCGCTCGCGGAACTCGACGCGCTGGCCGGCCTGGCGACCCACGCCGTCCGCAACGACTGGACGCGCCCGGAACTCGTCGAGGGTCGCGAACTCGACGTCGAGGGCGGGCGCCACCCCGTCGTCGAGCAGACCACCGAGTTCGTCCCCAACGACCTCCGCCTCGACGACGACCGGCGCTTCCTCGTCGTGACGGGGCCGAACATGAGCGGGAAGTCCACTTACATGCGCCAGGCCGCCCTGATCACCCTGCTCGCGCAGGTGGGAAGTTTCGTCCCCGCACGCGCGGCCCGCGTCGGCCTCGTCGACGGCATCTACACCCGCGTCGGTGCCCTCGACGAACTCGCACAGGGCCGTTCCACGTTCATGGTCGAGATGCAGGAACTCTCGAACATCCTCCACTCCGCCACCGAGGAGTCGCTGGTCATCCTCGACGAGGTGGGCCGCGGGACGGCGACGTACGACGGCATCTCCATCGCCTG
>CAZMGU010000229.1:0-2477 GCA_964565905.1 uncultured Halobacteriales archaeon
TCTGCATCCGGGGGACGTCGCCCTCGGCGAACTGGTCGTAGAAGTCCGCCGCCAGGTCCAGTAGCTGTTCGCGCGCTTCTTCCTCGTTGAGGTTGCTCTCTGTGCTCATAATTACGCGTTCACCGTCAGGAGTTCGTCTTCGACGCCCTCCACGGAGATGTCGAACTCGGCGTCGCCGTCGACGCTGTACTCGAGGGTCGCTTCCTCGCCGGAACTCACCGTCTCGGACCACTTGACGAACCACTCGCCGTCCATCTCCACCACCTGGGCACCGTTGGTGTCCTGCGGTTCGACGGAGACGATGTCCGTCACGTCGACGTCGGCGTTGGTGTCGGAGTTGTTCTCGACGGTGACCTCGACCGTGCCGTCCTCGACGCGCCGTTCGACGAGGACGTTGTTCATGATGCGGGCGATGGAGTCGTCGATGACGAGTTCGTCGCGCCCGGTCACCTCCGTCAGCTTCTCGGCCATCTCTGGGAGGATGGTCGCGAGTTTGTCCTGTTTCTCGCGGCGCTGCTGCATCGAGCGGCGCTTGTTCAGGTACGACTTCAGGTCGCGGGCTGCCTCGCGGATGGCGAGTTCAATCTCCGACTCCATGTCGGGGACGTTCGCCACGGCGTCCTTCGACTCGCTCGTGAACGGGACGTTGGTCGAGGCGACGTGGACCATGATGACCACCGGCCCGTTCGGGATGCCGGAGCCACCGGGCTGGTCGAGCCCGTAGTTCCGCCAGTTGATCGACTTGACGACGTCAGTCGTCGCACAGGCCCCGCGCTGGTAGACGAGCGGGACGCGGTTGGCGAAGCGCATCACCTCGGCCTTGTGCTGGTCCTCGATGTCGCCGCCGTACGCGAGGCCGGCCTCGACGATGAACGGGTCGCCGCCGTGGACCGCGGCGTCTCGCGTCGAGGCGGCGTAGAAGTCCGCGTCGAACTCCTTCTTGAGCCCCGCCTCGACGAGTTCGTCCGTGATCGGTGCCAGGCAGTCGGTGGGCGGGGCGATGATGTCCGTCTCGCGCATCGCCTCCAGCAGGTCGCTGGCGGTGTCGCGGTCCTCGGCTATCTCCGAGACGTCCGGCGCGTCGTCCGGAACCGTGCGGCCGATGGCCCAGAGGCGTTCGAGGACGTTCTCGCGTGCCGTCTCGCCGAAGGTGACGTCGTCGTACTCCTCGGTGTCCTCGGCGGACTTCCGGACGAACTCGGCCAGTTCGTCGTGGGTGAACCGGTCGCGGGAGTCCTCCGAGCGGGCGATCTTCGCCGCGATGCGGTCGGCCAGCCCCTTGATTCCGGCGTCGTCCTTCCGGCTGGTGGTGGCGTCGTCGACCAGTTCGTAGAGGTCGGCGGCGCGGTACTCCTTCTCCGCGTCCTCGCCCTCGGCCGTGCCGGCGACCAGGCCCCACAGCGCGTCGACGGCGTTCTCGCGGACGGTGCTCCCGAACGTGACGTCGTGGTCGGCCTCGACGCCGTCGGCCACGTTGTCGACGATGGCGACGGCGTCGGTGTGACAGAGTCGGTCGCGGTCGGCCACGACCCCGGCCACCTTCGCCGCGAAGTCGCCGGTGGCGTCGGCTCCCTTGTTGGAGACGGCCCCTTCGAGACGGGCCTTGTAGTCGCGGGCACCGTGTGCCTCGGGCGGATGCCAGGCGAGTTCCCGGCCGTAGTGGCGGTCCTTGAGGTTCTCGATGACGTCGTTGGCCGTCTTCTGGCCGACGCGGGTGAACTCCTCCTGGAGGAATCCGGAGACGGAGTACGAGTCCGTCGCGTCGAGCATCTTGATGAGCGTCCCGAGTTCGACCCCGTGCGGGTGGGGTCGGATCTCCTCGGTCTCGGCCGGTAGCTGGTCGGTCGCCCGCTCGTACTTGAAGTGGTCGTTCGGCTCCCGGAGTTCGATGCGTGCGTGCGGGTTGACGACCGCGGTGTGCTTGATGTAGTCGTGGAGCTGCTGGCGGGCCCGCATGTTGGCCTCCATCTCCATCTCGATGCGGGTGCCGTGGGGGCGCTCCCACGTCGTCGTCTCCTCGACGTCTATCTCCGGTTCGTTCTGGTCCGTGTCGATGATGAGTTCGAAGTACTCGGCCTCCGTCCCGCCCTGGGTTCGACTCGTGATCTCCGCCGGTTTACCGCTGGTAAGCTGCGAGTACAGCACCGCGGCGGAGATACCGATACCCTGCTGGCCGCGGTTCTGCTCGCGCTTGTGGAATCGGGAGCCGTAGAGGAGTTTCCCGAAGATCTTGGGGATCTGTTCCTTCGTGATACCGGGACCGTTGTCCTCGACGATCAGGCGGTAGTAATCTCCCGCTTCCTGGATCTCGACGTAGATGTCGGGGAGGATGCCGGCCTCCTCGCAGGCGTCGAGCGCGTTGTCGACGGCCTCCTTGACGGCCGTCACCAGCCCCCGGGCTCCCGAGTCGAACCCGAGCATATGCTTGTTCTTCTCGAAGAACTCGGCGATGGAGATGGCGCGCTGGCTCTCGGCCA
>CAZMGU010000230.1:0-2471 GCA_964565905.1 uncultured Halobacteriales archaeon
TGGTCCGGCATCGCGCTGTTCACCGTCTACCGCGCCGTCGCGACGGGCGACCAGGCCGTCCGGAGTCGGCCCGGCTACCTCACCGACTCCGTCCAGCTCGACCGTGACATCGCGACGGAGATGGCCTTCCTGTTCCTGGCGACGACGTGGGCCTTCCTGGTCCCCTTCGGCGGCATCGACGCCCTCGACACGTTCGTCCTCGTCGGCATCTACGTCGTGTACATCGGGATCGTCATCCGCGGCGACGTCGAGGCGGCGGAGGAACACGTTGGCGTCCCCGCCTACTTCCAGCGCTGGTCACAGCCCTGGCGCGCGCTCGTCGTCCTCGTCCTGTTCGGCTACGCCGGCGTGATGATATTCTCGGCCGTCGAACCGTTCGCCCACGGACTGGAGGCGCTCGGCCTCGCCTACGGCGTCCCCTCCTTCTTCATGATCCAGTGGATAGCGCCGCTGGCCAGCGAGTCGCCGGAACTCATCGTCGTCGCCGTCCTCGTGAACAAGGCGCGCTCGACGGCGGGGTTCAACGCGCTCATCTCCTCGAAACTCAACCAGTGGACGCTGCTCATCGGTACCCTCGCGGTCGTCTACAGTATCGCGCTCGGCGGCTACGGCGCGCTCCCGTTCGACGAGAAACAGCAGGTGGAGATATGGCTGACGGCGGCCCAGTCGCTGTTCGCGATGGCGCTGCTCATCGACTTCGAGATATCCGTCCGGGAGGCGGTGGTGCTGCTCGTGCTCTTCCTCTCGCAGGTCGTCATCGAGTTCGCGGTGTTGCGCGTCCTCCCGGTTTCGAACCCGGAGCAACTGAGTCTGCTCTCGCTGTACGCGTTCACGACGCTCTACATGGTGCTCGCTCTCGGACTGCTCGTGGTGCGACGCGACGGACTCCGTGAAGTGTTCGGCCGGGCGACCGACACCGCCCGGACCGCGATGGGTCGCGAACCGGCCGCGGAGTACGCGGACTGATGCTCGCAATCGTCGTCTCGCGGGCCGACCGGGCGTCCGAGCACGTGGGCGACCACCTGCTCGATCTGGCCGACTGGCGGACGGAGCGCGACGACGCGCGCCCGGACGCCGCTGGAGGGGGTATCGTCCACCGCCTCCCCGACGCGGAACTCCGGACGTTCGACGAGCGACACCTCGACCTGACCAGCGCTGCCGACGCCTTCGACGACCCTGACCTGCTCGTCTTCGCGTCGCGCCACGCCGGGGAGACGGGGCCGCTCCTGACCGCACACCACACCGGCAACTTCGGGCCGGCCGACTACGGCGGCGAGGACGGGACCCTCGCCCGCGCCTGTCCGAACGCGCACCGGCGCGTCGTCCACGCGCTCGCGGAGCACGCACCTGAAGATTACGACGTCGGGATGGAGGCGACCCACCACGGCCCCAGCGAGGTGGGCGTCCCGTCGATGTTCGTCGAAGTCGGGAGCGGCGACGTCCAGTGGGACGACCCCGACGCCGCCCGCGCGGTGGCGCAGGCGATTCTGGACCTCCAGAGCGTGGAACCCGACGCGCCGCCGGACAACGGTTCACGCCGTCACCTCGTCGGCTTCGGCGGCGGCCACTACGCCCCCCGGTTCGAGCGCGTCGTCCGCGAGACGGACTGGGCCGTCGGTCACGTCGCCGCCGACTGGGCGCTCGACGAGATGGGCGACCCGGCCGGGAACGAATCAGTCGTCCGTGCGGCGTTCGAGGAGAGCGCCGCCGACTACGCACTGCTGGAGGCAGACCGGCCCGCGCTCCGGGATACCATCGAGAACCTCGGCTACCGCGTCGTGAGCGAAACCTGGGTGCGCGAGACGAGCGGCGTGCCGCTCGGGTTCGTCGAACGGGCGGAGGCCGCGCTCGGGGACGTCGAGTCGGGCCTCCGGTTCGGGGAGCGGGCAGCGGAGTTCGAGGATGAGTTCACCGTCGCGTCGCTCCCGGCGGAATTCCTCGCCGAGGCGAACGGCGTCGACGCCGGGGCGGTGCTGACTGCCGTCTCGTCCGTCGCTCTCGCCTACGACACCGAGCAGAACGGGACGCGGGTCGCCGGGCGAGTGGCGCTCCGGGAGGAGGGCGACAGGGACGCCGTCGTCGACGCCCTCGCCGACGTGCTGGCGCGGAAGTACGACGACGTTACCCGGACCGGTGACGAACTGATCGCCAGACGGCGGACGCTCGATCCGGAACTCGCGCGCGAGGCCGGCGTCCCCGAGGGGCCCAAGTTCGGGCGACTCTCGGCGGGGGAGGCAGTCGAGGTGGACGGCCGGACCGTCACCCCCGAGGATGTCAGTACGGAGCGAAAACGACGCTTTGATACGTGAGAGGCGCGTGAGAAACGAGTAATTACTTTCCGCCCCCGGTCCGCCGAATTAGTCCGACGGACGTCAGACGCAGGGGGAAAGCTAATAACGACGGCCCCGTTATCAGCGTTCAAATTATGGACTCCATAATCGACGACGCCATCGAAGAGGCCGAGGAGGAGC
>CAZMGU010000231.1:0-2436 GCA_964565905.1 uncultured Halobacteriales archaeon
CGACCCGCGACGACGTGCTGCAGGCCAAGAGCCGCAGTCGCTCCATCGAGCAGCAACTCGCGGACGACTACATCGAGCGCCGCAAGGACTACGAACTCACCGTCAACCAGGGCGACGTGGTCGGCCGCGTCAACGGCCTCGCCGTCATGGGCGAGGACAGCGGTATCGTCCTCCCCGTCATGGCCGAAGTCGCCCCGTCCCAGGGCGCCGGGCAGGTCATCGCGACCGGCCAGCTACAGGAGATGGCCGAGGAGGCGGTCCAGAACGTCTCCGCCATCATCAAGAAGTTCTCCGACGAGGACATCTCGGAGAAGGACGTCCACATCCAGTTCGTCCAGGCCGGTGAGGGCGGCGTCGACGGCGACTCCGCCTCCATCACCGTGGCGACCGCCGTCATCAGCGCGCTGGAGGACATCCCGATCGAACAGCACATCGCCATGACCGGCTCGCTGTCGGTCCGGGGCGACGTGCTCCCGGTCGGCGGCGTCACCCACAAGATAGAGGCGGCCGCGAAGGCCGGCCTCGACAAGGTCATCATCCCCCAGGCCAACACCCAGGACGTGATGATCGAGGAGGAGTACGAGGACCAGATCGAGATCATCCCGGTCTCCCACATCAGCGAAGTGCTCGACGTCGCCCTCGCCGGCGAACCCGAGAAGGACTCGCTGGTCGACCGCCTCAAGTCCATCACGGGCAAGGCGCTCGAACAGCGCGAGGTCGGGCAGACCGGCGGCAGTCCCAGCCCGCAGTAGAGCCGTGACCGGGTGGGCCGCCTTCGTCGGCCTCACCGCAGTCGTCGTGTCGCTGTTGCTCGTTCTCGCACATCTCTCCCGGACGCTCGTGAGCGACGCGACCGCCACGGCGCGCGGGACGCGAACGCGACCGTTCGGCGACGCGCCCCGCCGCCGCGACCCGCGGACCGACCCCGTCATCCCCAAGTTCGAGGCCGTCGCCGACGACCCCGCGGACGTTCCGAACCTCTCGACCGGCGAGTTGCTAGCCAACGTCGCGCTGACCCAGGGGCTGTTCGGCGTCCTCGTGGCCGCCGGCGCGGTGTACTTCCGGGTACCGCTGGCGGTCCTCGGCGTGCGGAGCGACCCGCTCTCGACGGGTCTGCTCGGCCTCGGCGTCGGCGTCGCCTTCGGCGTCGTCCTCTGGGTCGGCAACGAGGCGGCGGGGGTCGTCGCCGACGCGACCGGGGCCGGCTACGACGAGTCGCTCCGGGAGGTGCTCGCGCCGGACTCACTTGGTGGCTGGGCGCTCCTGCTCGGCGGGGTCCTCCCGACCGTCGCGCTCGTCGAGGAACTGATCTTCCGGGCGGCGCTGGTCGGTGCCGTCTCCGCGTGGGCGGGCGTCTCGCCGTGGCTCCTCGCGGTCGTCTCCTCACTCGCCTTCGGCGTCGCCCACGGGGCCCAGGGACGGACCGGCGTCCTCGTCACCGGAACGCTCGGGTTCGTCCTCGCCGCCGGATTCGTCCTGACCGGGAGCCTGCTCGTCGTCGTCGTCGCGCACTACCTGGTCAATGCCCTGGAGATGGTGGTCCACGAGGGCCTCGGCTACGACCGGCTCTCGACACAGGCTTAAGGGACGTCGCCGTGAGCAACAGTCCATGGCCGACCCCTTCGACGTCGCGACGCCGACGCAACGCCGCATCGTCCTGACCGCACTGGTCGCCTACGTCGCGCTGTTCGTCGTCCAGCTGGTGACGGGCAACTCGCTCGCCACCGCCGCCGCGGACCTCCTGCTGATGGCGCTCGTCCTGCCCGCGAGCGTGGTCGTCCTGCGCCGCGCGACGGCGGGTTCGACGACCGACGGCACCGCCGTCGCCGTTGGCGTCGCCTTCCTCGTCGCCGGCCTGACCATCGGCTACGAGGGGCTGTCGGCGCTCGAACTGGTACCGCCGAACGCGACCGTCTCCCTGATCGGCTCCGTCGCGCTCCTCGTCGCGCTCGTGCTGTACCTCTACCGGAACTTCTGAGCAGCCGACGCGCGCCCGACCGTCCGGAGACGGGGCGCTACAGCTCTTCGAGCGCCCGTAGCTTCTGTTCGACCTGCGGCGGTGCCCCGCTTGGCCCGTCGCGGACGCGGTGGTCGGGGATGATCAGCGGGATCGGATTCGCCGCCAGCGCCTCGCGAACCGTCGTCAGGTCGTCCTCGTCGTTCGAGTCGATGCCCGCCGCCATCATCGCGACCTGTTCGACGGTGGCGTTCTCGCCGTAGGGTATCTCGCGCGTCGCTTCGAGGACGTTCCGCCGTGGCGTCGGCACCGTGAGTCCGACGTCGGCGTCCGCGAAACTGTCCTCCGCCCCCTCGAGATACGCCTCGATCCGGTCCAGCATCGGGTGGCCGTCCTCGGACTCCTCCGGGTGGGTCGGGAACGAACAGCTGATGACCTTCTCGCCCGCCGCACCGATCTGGACGAACCGGTCGAGATAC
>CAZMGU010000232.1:0-2393 GCA_964565905.1 uncultured Halobacteriales archaeon
GAACTGGCCTACGACGAACTGATCTGGACCGGGGGCATCACCGGCCACGAGGCCGTCCACGACGTCGAGGTGGACCAGGACGAGCGCTCCCACCGGATCAACGCCGAGCAGAACTTCCAGACCAGCGACGAGCGCATCTTCGCCATCGGCGACTGCGCCCTGATCGACCAGCCCGGCGACCAGCCCGCACCGCCGACGGCCCAGGCCGCCTGGCAGGCCGCCGAGGTGGCCGGCGAGAACCTCGCACGCGCCGTCCGCGGTCAGCCGCTCCGCACCTGGACCCACGACGACATGGGCACCGTCGTCTCCATCGGCGACAAGGCCGTCGCCCACGACGTCTCGTACATGGGCGTCGACGTCCCCGTCAAGACGTTCGGCGGGTTCGCCGCCAAGTCGCTCAAGAAAGCCATCGCCGCGAAGTGGATCAACTCCATCACCGGCGTCGGCCGCGCCGCGCGGGCGTGGCCGGACATGTAACGAGGCGCCGCTCTCTTCTTCTTCCTCTCGTTCCCCCTCTTTTTCCGTCCGCAATTTCGACCATTCGACCGGGAGTTATGGGGCCCCAACCCCTGATCCGAACTATGTCGCTGCTCCACACGGACGCGGTTGACGCCGTACTGTCGCCGACGACGCCCGAAACTGACGAGGTCCTGGCCGACATGGAGGCGCAGGCGGACAGCGAGGGGTTCCCGACCATCGGTGCCGAAGTGGGCGCGTTTCTCCGACTCTGCACCCGACTTCGGGACGCCGAGTCGATGTTCGAGTTCGGTTCCGGGTTCGGCTACTCGGCGTACTGGGTCGCGCCGGCGCACGGCCCCGACGGGGAGATAGTGCTCACCGAGTTCGACGAGGAGGAACTGGACCAGGCGCGGACGTACTTCGAACGGGGCGGCTACGCCGATCGCGCGACGTTCGAGGCGGGCGACGCGCTGGAAACGGTCGAACGGTACGACGGCCCCTTCGACCTGGTGTTGATCGACCACCAGAACGACCGCTACGTCGACGGGTTCGAGGCCGTCCGCGAGAAGGTCGCACCCGGCGGCGTCGTCGTCGCGGACAACGTCCTCCACGCCTCCGGGGACGACGGGTTCACTCCCGAGGACGTCGCGGCCGCGCTGGACGACGGGACGGGGGCGTCGGGCGGACCGGCCGCAGGAGCGATGGCCGAGTACTACCGGCACGTCCGCGACGACCCGGCGTTCGAGACGAGCACGCTCCCCCTCGGCGAGGGACTGTTCGTCTCCGTCCGGACCTAGACGGACGTCCCGGCTATCGTTCGACTGAAAGTCCCGCGTGCCACCGCTCCGCCCCGCTCTCCTCTACCGTCTCGTCCATCTCCGCCAGAATCGCGACCGCCAGACTGGCCGTCTTCGCTGCCTTGCGCTCGCCTTCCGTCCGGAACTCGCCGGTGACCCGGTTAGCATAGACGGTGCAGACCGCGCCGGCGCGGAGGCCGTAGATGTTCGCGAGCGTGAGGATGGCGCTGGCCTCCATCTCGAAGTTGAGGACGCCCGCCTCGCGGAGTTCCTCGATGCGCTCGTCGCTACCGCGGGCCTCGAACCCGCCGAAGCCGGGTCGCGACTGACCGGCGTAGAAACTGTCCGTGCTACAGGTGGTGCCGAGGTGGTAGTCGTAGCCGAGTTCCTCGGCGGCGGCGACGAGGGCGGAGACGACGCGGTAGTCCGCCGTCGCCGGGTAGTCCTCGCGGACGTACTCGTCGCTGGTCCCCTCCTGCCGGACGGCACCGGTGGAGATGACCAGGTCACCCACGCTCGTCTCCTCGCGAATCGCGCCGCAGGAACCGACCCGGATCAGTGAGTCCACGCCCACGCGGGCCAGTTCCTCGACTGCGATGGCCGCCGACGGCGACCCGATGCCGGTCGACGTGACGGAGACCGGCGTCCCGTCGTAGGTTCCCGTCGCGGTCCGGTACTCGCGGTGTTCGGCCACGACGTCGTGGTCGTCCCAGGACTCGACTATTTTCTCGACGCGCTCCGGGTTCCCCGGGAGGAGCACGCTGTCGGCCACGTCGCCGGGACCGACTGCCAGGTGGTACTGCTCGCCGTCGTCGTTCGGGTCCTCGCTGTCCAGCGTCTCCTTGGTGTCTTCGCCCGACATAGCTACGCCAGGTCCTCGCGGGTTATCGTCGACGGGAGCAGGTCCCCCAGGCGATATTCGCTGACCTCGTCGTCCCCCTCGTCGCAGACGACGGGGAAGTCCTCGTCGCAGAACTCGACAAGTGACTGGCGGCACATCCCGCATGGCGTCTGCCCGTCGCGAGCGGCAGTACTGACGGCGAGTCGGGCGAACTCCCGGTGGCCGTCGCGGACGGCGCCGCCCAGCGCCACCTCCTCGGCGTGGAGGCTGTTGCTGTAGTTCGCGTTCTCGATGTT
>CAZMGU010000233.1:0-2266 GCA_964565905.1 uncultured Halobacteriales archaeon
TGCTACAAGCCGAACGCCGCCTTCTACGAGGACGCCGACGGGTGGCGGTCGCTCCGGGAGACCGTCGCGTACGCACACGGGAAGGACGTGCCCGTCCTCGTCGACGCAAAGCGCGGCGACATCGGCAACACGGCCCGCCAGTACGCCGACATCCTCGACACCGCCGACGCCATCACCGCGAACCCCTACATGGGCCAGGACTCGCTCGCGCCGTTCCTCCAGCGGGCCGACAGCGGCGTGTTCGTCCTCTGCCGGACGTCGAACCCCGGCGGCGCGGACCTGCAGGGACTCGAACTCGACTCCGGCGAACCGCTGTACGAGCGGGTCGCCGCGCTGGCCGCCCGCTGGAACGAGAACCGCAACGTCGGCCTCGTCGTCGGCGCGACCAACCCGGACGAACTGGAGGAGATACGCGAGGTGGTCCCGGACATCCCGTTCCTCGTCCCGGGCGTCGGCGCACAGGGGGGCGACGCCGAGGCGGCGGTCGAGTTCGGCCTGGCCGACGGCGTCGGCCTGGTGAACTCCTCTCGGGGCATCATCTTCGCGGGCGAGAACGACGGGCGCGGCGGCGAACCGACCGAGTCGGAGTACTTCGGCGCCGCCGGTCGCGCGGCGAAGCGACTGAAGCAGCGGCTGAACGAGTTCCGCTGACGGCCTCGAACTCTCGACTCAGAACTCGTAGGTGTCGACGCCGTCCGGCCCGTCCGAGGGGTCGACCGGGTCCGCATCGTCCGGCAGCGGTTCGCCCGAATCGCCTTCCAGCTGGCCGGCGCACTGGACGCAGACGCCAAGGTCCTCGTCCCAGTGGCGCTCGCAGACGAGTTTCCCGCAGCGGTCGCAGGTGTGCTCGACGGACGGGCGGTCACATATCTCACAGAGGCCGGAGACGCTCATGTCACCGCCTAGCATTGCCAGTCGTTTCAACCTGCTGGCGTCCCGCCGAGCGCGAGCGAAGCGAGTCGCCAGCGGGAGGCTTACGGTCCCCCGGTTCGAAACGGGACGCGTGCAGCACGACCGTCTCGTCCCGGCCCTCGCGGGTGTGCTCGGTGCCATCACCGTCGTCATGACGATACTGGGGCTGGTGTACAGCCCCGGCATCCTCTTCGTCGCGCTGACGTTCGGCGTCGCCACCTACCTCGTCTACTACCACGCGAGCGGCCGTCTCGCGGCGCGCGTCTACCGGTCCGTCGAGCGACGGGCCGCGACCGACCCGCGTCGGGAGCGCCGGCGACGCGCGGCCCGCGCCGGGCGACGAAGTCCCGACGGACGGGCCGGGAGCGACGGCCGACGCGGTGGCGACGGAGAGCGCGAGCGCGGCGGGTTCGGTGCCGGGCCGCGCGAGCAGTGGACGCCGCCGCGGGACGGCGCCTCGGCGCGGCAGGCGAGCGACGGCGGTCGGCGCCGAACCGGCCACAGGGGTCAGGGGGCCCAGGGCCGGACGGGCCAGCAGCGAACGCGGCAGCGCCGGCGGCCGCCAGGGGCCTCCAGCGGCCCGACCGCGGCCCAGGCGTACCGGACGCTGGGTCTCGACCCGGACGCCGACGAGGCGTCGGTCAAGCGGGCCTACCGCGAGAAGGTGAAGGAGGTTCACCCGGACGCCGACGGCGGCGACGAGGAGCGGTTCAAGGAGGTCACCGCGGCCTACGAGCGACTCACCGACTGACGCCGCGAACGATTTTCGGGCCCGACCCCACATCGGACAGTGGTAAGTACGACGCCGCCCAACCCCCGCGGGTGATAGTCGTCGCGACCGAGGACTTCGAACTCTACCACGGCGTCGTCTCCGAACTCCGCGACCGCGGCGTGGCGTTCACCACCGTCGAACCCGGCGACGAGTTGCCGGAGGAGGCCGCCGTCCTCGTGACCGCGGACGACGAGGAGTGGACCGCCGGCGGCGTCGACGTCGTCCGCGCGGACCCATCGGACCCGCGCCGGGCCGTCGAGGAGGCCGTCACTCTGCTCCGCGGGACGGATGGGCGGACGGTCGTCGGCGTCGACCCGGGCGAACGGCCCGGCATCGCGGTCCTCTCGGGCGACACCGTCGTCGCGGCGTTCCAGGTTCCCGCCGATCAGGTCGCCGACGAGATACGTCGAGAGGTCGAGGACGCGGTCGACCCGGTGGTCCGCGTCGGCGACGGCGCACGACTGGTGGGGTCCCGCATCGTCGACGCGCTGGAGGCAGTCCCCGTCGAACTCGTCGACGAGACAGGTACGACGCCGTACCTCGGCACCGGCGCGCGCGGGATGGGCGACGTCCTCGCGGCGG
>CAZMGU010000234.1:0-2264 GCA_964565905.1 uncultured Halobacteriales archaeon
CGTTCGCCGCTGCCGAATCCGGCGATCACTCGGCTCGCGGAAGTTCGATCTCCTCACCGCGTTCGCGTGTCGCTACGCTCTCACGGGTCGTCCCTCCCCGTTCGAGCAATTAGAGGTCGCAGAGCGACCTCACGCTCCCGCTCACTCGGCTCGCGGAAGCTCCACTTCCGCTCCGTCAGCATAGACGGTCGGCTCCGTCAGGATGCCGTCCAGGTGGATGGGCGCGTCGACGTCGCCGCCGATGGCGTGGTCGTCGCCGATGGCGATGTGGACGGTGCCGGCGGCCTTCTCGTCCAGCAGGACCGACCCGACGAGTTCCGAGACCGCGACGTTCGTCCCGATGCCGAGTTCGGCGAGGTTGTAGGCGGCGTCGCCCACCTCCTCGGCAGCGGCCTCGATTTCCTCGCGGACGCGGTCATCGGACACCTCGGTGACGAGGCCGTCGGCCACCTCGAAGCGGAGTTCCCGCCCCTCCAGCGCGCCGTAGGGCATCATCGTCCCGTCGACGACGAAGGTGCCGTCGGCCGTCTCGGGGCTCAGGAACACCTCGCCCGCGGGGAGGTTCGACATCTCGCCGGGTTCGTGGACGATGCCGGTGTCCAGGCGCCACTCGCGCGTCCCCGGTTCGAACGTGATGTCCGTCCCCTGCGGCGACGTCACCCGGATCTCGTCGGCGTCCTCGAACTGCGCGAGGACGTCGCGGCAGTGGCCGGCGATGGCCTCGTAGTCGGCGTCCAGCCCCATCAGGAAGACGGCGTCGGTGATACCGGGGAGCGTGGCGACGCGGGCGCCGGCGTCGGTGGCCTCGCTCCGGGCGCGCGTGTGGGTGACGCTCTTCGTCGTCGGCGCGAGCACGACGTCGGCGTCGGCCATCGCCGCGGCGACGGGGCCGGGCGGTTCCTCGCCGTGCTGGTCGCCCGGCGGGTAGCGGAGGAGGACGGCGTCGTCGGTGACGTCGCCGGCGACGTCGTACAGTGCCTCGCCGATGGCCTGGCGCTCGTCGTCGGTGACGACGGCGCACGTCTCGCCCGCCCGGAGGTTCATGCACTGTCGGACCGCCGTCTCGGCCGGTTCGCGCAACGAGGAGTTCATGCCGAGTGGTGGGTCCGGCCGGGGATTATGTCTTGTGCTACCCGGCCGCGCCCGCGCCGACCGGGCGTCTTTCTCCCCGGGTAGGGTTGCTTGAACCCGGACCCGGAATTGTATGAATCTGTCCGATCGGTTACCGAACCGTTCTGCCGGAAGTCGGGCGGAGGAGGGCCAACGTACTCCAAATCGAGTTAAATTGTTGCATAGCCGACGACAAGAAATATACCCGCTGACCGAGAACCGTTGGACATGCTCCGCGTGGGTATCAACGGATTCGGTACCATCGGGAAGCGCGTCGCCGACGCCGTCCGCAGTCAGCCCGACATGCGGGTCGCCGGCGTCGCGAAGCGGTCCCCGAACTACGAAGCCGAGGTCGCCCTGGACCGCGGCTACGCACTCTACAGCGCCGCCGACGACGGCGCGGACTCCTTCGAAGCGGCGGGCCTGGCCGTGGACGGCGGCGTCCACGACCTCGTCGTCGAGAGCGACATCGTCGTCGACGCCACGCCCTCCGGCGTCGGTGCCCAGAACAAGGGCATCTACGAGGAACACGACACCCCCGCCATCTTCCAGGGGGGTGAGGACGCGAACGTCGCCGAGGTGAGTTTCAACGCCCGCGCGAACTACGAGAACGCCGTCGGGGCCGACTCCGTCCGCGTCGTCTCCTGCAACACGACGGGCCTCTCGCGCGTCCTCGCGCCGCTGAAGGAGAACTACGGCGTCGAGAACGTCCGGGTGACGCTGGTCCGCCGCGGCGGCGACCCCTCGGACACCGGCCGCGGTCCGATCAACGACACCCTTCCGGACCCGATATCCATCCCCTCCCACCACGGCCCGGACGTCCAGACCATCTTCCCCGACGTCGACGTCACGACGATGGGGCTGAAGGTGCCGTCGACGCTGATGCACACGCACGCGCTCAACGTCACGCTCGACGCCGAACCGTCCACCGACGAGGTGCGCGACGTGCTCGCGGGCGAGTCGCGCCTCTTCCTCCTGCCCGAACGCCTCGGCATCGACGGCGCGGGCAAACTCAAGGAGTACACCAGCGACGCCGGCCGACCCCGCGGCGACGTCTGGGAGAACTGCATCTGGGACGAGTCGGTGACGATGGACGGCCCCGACCTCTACCTGTTCCAGGCCATCCACCAGGAGGCCGACGTCGTCCCGGAGAA
>CAZMGU010000235.1:0-2236 GCA_964565905.1 uncultured Halobacteriales archaeon
ATCTGTACGTTAGTGTTCGGTAATGAACTCCAGTGAGGGTGAGATCGCACCGGCGGTCCGGTCGATACTCGACGCGGCGCGCGACCGGGGCGGGGCCGAGGGGCGAGTCTCCGTCGACGCCCGGTCGCTCCCGGCCGCGTTCGAGGCCGCCGAGGACGAGGGCAGGGTACCGCTGATAGCGGAGGTCAAGCCGACGAGTCCGACGACGGAGGGGGAGCGGACAGACGACCCGGTCGAACTCGCCGAGCAGATGGTCGAGGGCGGGGCCGCCGCCCTCTCGGTGCTCACCGAACCCGACCACTTCGGCGGGTCGCCGGAGACGCTCGAACGGGTTCGCGAGGCCGTCGACGTGCCGGTCCTGCGGAAGGACTTCGTGCTTCACGAAGACCAACTGGACGTCGTCGAGGCGGACGTGGTCCTCCTCATCGTCCGGTTCCTGCGGGAGGATGGCACCGGCGACCTGGCCGACCTGCTGGCAGCGGCGCGCGAGCGGGGGTTCCAGGTGCTCGTGGAGACCCACACCGCCGCCGAAGTCGAGGCAGCAGTCGCGGCGGGAGCGGAGATAATCGGCGTCAACAACCGCGACCTCGCGGAACTCGAGGTCGACCTGGGGACGTTCGAGGACGTCGCTCCGTCTGTCCCCGAGAACGTCACCCTGATAGCGGAGAGCGGCGTATCCACGCGGGACGACGTCGCGCGGATGCGCGCGGCCGGTGCCGACGCCCTGCTCGTGGGGTCGGCCATCATGGAGGGGAACGTGACCGAGAACACGCGCGAACTGACGACGACGGAGACAACATGAGCAGCGAATCCACCTTCGGCGACTACGGCGGCCAGTACGTCCCAGAGGCGCTGATGCCCGCCATCGAGGAACTGACCGACGCGTACGAGCGGTACGTGCTCGACAACGAGGACGGCTTCGTGGACGAGTTCCGCGAGCGACTCCGCGACTTCGGCGGCCGGCCCACGCCGCTGCAGCACGCCGAGCAACTCTCCGAACGCTACGACACCGACGTCTACCTCAAGCGCGAGGACCTCGTCCACGGCGGCGCGCACAAACTCAACAACGCGCTCGGGCAGGTCCTGCTGGCGAAGTACATGGGCAAGGAGCGCATCGTCGCGGAGACCGGTGCCGGCCAGCACGGCACCGCAACGGCGATGGCCTGCGCCCACCTCGGGATGCCCTGCGAGATATACATGGGCGAGACCGACATCGCGCGCCAGCGCCCCAACGTCTTCCGGATGCGGATCAACGGGGCCGAGGTCAACCCCGTCACGACCGGCCGCGGGACGCTCAAGGAGGCCATCTCCGAGACGATGCGGGACTGGGCGACCACCGTGGAGACGACCCACTACGTCATCGGGAGCGTCGTCGGCCCCGCGCCGTTCCCGGCGATGGTCCGGGACTTCCAGGCGGTCATCAGCGAGGAGGCCCGCGAGCAGGCACGGGAGAAGATAGGCGACCTGCCCGACTCGGTACTCGCCTGCGCCGGCGGCGGGTCGAACACGATGGGCGCGTTCGCGAACTTCGTCGAAGACGATGCGGACGTCGACCTCTACGCCGTCGAGGCCGGTGGCTCGTCGCTCTCGGTGGACGAGGAGGCCGGCGTCGCGCCCAACTCCGCGTCGCTGTCGACGGGCGACGAGGGCGTCCTCCACGGCGCGCGCACGAAACTCCTGCAGGACTCCCACGGACAGATAATGGAGTCACACAGCGTCTCCGCCGGCCTGGACTACGCCGGCGTCGGGCCGGAACTCGCCCACCTCGTCGACGAGGGGCGGGTCGAGGCCGTCAACGTCGACGACGACGCGGCGCTGGACGCGTTCCACCGCCTCTCCCAGGAGGAGGGGATCATCCCCGCGCTGGAGTCGAGTCACGCGCTCGGCTACCTCCACGAGCACCACGACGAACTCGGGGACTCCGTCGTCGTCAACGTCTCCGGCCGGGGCGACAAGGACCTCGAAACCGTCATCGAGGAGACGTCGAAGCGCGACCTGGAGTCGGCACCCGACCTCTCCGTCTTCCGCGAAGTGGGTGGTGGGCTATGACGCTGGAATCGGCGTTCGCCGACGAACCGGCGTTCGTCCCCTACCTCGCGGCCGGTGACCCGGACTACGAGTCGTCGATAGCGTACGTCGAGGCGCTGGCCCGCGGCGGCGCGGACGTGATAGAACTCGGCCTGCCGTTCTCGGAACCCATCGCCGAGGGACCGACCATCCAGGAGGCCGTCGTCCG
>CAZMGU010000236.1:0-2214 GCA_964565905.1 uncultured Halobacteriales archaeon
ACGACGCCGTACCTCGGCACCGGCGCGCGCGGGATGGGCGACGTCCTCGCGGCGGTCAACATCGCCCGCCTGGAGGGGGAACCGGTCGAGTCCCGCGACGTCACGCCGACGGCCGGCGAACTCCAGCGGATCAAGGACCGGTCGCGCGAGGAGAGTGACACCAACCGCGCCATCGACGCGGAACTGGCGCGACGCGTCGCCGCCGGCGAGTTGAGCATCGACGAGGCCCTCGCCGAACATCGCGACGACGGCGGCGCTGACCGGGACGGAGAAGGGGACGAGGAGTGACGTGCCGACGCACTGACGCGTCGACGCATCGCGTGCCCGTCAGGTCACGAGTCGCCGGAGGCCGTCGACTAGAGCGACGACGAGCGCCGCCGCCGTCAGGAAGACGATCGGCCACCCGAACTGCGCCGCGACGGCCGACTCCAGATAGACGGCGAAGGACTGGTTGATCGCCAGCAGCGTCGCGACGACGAGGAGCGCCCTGACTGACAGCGGGAGCGCGGCGAAACGGGAGGTAGCGTTCATGGGTCGGTGTGCGACCCGTAGCTACCTGACGTCACTGGCCGTCCGCGGCGACGGCCCCTGTCGTTCCCGATCACTGCCCCTTCAGGTCGCCGACGACGTCCTCGGCGCGCCGCATCACGTCGCGGACGGCCATCCCGGTCTCCTCGGCGACCGCGGCGGCGTCGTCGTACTCGGCGCTCACGTCGAACACCGTCCCCGCGTCGTCGCTGGCTATCTTGACGTCGACGGGGTACGTCTCGTCCTCGACCCCGATAGCGACCGTCTCTATCTCGCGGTGGGCGATCCACCGGTGGCCGGCACCGTGTTCGCGGACGCCGAGCGTCCCCGTCTCCTCGGCCAGTCGGCGGGCGACGCGCTCGGCGTCCGCGGGCTTGCAGATGACCTTCACCAGGTGGCCAGGCCTGGCCTTCTTCATCGTCGCCGGCAGGATCGAGACGTCGCGGGCGCCCGCGTCCGCGAGCGAGCGCTGGAGGTCACCGAGCACCTCCGGCGGGACGTCGTCGACGTTCGTCTCCAGCACCGTTATCTCGTCGCGGACGAGGTCACCGTCCGACTCCCCGACCAGCGCACGCAACACGTTCGGCCGGTCCGGGAACGACTTGCTCCCGGCACCGTACCCGGACGCCGTGACCTCCATCGACGGCAGGTCGTCGACGCCGTCGGCGAAGCGAGCGAGGACCGCCGCGCCGGTCGGCGTGAGCAACTCCGTGTCGACCGGGCCGCCCCGGAGCGCCCAGTCGGCCCCCTCGGCTATCTCGACGACCGCCGGTGCGGGGACCGGGTACGTCCCGTGGCTCATCTCCACCTCGCCCCCGCCGGCCGACAGGGGGGTCGTGGCGACCCGCTCGACGCCGAGGTCGTCGAGGAGGAGGCAGGCCCCGACGACGTCCGCGATGGCGTCGTCGGCCCCGACCTCGTGGAAGTGCGTCTCGTCGAGGTCGGTGCCGTGGACCGCCGCCTCCGCCGTCCCGAGCGTCTCGAATATCGCGAGCGCGTCGTCCCGGACGTCGTCCGGCAGCCCCATCCCCTCGACGACGTCGACGACCTCGCGGTAACTGCGGTGGGGGCCGTGTCCCTCGGCGTGAGGGCCGTCGTCGTGGGAATGGTCGTGGTGGGAGTGCCCCTCGTGATCGTGGCCGCCGTGAGTGTGGTCGTGTTCCCCGCTGCCGTCGTGATCGTGCTGGTGTCCGGCGCCGTCGTCGAGGAGCACGTCGACCGTGGTCGCGCCGATACCGTTCCGGGTGACCTCCCCCACCTCGTAGTGAACGTCGAGCGCGTCCTCGACGGGGGCGAGCGCTGCCTGGTCCGCACCCGCCGCAAGGAGGGCGGCAAGCACCATGTCCCCGCTCGCACCCATCGCTCCGTCGAACGCCAGCGTTCTCATTGGTGAGGAGTCCGCCCCGAACCGCCAAAAACCTCCGGAACTGGATCGGCCCGGTGATGCGTCGGTGCCGAAACTGCCGGTACGGGACGGCCCGCGACGACCACGCGGAAATCGAGACGCCTTTCCTCCCGCGGAAGTCAGCAACCGTCACGCGTGGCACAGTCGACGAACCGCGACGGCCGGGGCCCGGAGGCGCTCGTCGTGACATCGCTCGTCTGGTTCCTGGGGAAGTTCCTCCGGTACGCGTTCCCGCCGCTGTTCGGGACGCTCGGGGCGACGTACGGCGTCTCGCGGACCGT
>CAZMGU010000237.1:0-2203 GCA_964565905.1 uncultured Halobacteriales archaeon
CCTCCTCGACGAACTCGGCCCAGTCCGGGTCGTCGCGGCCGTGCCACTCCAGGGCCAGGAAGTTCGGGATGGCCGCACCGACGTGGGCGCTGGCCACCGTTCCCAGGGGCGAGGAGACGTTGTGGAGCGCGACGGGGATGTAGTAGTCCGAGGCGTTCCAGGCGGTCCGCGCCGTCTCGAACATCCCGCCGAACTTGGGCATGTCGGGCTGGAGGACGTCGACGGCCTGCTCCTCTATCAACTGGCGGACGCCGTGGGTCCGGTAGAGGTTCTCGCCGGCGCAGATGGAGGTGCTCGACGCCTTCGTCACCTCGCGCTGGACGTCGAGGTTCTCCGGCGGGACGACGTCCTCCAGCCACCAGACGTCGTACTCCTCGACGGCCTTCGCCAGCTTGGTCGCGCTCTCGCCGGCGTAGTTCCAGTGGCAGTCGAAGGCGACGTCGGCGTCGTGGCCGACGCGCTCGGTGACCGCCTCGACGACGTTCGCCTTGTAGTCGATGGCTTCGGCGTTGAGGTGCCGGTTGTGCGGGTCCTTCTCGTAGCGCCTGCTCGCGTCCAGGTCGAACTTGATGGCGTCGAACCCCTCGCCGACGACCATCTCGGCCGCGTCGGCGTAGCTCTCGGGCGAGTAGATGTCCTGCTCGTGGGCCTCCTGGTCCGCCGGTTCGTGCGCGCCGCCGAGGTGCGCGCCGGCGTGACAGTCGACGTACACCCGCGGCGAGTCCCGGAACTTCCCGCCGAGCAACTGGTAGGCCGGCCGCTCCTCCAGTTTGCCCGCGGCGTCGTGGAGCGCGGTGTCGATGCCGGCGATGGCCGACACCGTCGTCCCCGCCAGCGACCCCGTCGCCGACGTGTACTCGAACAGTTTGTGGACGAGCGGACCGATGTCCCGCGGGTCCTCCCCGAGGAGGACGTCGCGGCACTCGCCCTCGACGATGTCGCCGACGCCGCCGCCCCAGTAGGCCTCGCCCGTGCCCGTCACGCCCGCGTCCGTGTACACGCGGACGAACGTCCACGACCAGTCCGCGTCGACTTGCGTCGCCTGCACGTCAGTTATCTCGACGTCTTGCATGGCTCCCGGTTTTCGGGGTGTGATAATGAAGGCCAGGGCTACTGGTTGGACACGTATCACGACCGCCCGCCGGCGTCGGTTCGACGGTCGGTGACGCGTCTTCGGTCCGGGTCGACTCGCCCCTAGACTCACGGTACCGACCCCCATTGTCCACAGCATGGATCCTGACTACAGCTTCGACCTGGACGACGAACCGCGAGAACTCGACGTCTCGGACCTGGTGCGCGTCGAGCGGTTCAAAGAGGCCGGCTTCGGCGGCGGCGTCGCGGACGCCCTCTACGACGTCGGCGTCCGCCGGACGGTGTTCGACCAGGAGTTCTTCGGCGTCGAGCGCGGCCGGACCATCGCCGGGCGCGCACTCCCCGTAAAACTCCACACCTACCCCAAGACCGACGAGGTCGAGACGTACCTGGAGGAGAAGTGGGGGCGGGAGAACGACGGCGTCCACCCCCAGAAGGAACTGATGCGCACCGTCGAGGCGGAGGAGGACGGCACCGTCCTCTGTTTCGACACCGGCGGCGACATGCAACCAGCCCACTTCGGCGAGATGAGCTGTCAGCTCGCCCGCGCCCACGGCGCGCGCGGGATGCTGTGTGCGGGCAACGTCCGCGACACCCAGTACGTCGCGGAGATGGATGAGTTCCCCGTCTACACGCTCGGGACGACGCCCAACTGGCACGGCGGCTGGGAGATAATCGAGATAGCGCAGCCGATACACATGCCCGGTCACCTGAGCCACTACGTCACCGTGCGACCGGGCGACTGGATCTTCGGCGACCTCGACGGCGTGCAGTTGATCCCTCGCGAAGTCGTCGACGAGGTGCTCCTCCGCGTCGAGGCCATCTACGAGGAGGAGGCCGAGGAGCGCCGGAAGATAGCCGAGGGGATGCCCATCGACGAGGTGTACGAGGAGTACGGCGTGCTCTAGGGACCGATTCCGTGCCCGGGGAGCGTTCTGACTCTCGCGCACGCGACCGGTGACATCGACGTCACGTGATCACGGTGGTGTTGCCGAACAAACATATGGGGCCGGGCCGGACTCCCAGTCGATGACGGACAACCAGCGAGTTCTCGTGACCGGTGCGACGGGGAACCAGGGCGGTGCGGTCGTCGACCACCTCCTCGCGGCCG
>CAZMGU010000238.1:0-2192 GCA_964565905.1 uncultured Halobacteriales archaeon
TCGTGATCGCTCCCTGGCTGGAGGGTTCGATGAGGTTCTCCTCCTCGAGGACGCGGAGGGAGTAGCGGACCTTGTGGTGCGGGTAGCCCGTCTCGTTGGACATCTTCACGATGCCGATCGGTTCGTTCTCGATGACCATCCGCAGGACCTGCAGATGACGCTCCAGCATGTCGACTTCCTTCTCAAGCCTGTCTATCATGGCAATTGTTAACTTGTGTTTGCAGGATTTAAAAGTTCCTGTCGGTGGAGGTCGCTTTACGTGACGAACTTCACGTAGAGTGTGCTTAAAGCTATCGCGGTGCTCGCGCTGGCGGGCCGCAGGGGACGTGACGGACCGTAATCTGTTTACCACGGCCCCCGAAACTGCCGGGTGATGACCGTAACCATCGTCGGCTCGCAGCTCGGCGACGAGGGGAAGGGCGGCATCGTCGACCTGTACGGCGACGACGCGGACGTCGTCGTCCGCTACCAGGGCGGCGATAACGCCGGCCACACCGTCGTCCACGAGGGCGAGGAGTACAAGCTCTCGCTCGTCCCGAGCGGCGCCATCCGCGGCAAGGTCAACGTGCTCGGCAACGGATGCGTCGTCAACCCGAGGACGCTGTTCGACGAACTCGACGCACTCCGCGAGCGCGGCCTGGACCCGGACGTCCGTGTCGCGCGTCGCGCACACGTCATCTTCCCGTACCACCGCGTCCTCGACGGCATCGAGGAGGACGTCAAGAGCGAGACGGACAGCGAAGTCGGCACCACCGGCCGCGGCATCGGCCCCACCTACGAGGACAAGGCCGGCCGGCGGGGCATCCGCGTCGGCGACCTGGTGAACGCCGACGTCTTCCGCGACAGGCTGGAGTACGTCGTCCCGCAGAAGCGGGCCCTGGCCGAGGACGTCTACGGCGTGGACGTGGACGAGGCGTTCGACGTCGACGCGCTCTACGAGGAGTACAGCGAGTACGCCGACAGGCTCGAACGGCGGGACATGCTCGTCGACGCCGGCGACTTCCTCGGCCGGCGCATCGACGACGGCGCGAACGTCATGTTCGAGGGCGCACAGGGGACCCTCATCGACATCGACCACGGCAACTACCCCTACGTCACGTCCTCGAACCCGACCGCCGGCGGTGCCTGCACCGGCACCGGCGTCGGCCCGGACGTCGTCGGCGGCGGCGACGTCATCGGCATCGTCAAGGCTTACCTGACGCGGGTCGGGAGCGGGCCGCTCCCCACCGAACTCGGCGGCGTCGTCGGCGACACGCCGGGCTACGAGGAGGGGACCGAGGGCCGGAACGAGGACCTGGCCGAACACATCCGCGAGGCGGGCGACGAGTACGGGACGGTCACCGGCCGACCGCGCCGCGTCGGCTGGCTCGACGTCCCGATGCTCCGCCACGCCGCTCGCGCGAGCGGCTTCACCGGCCTCGCGGTCAACCACGTCGACACCCTCGCCGGTCTGGACGAGGTGAAGGTCGGTCACTCTTACACGCTCGACGGCGAGGAACGCCTCACCGTCCCCGCCACGACGGAGCGCTGGGCCAATTGCGAACCCAACCTCCGGACCTTCGAGGGATGGCCCGAGCAGGACTGGGCCGACGTCGCCGCCGAGGGGTACGAGGCGCTCCCGGCGGCGGCCCGCACCTACCTCGAGTACCTCGAGGACGAACTCGACACGCCCGTCTACGCCGTCGGCGTCGGCCCCGGTCGCTCGGAGACCATCGTCCGCGAGCGCCCGTTCTGAGTGTCGGCGCTCGGACGCTGCGACCGCACCCGGCACGCTTTTTACGAGTCCGTCCGGACGCTGTGCTATGAAAGAGGACCTGATGGACATCATCTGCTGCCCGCTCGACAAGGGGGAACTCGAACTGGACGTCGACGAACGAGACGGCGACGACGTCGTCGCCGGGACGCTCACCTGCACGGACTGCGGCGAGACGTACCCCATCGAGGAGGGCATCCCGAACCTCCTCCCGCCGGACATGCGCGACGACGTCCCGGCCTGACGGGGCCGTAACCCCTCGCCGGCAGTCGGTCGCCCCGCAGCGCCGTTCCCGGCGTTCGCCCCTGACACCGGCGCCGTCTGGCGAGTTGCACAGCATCAATCTTTTTCTACCGTCACCGCGCATCCACTAGCGTGCCAGATACGCTGCCCGTCCACCTCAACCGCGAGTCCCTCCACTCGCTGGACGTGCCGGCCG
>CAZMGU010000239.1:0-2180 GCA_964565905.1 uncultured Halobacteriales archaeon
CCAGCGCCACCTCCTCGGCGTGGAGGCTGTTGCTGTAGTTCGCGTTCTCGATGTTGCAGCCGGTGTACACCGACCCGTCCGCCGTCTCCAGGGCCGCGCCGACGTAGTACTCGGAGTAGGGTGCGTACGACGCCTCGACGGCCTCGCGGGCAGCCTCGACAAGGTCGTCCATACCCGAGGGTCGTCCGGGACGGGCAAATAGCCACCGGCGGCCGCTACGTCTCGGCGTCGACGGCGTCCTCGACGACGGCCACGACGGCGTCGACCAGCGCGTCGACGTCCTCGCTCTCGGCGTACACCCTGACGTACGGTTCGGTCCCGGAGGGACGGACGAGCGTCCACGACCCGTCCGGGCGCTCGACCCTGACGCCGTACTCCGTCTCGACCGACGCGTCGGGGAACCGATCCGGTAGCGTGGACCCGACGCGCTCCATCACCGCCGCCTTCGCGCCGTCGGGACAGTCGACGCTGACCTTCCGGTAGGGGCGTTCGGTGACGGGGTCGCGGAGGGCGTCGAGGCCGCGCTCGGCCACCAGTCGGGCGAGGACGGCGGCGCTCGCGACGCCGTCTATCCACCCGCCGAAGGCGGTGTGGACGTGTTTCCACGGTTCCGCGGCGAAGACGACCCGTCCGGACGCGCGCTCGATGCCCTCGTGGAGCGCACCGAGACGGACGCGTTCGACGCGTCCGCCGGCCGCGTCCACGCGCTCGTCGATGCGGGCCGAGGCGTTCGGCGTCGTCACCACCACGGAGTCGTCGGCGGGCGTCGTGCGCACGTAGTGTTCCGCCAGGATAGCGACGACGGTGTCCTCGTGGACGACGGCGCCGTCGGCGTCGACGACCACGATGCGGTCGGCGTCGCCGTCGTGACCGATGCCCAGGTCCGCGCCGGTGCCGGCGACGAACTCCCGGAGCGCCCGCAGGCTCTCCGGGGTCGGTTTGCTCTCCCTGGCCGGGAACGTCCCGTCGACGTTGGCCTCCAGCGCGCGGACGTCCGCGCCGGTCCGCCGGAGGACCTGCGGCGTCGCGAGGCCGGCCATCCCGTTGCCGCAGTCGACCGCCACGGTCAGGTCGGCCGGTTCGGCGCCGTGGTCGGCGGCGTAGGAGGTGACCGCCTCGCGGTACGACGGGAGCGGATCGAACGACCTGTCGGCCCCCCACTGGTCCCATTTCGTCGTCTGGGTTCCCTCCTCGACGCGCTCCGCTATCCGTCGTTCGGCGTCCCCGTTGTACTCGACGCCGTCGTCGAAGAGTTTGATCCCGTTGTCGGTCGGCGGGTTGTGACTCGCCGTGACCATCACGCCGCGCCGGCCGCGCGACGCGAACGCGAGTCCGGGCGTGGGGACCCGACCGACGCGGACGACGGACGCGCCGGCGCTCTGTAACCCCGCCTCGACGGCCGACGCGATGGCCGGACTCGTCGTCCGACCGTCGAAGCCCACGACGAACTCGTCGCCGTCGAGACCGACCGCCTCGCCGACCGCCAGGGCCAGTTCGGGCGTCACGTCGTCCTCGACGGGGCCGCGTATCCCCGCGGTCCCGAACAGTGTCATAGTCGGGGGGTCGGCAGGCGAGTACTTGTGGATGGCGGTCAGGCCCGGCGTCGGCCGCTGGGGAGGCGTCGCTCGCGAGCGGACGGAGAATCAGTCGGGAGAGAGAAAGTCGTCGGTCCTACAGCAGTTCGTCGAACTCGTAGCCCTGGATGTCGACGCCCTCGGCCGTCACGTCGGCCAGGTAGATGCCGTTGCCCGAACCCGTGTCGCGCTCGGCGGCGGCGTTGATGGCCGCGGCTGCCACGCTGCGGGCCTCCTCGTTGGTCATGTCCTCCTGGTAGCGGTCCTCGAGGGTCCCGTAGGCGACGGTGAGGCCGGACCCGGTGACGGTGTAGTCGTCCTCCATGACGCCGCCGGCCGGATCGATGCTGTACACGTGGTGGCCGTCGTCGTCGACGCCGCCGAGGATGGGGTTGATGGCGAAGAACGGGCCGCCGCGGGCGAAGTTCCCCGCGAGCGTCGCAAGGGCGCTGATGCTCATGTCCTCGCCGCGACGCGCCTCGTAGAGGTCGACCTCGGCGCGGAGCGTCCGGATGAACGACTGGGCACCGCCGACGCTCCCGACGAGGGTGAGCGCCGCCGTCGGGTGGATCTGCTCGACCTTCTGGACGTTCTTGTTGGAGACGA
>CAZMGU010000240.1:0-2173 GCA_964565905.1 uncultured Halobacteriales archaeon
TTTAGCGAGCGGCGTCGAAAAGCGATCGAACGGGGACGCCCGTCAACTCGGCGAGTCGCGTCCCTCGATGATGTCGTGGTACTGCTGGAGGAATTCGGCCTGGCCGCGTTCGCCGGCACCCGCGTCGTCCAGCGTGTCCTCGAGGCCAGCCCGCGGCTGGTGGGTGAGGTCCCGATGGCACGGTTTGCAGAGGTACTCGAACTCCTTGTCGCGGCGGTTCCACCGGTCGCCGTGCTTGTCGTACTCTCGGGCGTCGGACCGGTCCACCGACTCGCCGCAGGCGATGCAGGTGACGACGTCCCGGGAGCGCCGGGAACCAAGCATACCTACTGGTTGGACCGCCAACCTATTTAGAGGTTTTCGCGAGACGGCGAGGTCGTGTCGGACCCGCTGCGGAGTGGGTCGCGGAGAGAACGTCGACCGGGTGACGGCCCACCGAGACGCCGGGAGAGCGGTCGATTTATCTCCGGGCCACCGCTCTGTGCGACCATGAACGTCAAGTCGCGCCACCACCTCCGCGCGGACGCCATCGACGACATCGAGTCGGCCGTCTCCGAGAACCTCGGCGTCGACGTCGAGGCGGACAGCTACGAGAAGGTCGAGTTCGACGACAGCGACTGGGAGGTCGTCCTGGTCGACGGGGAACCGCTGGTGCTGTACGTCGACGAGGAGCCGTTCCTCACCGTCCAGGGCCTCAACGAGTTCCCGCCGATCCGGCACGTCGTCACGGTCGACGCCGGCGCGGTGTCGTTCGTCTCCGACGGCGCGGACGTGATGCGGCCGGGCATCACGGAGGCCGACGACGACATCTCGGAGGGCGACCTGGTGGCGATCAACGAGGAGTCCCACGGGAAGTTCCTCGCCGTCGGGCGGGCGAAGGCGAGCGGCGACGACATGGTGGGCGACAGCGGGAAAGTGGTCGAGTCCATCCACCACGTCGGCGACGACCTGTTCCAGTTCTCCGTGTGAGCGGTTCGGTCGCTCGCGTTTCCCCGATGGCTGCGTCTCACTCCAGACGGGTGCGGACGTTCTCGCCCTGCTGGTCGTGGAACGTCTCCTCGCCGGTCTCTGGGTCGCGCTCGTAGACGATTTCGCCGCGGACCATCGTCCACTCCGGGAAGACCCCCTCGAACCCCTCGAACGGCGTCCAGTCGGCCTTGGTGTGCGTATCCTCGCCGCGGATCGTCGTGGAGTCGTCCGGGTCGACGAGCACGAGGTCGGCGTCGTTGCCCGCCTCGATGGCGCCCTTGTTCGGGAGGTCGAAGACGGCGGCGGGGTTCGTCGCCGTGAGGTCACGGACCCGCTCGTAGGAGAGGTGCCCCTCGCTGGCTTCCGCGAGCAACAGCGGGAGCGCCGTCTCGACGCCGGGGACGCCCGACGGCGCGTCCCAGATGCCGGCGTCCTTCTCCGCGCGGGTGTGGGGCGCGTGGTCCGTCGCGACCATGTCGACCGTCCCGTCGGCGACGCGCTCGTAGACGGCCTCGCGGCGTGCCTCGCTCCGCAGCGGCGGGTTCATCCGCCCGAACGTCCCGAGGTCGTCGAGGTCCTCTCGGGAGAGCAGGAGGTGGTGCGGAGAGACCTCGCAGGTCATCCCGGCGTCGCTGGCCGCGTCGACGCCCTCCGGCGTCGAGGTGTGGGCGACGTGGATCCGCGCGTCCAGGTCGCCGGCCACGTCGCAGGCGCGCTCGACGGCGACCGCCTCCGCCTCGGCGGTCCGGAACGCGCTCCAGGCGTCGGCGTCGTCGCGCTCTCGCGCGTCCTGGTCGAAGCGCGTGGCGTCCTCGGCGTGGACGGTGACGGTGACGTCCCGGTCCGTCGCCCGCGCCAGCGCGTCCTCGAACAGGTCGGCGTCGATGCCCATGTCGCCCGTCGAGTCCGCGAGGAACACCTCGCCGAGCGCGAACAGCGGCCGGTCGAGGAGGCCGTCGGGGTCCCACGACTCCGTGACGCCGCCGTTGATACCGTAGTCGACGACCGACTCCCGGGCGAGGTCGGCCTTCCCGTCGAAGGCGTCGCCGTCGACCGTCGGCGGGTCGGTGTTCGGCTGGTCGACGACCGTCGTGACGCCGCCGGCCGCCGCAGACCGGGACCCCGAGGTCCACGTCTCCTTGTGGTCGTACCCGGGCTGGCGGAAGTGGACGTGGACGTCGATCATCCCCGGGAAGAGGCGCCT
>CAZMGU010000241.1:0-2135 GCA_964565905.1 uncultured Halobacteriales archaeon
ACGACGAGGGCGACCTCCAGATGGAGCGCGTCGACGGCGGCGTCGTCTACCGCGCCCGCCTCGACGAGGACTACGACGTCTCGCGTCTGGAACCGGTCATCGTCGGGCCCGACTTCTCGGACCCGGCCGGCGACGCCAACGACTCGCTGCGCAACATCGACAACGTGTACGCGATGCGCGACGGACGCGTCCTCTGCTGTGAGGACGGCTTCGCCGAGTCCGAACGGTCGTATCCCAACGACTGTCTCTACGTCTACCAGCCACCGACAACCGTCCAGGCCGCCTCGCTCGCCGTCGCGCAGGGCGAGTCCGGCACCGTCGAGATAACCGCGGACGCGTTCCACGACGGCCTCGCCGGCGGCGAACTGACGGTGGAACTCAGCGACCCCGAGGTCGCCACCATCGCCGACGCGAGCTACGGCGAGGCGTTCTCGCTCACGGCCCCGGCCGAGGTCGGGTCGGACGGCGCGACCGCCAGCTTCCGGTTCAGCGACGTCGACGAGGCCGTCCAGGCCGACGCGAGCGACGTGACGCTGGCGACCCTCGAGATCGAGGGAGAAACCGGCGGGACGACCGACGTCGTGCCGAGCGTCGGAGCGCTCGACAACGACGACGGCGACGTTATCGAGGTGGACGCGCACCGCGGCGTCGTAGTCACCGGCCCGCCGCCGCTCGGCGGCGGCCGCGGTGGCAGCGGCATGGCACCGACCGACCCCGACGGCGACGGGAAGTTCGAGGACCTCAACGGCAACGGCCGGATCGACTACGACGACGTCAGCCTGCTGTTCGAGCACCTGGAGGACGACGCCGTCCGGCTGAACGTCGACGCCTACGACTTCAACGAGAACGGCGAGATCGACTACGACGACGTCGTCGAACTCTACCGCGAGCGATAGCGACCGACCGGGCGCATCCGGTCCTCCACATCAATGATCTACCAATCCACGGACGGACGGTCGTCGCGGGCCGCGGTCGCTGCCTGGCTGATCACCGTCCTGGCGGTCTGCGTTCTCGTCTGGGCGGCCACTGTCACGGTCGGCGCGGCGACCGCTACCGGCGAGGTGGCCACGAACGGGGCGACGAACGGGACGGCGGCGAACGCGACGACGCTCGACGTCGGCGACGCCGCGGTCGGGACGGGCGGGAACGCCACCGTCAGGGTGTCCCTGGACCGGGTACCGACCGGACTCGCCGGCTTCGAGGTCACCCTGTCGCTCGACGCTGCGGACGTCGCGACGATAACCGGTGCACGCTATCCCGACGGCTACCGGCCGACCACCGACCCGGCGATAGGCGAGTCGGGCCGGACGGTCACGCTGGAGGCGGCGGACCTCGGGGAGACGGTCGAACCCGGCGCGGCGGACGTCACGCTGGCGTTCGTCACCCTCTCGGGCGCCGGGAACGGCACGGCGGCGCTCGACGCGACCGGGGTGCAGGTCGACGCCGACGACGGGAGCAGAGTGGACCCGACGGTCGACGCGGGCACGGTCGGCGTCGGTGCGAGCGCGAGCGACGTCGCCAGCGGTGCGAGCGGAGACGGCGGCGGTCCGCAGGGCCCGGACGGGAACCGATTCGACGCTGCCAGCGTCCCCGGCGGTGCGACCGGTCTCGGACTCGGTGCGCTGGTCCTCGCGGTCGGCGTGGGCGTGCTCGTCCGGCGCGACTGAGCGACCCCCTCTTTTCACGCGAAGGCGACTCCTTCCCGGACCGCCCTCACGGGCGAGCAGGCGTCAGTCGTCCGCCGCGGCGGGGGTCGTCGGGTCGTCGGTGAGGTCGGCCTCCCGCCAGGTCCCCTGTTTGAACCAGAGGTAGGCGAAGACGGCGGCCAGGACGTTCGAGACGGCGAAGCCGAGCCAGACCCCGCGGGACCCGAGCGAGTAGGCGAACAGGTCTGCGACGGGCGTGTTCGCGAACACGCGCGTCTGGAACGTGAACACGCCGGGAACGGAGAGCGTGAGGACGGAGACGTCGACGACGCGCGAGGCGACCCAGGCGACGGGCAGGCGGATGAAGCCGAGCATCAGGATGGCGAGCGCGGCGGCGTTGAGCACCTTCCCGGAGCCGCGGAACCCGCCGGAGTAGGCGCGGACGACGCCGATGAAGCCGAACGTCGGCGCGACCCAGCGGAGGAACTC
>CAZMGU010000242.1:0-2125 GCA_964565905.1 uncultured Halobacteriales archaeon
CAGAGGTTGACGAGGTACGAGGAGTGGATGACCCACGGGCCGACGCCGTGTTCGTCGGTGAGGTCGCGGAACCGCTCGGCCTCGTCGTCGTCGATGTTCGGGTCCTGCCACACCTGCGGGGAGTGGCTGAATATCTGTCCGCAGTTCCCGCCGTACTCGACCTGTTCCTCGACGGCGTTGAACGCGCCGCCGGCGATGGAGGTGTGTGCGCCGACTCTCATACACGGGGCTAGACGACCGCCACCATAGGGGCTTCGAACGGCGCCGACCACGGGGCTTCGAGGGGAGGTGAGCGCTCGCCGCCCACCGGGTGCCCGCGGCCGGTACCCATTTGGTGGACGAAACGCATCCGAACGTAATGACCGAGACCGACCCGCTCGCCGTGGGCGACGAGGTACCCGCCGTCTCCGGCGAACTCGTGTATCCCGACGGAACGGCCGAGACGGTGCCGCTCGCGGACCTGTACGCGGACCGGCCGCTGTTGCTCAACTTCTACATGGCCGACTTCAGTCCCGACTGCGTCTCGGAGTGGTGCTCGTTCAGGGACTTCGACTGGTTCACCGTCGAGAACGACGTCGCCGTCGTCGGCGCGAGTCGGTCCGGCACCGGCCTCCACCGACGGTTCATCGACTACCTCGACCTGAACTTCCCGCTGTACAGCGACCCCGACCTGGCGCTCGCGGACGCGTTCGGCGTCCGCTACCGCGCCTTCGGCGTCACCGACCGCGCCCGGCGCTCCTGTTTCCTCGTCGACGGGGACGGCGTGGTCCGGTACCGCTGGCTCGGCGAACACTGGCTCGACCCGGCGCGCGACGTGCCGCCGGTCGACGAGATACACGACGGCGTAACTGCCGCCCTCGGCCGCGACTGACCGGGCTACAGCGCGGAGTCGTCCGTCGCGAACTCCCGCCAGTGGTGGAGCGACCAGATGACGACGCCCGTACACACCAGTCCCGCCGCCGCGAAGTAGAAGATGAGCATCTCCGTGATCACCTTCTCCCTGTTGGTGACCGTGTAGAAGACGCCCTCCGTCGCCAGCGTGACGAGGATGAACGAGAGCATCGCGATGCCCGAGGTGGCGACGAGGACCGTCATCCCCTCGCGGTGCGGGGAGTCGAGGCGGAGTATCGCCACGACGAACACGACGCCCATCACCAGCGAGTAGGCCGGGAGACGGGAGGCGACGTCCAGCGTCGCGCCGTCGATGAACCCCAGTAGCCCGACGAACGCCGACGTCAGCAGTATCGAGAGGAGTATCACTCCCAGCGACATCGGCGTGAGAACCTTCTGGCGCAGGAGCCCCACGGTTCGTTCTCGAACGCTCATGGTCGTGTCTCATCGTAGGCCGACTAAAGGTTACTGGGAAGGTACCTGGCAGACGACTGCGACGAACGGGTGCCGGCAGGGCGACGCCGGCCGTCGATCGTACCAGGTCGATGCGTCTGACGATCACCCGCGTGGCAGGAAGCATTTATCCCCCTAGCACATAGCCACTCTCAGTACATGTCGGACGCGGACCGGACGATGATAATGACGGAGGAGCGCCAGCCCATCCCCATCGCCGACGTGGTGACGGGACGGGGGTTCATCACTGGCAAGTCCGGGAGCGGGAAGTCCAACACGGCGAGCGTGCTCTGCGAGGAGTTGCTCGACGAGGGCGTCCCGCTGATGATCGTCGACACCGACGGGGAGTACTACGGCCTCAAGGAGGAGTACGAGATGCTCCACGTCGGCGGCGACGAGCGCTGTGACCTCCGCATCGGTCCGCAACACGCCGAGAAGATAGCGGACATCACGCTGGGGAGCAACGTCCCCATCATCCTCGACGTCTCCGGGTTCATCGAGGAGTCCGACTCCAAGCGACTGGTCCACGACGTCGTCCGCGAACTGTTCGTCAAGGAGAAGAAGGCCAAAGTACCGTACCTCCTGCTCATCGAGGAGGCCCACGAGTTCATCCCCGAGTCCGGCGGCCTCGACGAAGTGGGCGAGATGCTCGTCCGCGTCGCGAAGCGTGGCCGCAAGCGCGGCCTCGGGGTCTGCGCGATGTCCCAGCGCCCCGCCTCCGTCTCCAAGGACTTCATCACCCAGTGCGACTGGATCGTCTGGCACCGCCTCACCTGGAAGA
>CAZMGU010000243.1:0-2115 GCA_964565905.1 uncultured Halobacteriales archaeon
TCGAGCATGTCGAAGCGGTTGGTCGCGGCGATGATGCGGATCTCACCGCGCTCGTTGAACCCGTCCATCTCCGAGAGCAACTGCATCATCGTCCGCTGGACCTCGGCGTCGCCGGAGGTCTTCGAGTCGGTCCGCTTGGCGGCGATGGCGTCGATCTCGTCGATGAACAGCACGGCGGGTTCGTGCTGGCGCGCGACCTCGAACAGGTCGCGGACGAGCTTCGCGCCCTCGCCGATGAACTTGTGGACCAGTTCGGAGCCGGCCATCTTGATGAAGGTGGCGTCCGTCTCGTTGGCGACGGCCTTCGCGAGCATCGTCTTCCCCGTGCCCGGCGGGCCGTGGAGCAGGACGCCCGACGGCGGTTCGATGCCCACGTCGTCGAACATCTCCGGGTGTTCGAGGGGGAGTTCGACCGTCTCTCGTACTTCGTCCATCTGGTCCTCGATGCCGCCGATGTCGGCGTAGGTGACGTCGGGGCTCTCCTCGACCTGCATCACCCGTGCGCGCACGTCCGTCTCGTCGTCGAGGGACTTCACGATGGACAGCGAGTTGTTGACGGCGACGCGGCTGTCGGGTTCGAGTTCCTCGCGCAGTTCGTCGGTGACCTCGGTGAGCGCCTCCTGGTTGTTGCCGTGCTGCTTGATGACGACACCGTCGTCGTTCATCTCCTGGACGGTAGCCACGAACAGGGGCGACTGCTTCAGTTTCTTGTTCTCGTGGGTGAGCCGTTCCAGTTTCTGCTGGTACTTGTTGTTCTCCGCGTTCGCGTCGAGGAGTTTGTCCCGCATCTCCTCGTTTTGCCCCTCCAGCACTTCGAGGCGTTCCTGGAGCGCCTCTATCTTCTCCTGTTGCGACGTGTCGTCCTCGTACGGCATATCCACGTCGTCGACGGTGTCGGTCATTACCCCTCGCTAGCGCGTCAGCCATTATGAGGCTTCGGGTCGTCTCATCCCCGGACAGCGCCGCCTGCGACAGTTCAGAAGACCTACGAGGGCCGAGCGGGGCGCTGGCCGTTGTTGCCGGAACATTTCCACGGAGCATAATCTCGGAGGGGAAATATTATTAGCCTGTATCCGTAACGGTGAGACAGCATGAGTGCATCCGAGGTATCCGCCCCCGACGCCGAGGCCGCCGACGGGTGGGACGCGGTCAGCGACCTCCCGCCCAGCGCGAAACTCGTCGCGAAGGTGCTCGAGTACGACGGCACCCTCACCCAGAGCCAGCTGGCCGACGAGACGATGCTCCCGCCGCGGACCGTGCGGTACGCGCTGAACCGACTCGAGGAAGTTGGCGTCGTCGACTCGCGGTTCTCCTTCGCCGACGCCCGCAAGCGCATCTACACCCTGACCATCGAGTAGTCCGCTCGCCGACCGTCGAACGAGGAGCCCGGCACGGCCCCCACGACGAACCTTTTTCAGTGATGCCGGACCAGCCGCGTCCATGACCGACGACGCGGTTCGACGGACCCTCGCGCGGTTCGCCCGGTCGAGCGACGGTCCCGAGTCGACGGGTGACGTCCGGACGGCCGACGCCCCGAGGGGGACGGGGCGGAACCCCTCGCCCGCCACGACCATCGCCCGTGCGGAGGCAGCGATGACTGATCTCGACGACGCGGCGGCGTTCGTCGAGACGGTCGGCCTCGCTGAACTGGAGCGGGCCGTCGAACGGGCCGAGCGCGCCGACGACCCGTGCGCCGACGACGGCCGCCGCGCGCTCGCGGCCTACCGAAACCTCCGTGCCGCGGCGGCGGGCGAGGGGTTCCGCTCCGGTCGCGGAACCTCTTTAGGAGGGGGTGACATAGGCCCGAGCGAATGACGAGGGTGATACACACCGGCGACACCCACCTCGGCTACCAGCAGTACCACGTGCCCGAACGCCGCGAGGACTTCCTGGCGGCGTTCCGCCAGGTGGTCGAGGACGCCGTCGCCGACGACGTCGACGCCGTGGTCCACGCCGGCGACCTCTTCCACGACCGGCGGCCCACGCTGTCGGACATCCTCGGGACCCTGGACGTGTTGCGGACGCTCGACGACGCCGACGTCCCGTTCCTCGCCGTCGTGGGCAACCACGAGGCCAAGCGCGACGCCCAGTGGCTCGACCTCTTCGAGTCGCTCG
>CAZMGU010000244.1:0-2100 GCA_964565905.1 uncultured Halobacteriales archaeon
CGGGCCACTCGGCGGTCGCCACCGCACCGGTCGCGACTTCGACGCTCTCGGTGACGGCGTCGACCGCCCCCCAGACGTGGGTCGTCGCTCGCTGGAGGTCGCGGTTGTACGCGCGCGGCAGCCCCTTCAGCGTCGTCAGCAGGCCGTTCAGCCCCGCCGTCGCGTCGCCGGTGCGCCCGCGGACGAGTTCCATCGTGTCCGGGTTCTTCTTCTGGGGCATGATCGACGACGTCGACGAGTAGTCGTCGGCCAGGTCGACGTGGCCCTCGCTGGCGAAGGCGACGACGTCCTCGGCCAGCCCCGACAGGGTGGTCGCCAGGGCCGCCAGGGCGGCGTTCGTCTCGACCAGGAAGTCCCTGGCCGACGCGGCGTCCATCGAGTTTTCCACCACGCCATCGAAACCGAGCAACGCGGCCGTCCGCTCGCGGTCGACGTCGTAGGGAACGCCGCCGAACGCGCCCGCACCCAGGGGGTTGCGGTTCACGCGCCCGTAGGCGTCCAGCAGGCGGTCGGTGTCGCGGGCGAGCGCCTGCTCGTAGGAGGCGACCCAGTGCCCGACGGTCGTCGGCTGTGCGGGCTGGCGGTGCGTGTAGCCGGGCATCAGCGTCTCGACGTGCTCGTCGGCCACCGACAGCAGCGCCTCGCGGGCCTCCACGACCGTCTCGACGGTGTCGAGCAGGTCGTTCCGGAGGCGGTAGCGGATGTCCGCCGCCACCTCATCGTTGCGCGAGCGCGCGGTGTGCATCCTCCCGCCGTCCGGGCCGACGCGCTCGATGACCGCCGACTCGACGGCCTCCTGCACGTCCTCGCCGTCGGGGAGCGCCGAGTGGCCCGCCGACTCGACGTCGTCAAGGGCCGCGAGTATCTCGCCGGCCGTCCCGTCGTCGACGATGCCCTGCTCCGCGAGCATCACGACGTGGGCGCGGTCGACGGCCAGGTCCGCCGCGAAGATGCGCTCGTCGGCGTCGAGCGAGGAGAGGAACTCGCGGGCGGGGCCACCGCTGAAGCGGTCGCGGCGGACGGCCGTCTCGCGTCCCGCGTCGTTCGCGCCGGTCTGGTCCTCTCCGTCGCTCATCGATCTATTCCTCCGAGTGGTGGTCCGCGGCGCTGATTCCGGAGCCGTCCGTTACGGCCTCGCTCTTGCCCCTCGCCTTCTCCAGCACCCTGTTCGCGAGACGGGACTGGAAGCCGTGGTACTTGGCGACGCCCGTGGCGTCCTCCTGGGTGATGGAACCGGTGACGGCCTCCTCGTTGAACGAGGCGGCGGACTCGCTGTAGACGGAGAACTCCGACTCGCGGGAGACGGCGCGGCAGTGGCCGCCCTCCAGTTTGACGGTGACGGTGCCGGTGACGCGCTCCTGGGTGTCGTCGACGAACGCCTCCAGCGCGCCGGTGAGCGGCGCGTCGACGAGGCCCTGGTAGGCCTTCTGGGACCACTGCTGGTCGACCTGCTGCTTGAACTCCCGCTCCTCGGCGGTGAGGACGAGCCCCTCGAGCGCCTCGTGAGCGGTGAGCAGCACCGTCGCCGCCGGGTGCTCGTAGTTCTCGCGCACCTTGAGCCCGAGCATGCGGTCCTCCATCATGTCCGTGCGGCCGACGCCGTGTGCACCGGCCTGCTCGTTGAGTTGCTCGACGAGTTCGACCGAACCCAGGTCCTCGCCGTCGACGGCGACCGCTTCGCCGTCCTGGAACTCGATTTCGACGAGTTCTGCCGTCTTGCCGGAGGGGTTGTCCGTCCAGAGGTAGATGTCGTCCTCCGGGATGGTCGCGGGGTCCTCCAGTTCGGAGCCCTCGATGGAGCGACTCCAGAGGTTCGTGTCGATGGAGTAGCGGCCGCCGTCGCCGCCCTCGACGGGCAGGCCCTTCTCCTGGGCATACTCGTTCTCCCACTCGCGCGTGAGGCCGAGTTCGCGGACGGGGGCGATGACCTCCAGGTCGGAGTCGCGCCACACCGCCTCGAACCGTAGCTGGTCGTTGCCCTTCCCGGTACAGCCGTGGGCGATGGCGGCACAGCCCTGCTGTTCCGCGACGTCGAGGATGGCCTCGGCGATGACCGGGCGCGCGAGCGCGGTGCCCAGCGGGTAGCCCTGGTAGTCGGCG
>CAZMGU010000245.1:0-2038 GCA_964565905.1 uncultured Halobacteriales archaeon
GCAGGACCGATAGCTGGTCCTCCTCGCCCTTCTTCAGGCGCTCGACGGCGCCGATTATCGGGGTACCGGTGACGTGCCAGGCGATGGGGAAGAGGACGTCGTCGCCCTGCAGGCGTCGATAGCGGGCGTACACGTCGGGGACGGTGTAGGTGCGCGCGTGGCCGATGTGCATGCCGCCGCTCGGGTAGGGGTAGGGGACCGTGACGAACGTCGCGTCCTCGTCCTCCCCGCCGGGGTCGGCCTCGTAACGCCCCGTGTCGTCCCACCGCTCGCGCCACTTCGATTCGAGTTCCTGGGGCTCGTAATCCATGTCGCCCAGTTACGGAGGCGCGACTAAAAGGGCTACCATACCGCGATACGTCGTCTACGAGGGCTCGAACAGGATCCGGGGGACGTCCTCGACGTCGTCCGCGAGCGTCACCTCCCCGTCGGGGTCCGACTCCGCGACCAGGCCGGCGGCTTCCAGTTTCGGCAGGTGGACGTGGTACAGCGACGTCGCTATCTCGCGTCGCTCGGCGTGGTTCGGCGGCGTGGTCACCGCCTGCCGCGCGACGTCGTCGACGAGGTCGTCGAACGACACCGTCCCGCCGGCGTCGGTCAGTGACCGCAGCGCGTACCGCCGCTCCGCGTCGCCGAGGACGTCGAACAGTCGGTCTATCTCCGCCGGTCCCAGCTCCCCGTCTCCGAGCGGTTCCTCGAGTCCCCCGTCGCCAGTTGCCGGGTTCATTATGAATAGATTTATTAGTCTATCGTAAAGAGTGTGCTACCTAACTAGTAATGGTGCGCCCGACCGGCGCACCGAAACCGCACTACGGCGAAGGGTGTAGCCAGTCTCTAACCGCTCAGTTGACCGGGATGTCGGTGCCGTCCGCCCCCTCGGCGGCCCGCTTGGGAAGTCGAACCGTCAGGACGCCCGCGGCGTAGTTCGCGCTCGCCGCCTCCCCCTCCACGGACCCGGGGAGCGACACCGTCCGGTCGGCCGTGCGCTGGCGGCGCTCGCGTTTGACGTAGCGACCGTCCGCCTCGTCGGGCGAGCGCTCCCCCGTCACCCGGAGCGTCCGGTCGTCGGACAGGGTCACGTCGACGTCGCCGGGGTCGTAGCCGGGGAGGTCCAGGCGGACGACGAGGGCGTCGCCGTCGTCTATCACGTCGACCGGGACGCCACCGACCTTCGTCCCGAACTGCTCGCTCATCAGTCCGAACATCCGCTCTATCTCGTCGAGTGGGTCCTGCGCCATGTTCTATCCCGGGCGTTGGACGCCGCCCGTCTTATAACTCCGGTGTCACTACCCGTCCTCGCGGGCGGGTCCGGCCGGCCCCGTCCTCGCCTCGCGACGCACCTCGGCCGGTTCCGCCCGGGGCGGCCGCCGCCTGGCCCACCACCTGAGCAGTCGCCGCCCCGGATGCGAGGTCATCGCCCGCACCGCGGCCGACAGCACCGACGACCGCCAGGACTCGGGGACGACGAGGCTCGCGACGCGCGCCGTGACGGCCAGTGAACCGACGTGGTAGCGGTTCTTCGGCGAGTCGCTCCGCGCCGCGCGAACGACCGTCTTCGCCACCTGCCCGGGCGTCGCGATACCCGGCCCGCCCCCCTCGATGGCCCGCATCCGGTAGAGAGCGCGGTAGAGGCGGTCGTACCCCGGCGACTGCTGGAGGTCGTCCAGTTCCGCCACCACCCGCTCGTAGAAGTCGGTCGCGACGAACCCCGGTTCCACGACGACGACGTCGACGCCCTGCCCGCTCACCTCCTGTCGCAGCGCCTGGCTCGTCGCCGTCAGCGCCGCCTTGGACCCGCTGTAGACGCCCGTTCCGGCGGCCGGGAACCGCTGGTTGAAGCTGCCGACGTCCACGACGGTTCCGCCGCCGCCCCGGCGCAGGTACGGGAGCGCCTCGCGGACCAGTTTGTGCGGGCCAAACACGTTCACCTCGTACTGCTCGCGGACGGCGTCGACGGGCACGTCCTCGACTGGACCTAGCTGTCCGTAGCCGGCGTTGTTCACGAGGCAGTCGAGGCCGCCGGCGTGGGCGACGGCCC
>CAZMGU010000246.1:0-1983 GCA_964565905.1 uncultured Halobacteriales archaeon
TGCCATGACCGCCACGGCGCTGAGCAGTCGATTCCCTGCGGATGGGCTGACGCCAGTAACAAGGGCTCCCTGTCATGCTGGGCGGAATGCGATACTGCCCGAACGCCGGAGACGTTCTGGTACCTACACGTAGAGGGGGATTACTTTTAAAGATTGCGGTGGGGTGAACACCGTGGTTCCCGCTCACACTCGCCAGCGCCGCTACGGCACGCGTTCACACGGATCCGGCGGCGCTTAAATACTGTACTCGTTGTGCGACACGCTGTCGGCCTCCGTGGCCACGGCGAGGGTGACGTCGTCCCCCGTCGAGAGCGACAGGGTCGTCACGTCGGCGCGACCGTACGCCCCGACCTTCAGTTCGTCCTGCTGGCGCTCGCCGCCGACGTCCCACTCGACGGTGACGGTGCCCGGCGTCGGCCGGTCGTGGAGCACGACGACGTCGCTCTCTCCCGGTGTCGGGTCCCGGAGCACTACCTGCACCGGCTGGTAGGCGGCGGCGAGCCGCTGGAACGCCGGCTTCTCGCTCCCGTCGCGTGTCAGGACGCCCATCCCGTCGTCGCCGGCGTCCCTGAGCGCGTACGCCGCCAGGACGTTCGCGCCCCGCAGGCGGAGCGACTCGGCGACCCGGCCGACGACGCGGGCCTGCTCGGCCCCCGACTCGTCGACGCCCCCGTCGACGCGTGCGGCCTGTCGGGCGTCGTCGG
Source organism: uncultured Halobacteriales archaeon (assembly GCA_964565905.1). GTDB lineage: Archaea > Halobacteriota > Halobacteria > Halobacteriales > Haloarculaceae > Halomicrobium. The sequence continues at coordinate 705 of CAZMGU010000246.1, forward strand.
CGTTCGGGTCCCCGCCCTCGGCCGGTTCGACGACGGACCCCGCACCGAACTCCGCGACGACGTCGCCGAGGCCGAAGTGGTCACAGAGCCACTCGACGTCCTCGACGTCCCCGTACGTCCACCCGGGGTACATCGTCGCCGCATCGGGGTCGACCCCCGCCGGGCCGACGACGGGGAACGTCGGCACTTCCTCGACGTCGTCCGCGACGGTCTCCGCGGGGCTGCGGTCGTACCCCGCCCGCCACGCTCGCCAGCGGTAGCGGAGTCGGTCCAGCGTCCCGGAGCCGAGTCCGTCGCCGAAGTCCGGCGTGGGTTCGTCGTGGACGGAGACGGCGGCGAGACTCGGTCGGTTCCGCCTGGCCCGGACGAGTCGACCGGCCAGGTCCCGGCCGCGCTCGACGTCGAACTCCCCGGGGCCGGTGAGCGGCAGGTCCTGCCAGACGAGGACGCCGCGCTCGTCACAGGCTTCGTACACCTCGGGGGAGAGGACGTGCGCGTGAGCGCGCACGAGGTTGGCGTTGGCGTCCAGCGCCCGCTCCACGTCCGCCGGGTCGCCGTCGACGAGGTTGACCCCCCTCGCCGCGACGCGCTCGCCGTTGACGACCAGACCGTCCTCGTCGTAGTCGACGGACCGGAGGCCGGTCACGGTGGTCCGTTCGGAGTCGTCGAGTTTCGCCCGGAGCGCGTAACGCGGCTGGTCCCCCAGGTCGTGGGGCCACCACAGCGAGACGTCGCGCACCTCGACGTCGTGGGTGACCGTCGTCCGCCCGGGGCCGCAGTCGACGCGGGCCCGGTTCATCATCCCGCCGCCGCGGACGTCGCCCTCCGGCCGGATGGAGAGCGTCATCCGCTCGTCCAGCGGTTCATCGGTCACGACGGTGGCGTCGACAGTCACGGAAGCGTCGCCCTCGGCCACGCGCGGCGCGACGTCGAGCGATTCGACGTACGGGTCCGGATGCGTCTCGACGGTCGCGTCCCACCAGATTCCGGGGACTGCCGCCGAGTCCGGGACGCAGTCGGTGTCGTGGACGCCGCCGAACCGGTCCTCCGGCGCGCGGCACTCGACGTACAGTTCGTTGTCCTCCTCGACCGGCAGTGCGACCCGTAACGGGTCGAAGTACGCGTCGTGGTCGGCGACCTCCTCGCCGTTCAGCCAGACGCGTGCGTGTGCGTAGACCCCCTCCAGCACGAGGACGGCGTGTTCCTCGTCGCCCTCGCGCGGGTCCTCGAACTCGGTTCGGTAGGCGACGGCGTCTTCGCCGGCAAACTGGGCCGGCCG
>CAZMGU010000247.1:0-1960 GCA_964565905.1 uncultured Halobacteriales archaeon
CCGCGACGAGGACATGCTCGTCGTCGGCGGCGGCGACGCCGCGATGGAGGAGGCCAGCTTTCTGACCAAGTTCGCCGACACCGTCTACGTCGTCCACCGGCGCGACGAGTTCCGCGCGGAGGACTACTGGGTCGAGCGCGTCGAAGAACACGTGGGGGAAGACGACGTCGAGGTGCTGCGCAACACCGAACTGCTGGAGGTCGAGGGCTCCCCCGAGGAGGGCGTCGACCAGGTCGTCCTCGCGGAACACCCGGAGGGCCACCCGACCGACAAACTCGACCACGAGGACACCGAGACGTTCGAGTTCGACGTCGGCGCCGTCTTCCTCGCCATCGGCCACACGCCGAACACCGACTACCTGGAGGGGACCGGCGTGGAACTCGACGACGAGGGGTACATCCGGACGAAGGGCGGCGACGGCGGTGACCAGACGGCCACCGACGTCGAGGGCATCTTCGGCGCGGGCGACGTCGTCGACTACCACTACCAGCAGGCCATCACCGCCGGCGGGATGGGCTGTAAAGCCGCCATCGACGCCGACCAGTACCTCGAAAATCTGGCCGATTCGGGTGCACCCGCCGCCGAGTCCGCCGCAGAAGCGGACGACTGATCCGGCCGCCGGAAGAGTTCGCCCACGCGATCTCGCCGGCGATACCACAGACCCTTTTGTACGGAGTGCCGACCTTCCGGCATGACGAGTGATACCGTCACGCTGACGCTCGAATCCGAGGAAGACGCCGACGAACTCACGGTCCCGCTGCCGCTCGTCGACATGCTCCGCGAGTCCGACGAGGAGACGACCCCCGAAGTAGTGGGTGACATCGCGATGATGGGGCTGGCACAGCGCATCCACGGAGCCGTGCACCACGCCGAGGGCGAACCCGACGAGCGGATCGCGAACGTCGAGGAACTGACGATGGACCTGTTCGAGGAGCGCTTCGGGACGACGTTCGGCGAACTCACCGGTCACGACCACTAGCTTTCCCTCGTACACCCTTCTCCGTTCGACGACTGGCCGTCAGCGCGTCGCTCGCTTCACACGACGCTCCACTGCAGGTGCACCCCGCCGTCCAGTCGCTCGACGTCGTCGAGTTCCAGTTCCGGAAACGAGTCGACGAACCCGTCGCCGTCGGCCAGCGTCGGCGCGTCGCGGCCGCCGATGACCGACGGACCGACGAAGACGGAGAGTTCGTCGACCAGGCCGGCCTCGAACAGCGAGAAGATGAGTTCGCCGCCGCCCTCGACCATCAACCTGTCGACGCCGTCCCCCTCCAGTTTCGCCAGCGCCGTCACGAGGTCCACCCGGTCCTCGCCCGTCGCGACGACCGTCGCCCCCGCGTCTTCCATCTGTTCGACGAAGTCCGTCGGCGCGGCCTCGCTGACGAGCAGGTACGTGTGCGCCCGCCCGTCGAGAACGGTGGCGTCCGGGGGCGTCCGGACCCGCGAGTCGGCGACGACGCGGGCGGGGTTGGCCGGGTCGCCGGCCTCCTCGCGGGCGGCCCGCCTGTCGGCGTCGTCGACCGTCAGCGACGGGTCGTCCGCGATGACGGTGCCGACGCCGACCATGACGGCGTCGCTCTCGGCGCGCATCTCGTCGACGCGGTCGAAGTCGTCCGGTCCCGAGATGGCGACCTGTTCGCGTTCGCGCGAGGAGAGCTTCCCGTCCGCGCTCATCGCGGCGTTGACGACCACGTGCATGTCCGGGTCGAGGCCGGTGGTCCGAAAACCGCTTTCGGTCGCGGCCCGGTTGGGCGCCGTGGCGGACGGGTGACCGGCGGAGCCGTCGCCAGCAGGCCTGCTGGGGGCCTCGTTCCCCCGGTTCGGCGTCGCCACAGAACCCTTTTCACCGCCCACTTCGAACGGGCAACCGAATGACGCTCGAAGACCATGCCGAGGAGCTCGCCTCCGACCTCGGCGTTGACAAAGCGGAGGTCACACGCGACCTGGAGAACCTGGTGAA
>CAZMGU010000248.1:0-1916 GCA_964565905.1 uncultured Halobacteriales archaeon
CCCTCGTCCTTGAGTTCCGCGAACGCCTGGACGGAGTCCTCGAAGGGGACGTCCGGGTCCGGACGGTGGAACTGGTAGAGGTCGATGGTGTCCGTCCGGAGGCGGTCGAGGCTACAGAGGACGGCGTTGCGGATGTACTCCGGGTCGCCGTGTTTCGGCCAGTCGCCGTCGGTGTTCCGGAGCAGACCGCCCTTCGTCGCCACGACCAGGTCGTCGCTGTCCGCGTCCAGCGTCTCGCCGATGAGTCGCTCGGAGACGCCCGGGCCGTAGGAGTCCGCCGTGTCGACGATGTCCACGCCGAGTTCGACCGCGCGCCGGAGGACGTCGCGGGCCTCCTCCTCGTCCTCGGGCGGGCCGATGATGTCCTCGCCGGTGAGTCGCATCGCCCCGAAGCCGAGTCGGTGGACCGTCAACTCCCCGCCGATGTCGAACGTCTCGCTATGGTTCTCGGTTGCCATCGGTCCGAAACAGGGGCGGCACGCCCTTCAGGGTTCGTCCACGGGCAAACTGCAGTGGGGGAAACAGGTGAGAGCGCGAAACCGTTCCCGGGTACCGCAGAATCGGCCTTCGTTACTGCAACCAACTCGAAAGCCCTCGGCCGGTGAACTCGCGCGGCTCGCTGCGCGCTCACTTCGTTCGTGTGCTTACTTCGCCGTGCTTCGTTCACCGGTCCTCGCCCTTTCAGTCCGCCAGGGTTCGGCCCCACGAGCGGGCCATCGTCGTCGGCTGGACGGTTTCCGGACTACGACGGTACTCGTGACTGCAAAGTTACCGCTCACCGGTCGCCGGGTCGAGCAGTTCGACGGGGTGTCGCGTCGGCCCGTGCAGGTCGGCCAGTTGCTCCGTGCAGGAGGTGCCCGAGGCGGCGACCAGATCGGCGTCCGCGTCGGCGACCCGGTCTGCCAGTTCCTCGCCGACGGAGACGCTGAGGTCGTAGTACTCCGTCTTGTAGCCGAAACTGCCCGCCATCCCGCAACACTCCTGGTCGGAGGTGCGGACGTCGAACCCCCGGTCCGAGAGGATCGCCTCGGTGTAGACGGCCAGGTCCATCGTGCGCTGCTGGCAGTGGCCGTGGTAGGCGACCGATCGGCCGTCGCCGGCGGCCAGCGCGTCGGCGTCCGCGCCGTTCTCCAGCAGGCCGTAGACGTACTCCAGTATCTCGTAGGTGCCGGCGGCGACCCTGTCGGCGGCGTCCGCCGGGAGCAGTCGCTCGTACTCGCGGCGGAACAGCGCGGCGTCGCTGGGTTCGACCACGACCACGTCGCGGCCGGCGTCGAGGTGGGGCGCGAGCGAGTCGGCGACCGCTTCGGCCTGCCCGCGAGCCGTCTCGACCATCCCCTGTGAGAGCGGCGCGCGACCGGAGGCGGGGACGTCGGGGACCCGGACCGCACAGCCGAGCGTCTCCAGCACCCGCACCGCCGCCTTCCCGCGCTCGACCAGGACGTGGTTCGTGTAGCAGTCAGGGTACAGCACCACCTCGCGGTCGGCGTCGGACGGGGGACGGCTCTCGCCGGACGAGCGCCGGTCGGCGGCCCAGTCCCGGAGCGTCTCCCGGCGGAAGGTCGGCAGGTCGCGGCGGCGGTCGACCCCGGCGACGCGTTCGAGCGCGGCGCGGACCGGGCGCGTCCCCGCGAGCCAGTTCGAGACGGGTGCGGTCGCCGACCCGAGTTTCGCCAGCGCGTCGACGTTACCGAACAGGCGCTTCTGCGGGTCGAGGCCGGCGGGTTCCGCGTCCGGCGTCAGCCCCTCGACGAGGAAGTCGAACTCGGAGGGGGCGTCGTCGCGGTTCAGCCTGTCGCGGACGACGGTGTTGATCCACGGGATGTCTATCTTCACGGGACAGGCGTCGACGCAGCGGGTACAGCCGGTACAGAGGTCGTTGAACTCGCCGGCGCTGTCGAGGCCGTGGACGCCGG
>CAZMGU010000249.1:0-1907 GCA_964565905.1 uncultured Halobacteriales archaeon
GCCGAGCCACGCCACGTCGCCGCTGGAGTCCTTGACGCCGACGATGCCGTCGATGGCGGCGAGGCGGTCGAGCGTCGCCAGTTCGAGTTTGTTCCCCATCCGCGCGGGGAAGTGGTAGACGTACACGGGGATGTCGACCGCCGCGGTCACCTCCTCGTAGTGTTCCACGATGGCCTCGCTGTCGATGGGGTAGTAGTAGGGGATGCCGACGACGACGGCGTCGGCGCCGTTCTCCTCGGCGTCGACGGCGTAGGAGACGGTGTTGCGGGTGCTCGGCGCGCTGACGCCGGCGATCACCGGTACCTCGTCGCCCACCTCGTCGACGACCGCGCCGATGACCGCGGCGCGTTCGTCCGGTTTCAGCATCGGGAACTCACCGTTCGTCCCGAGCGGGAAGACGCCGTGGACCCCGCGGTCGACGACGAACCGGGCGTGGGCCGCCGTCGCGTCGAGGTCGAGTTCCTCGTCGTCGGTGAACGCGGTTATCGTCGGCGGGATGACGCCGCGGATCGAAACGTCACGAGTCGGACCATCTGTCGTCATCTGTCGAGAAGTTCGCGCACAGGTGGTATGAATCTGTCGCTGTATCGATCGTTTGTCAGTGTCCGACACGGCGGCTGGCCGGCGCTGGCGGCGTCACTGGACGGGCAACACGGCGAACCGGCGACGGGCGTGTCGGCGATCGACGGACGCGCCGACGACGGACGGACTACGAGTCGAGCCAGTCCGCGAAGCAGTCGGCCTCGCCGCTCCGGTCGAAGTAGTCCCGCTGCATCCCGGTGATGGCGTCTTCCAGGCCGTCCCCCTCGTCGAGGCGCTCGCGGACGCGCGCTATCTTCCAGGAACTCGGCGTCTCGCCCGCCTCCCGTCGGCGTTCGAGGGGGGCGAGGAACTCGTCGGCGCGGTCCCCGGAGATGTCCTGTGCGTCCAGGCCGGCGCGCGCCAGGTCGAACATCTCGTCGTAGATGGCGTCGTGGTCCGTCGTGCGCTCGCCGTCCCGGGTCACCCACGCGAGGTTGGCGTCGAGGCCCTCGCGGGCCGCGTCGTAGAAGCAGCGCCGGGCGTCCTGCCAGGGGAGTTCCGCGAGGGGATGGTCGGTCGCGACCACGCCGCGGATCAGTCCGGCGACGAGCACCTGGGTGGCGATGAGGTCCTCGACCGTCGGCTGGGTGGGGATCGGGCGGTACTCGATCCGCAGGGACTCCTCGTCGCCGGCCCCGTCGACGGGGTCACCGCCGATAACGCAGCGGAGCCACCGCCAGTACGTCCCGCGCTTGTGGTCGAACTCCCAGTGCTCGTCGTGGACGGAGTCCGGTTCCTCGTCCGCCACCCACTCCCGGAGGAACGGGGCGAACGTGTCGTCCGCGACGACGCGGTCGACGACGTCCGCCGCGGTCTCCAGGTCGCGCGGAACCCTGACCTTCGGGTTCTCGCTGGTGTTGACCGACTGCTCGAAGGCGGCGATGCGGAGTTCGTGGTGGGTGTCCTCGAGCAGCGCGTACGGGTCGTCGACCCGATCGTACAGGTCGGCGGGCAGGAACGGCGAGTTCGCCGTCAGCGCGAGCACCGGCCCCAGCGTCCGGATGGAGGCGTTGTAGTACGCCGGGAAGGCGTCGGCCGTCGGTATCTGGAGGTGGGGCTGGATGGAGGTGGCGAGCGACTCGAAGAGGATGGTCGGGAAGGCGTGTTCGGCACCCGGCACCGAGAACCCTATCTTGCCGCCGGCGTGGTCGAGCGCCTCGTTGTCGAGGGCGACGTACCGGGGGTCCTGGCGCATGTGCTTCGCGAACGTCACGCCGTCGCGCTCCTCGACGTCGCTCAGGTACGCCAGGCTTCCCCCGGCCGGCGGGACGGTCCACATCGCGTCGAGCACCAGGTCGCGGTGTTCCTCGAGGGCGGCGTCGCGG
>CAZMGU010000250.1:0-1872 GCA_964565905.1 uncultured Halobacteriales archaeon
GGCCCCTACGAGACGTTCGGCTACGCCGGCTTCTTCGGCATCCCGATGGAGTACCGCGACTACGAGTCCGACGTCCGGACGAAGTCCTGCCCGGCGCTGGTCGAACCCCAGCACCGCATCGTCGACCGGCCGAAGACCGACCGCGAGGCAGAGGCCGCGCTCCACGACCGCTGGACCCGGCTGAAGACCGCCGGCCACGACCTGGTGAAGTCGCTCAAGAAGGACGTCGCGGCCGCCTTCGGCTTCGTCGAGACGGCCGGCGGCTTCTTCGGCGTCGCGATGGCCGCGCGCACGCTGCTCCCCCACCGCCTGGGGCGGAACGTCTACGCGACGACGCCGCGACCGGCCGAGTTCTGCGCGCCGACCGTCGACCACGACGGCGAGGCCGGCGAGGCGGAACTCCCCCTGGGGCTGACGCTCGACGAGAAGGTGTCCTACGCCGAGTCGGCGTTCACCCAGATGGGGTGGACAGACGAGTTCGCCCGCCTCGTGGTGTTCGCCGCCCACGGCACCGAGACGGTGAACAACCCGTTCGAGTCGAGCCTCCACTGCGGGGCCTGCGCCGGGAGCCCCGGCGAGCCCAACGCCCGCGCGCTCGCCGCCATCTGCAACGACCCCGCCGTCCAGGAGGAACTCCGCGACCGGGGCATCGACGTCCCGGAGGACACCGTCTTCGTCGCCGCGGAGCACAACACTACCACGGACGAGATAACCCTGTTCGACGGCCCGGTCCCGGAGAGCCACGGGACGGACCTCGAACGCCTGCGCGACGACCTGGACCGGGCCCGGACCGGCGCCGCCGCCGAGCGGGTCCGGAAGATGGACGGCGAGGACCCTGCAGACGGCGTCCGCGAGACGGAGCGACGCGCGGCGGACTGGGCCGAGACCCGCCCGGAGACGGGGCTGTCGGGCAACGCCGCGTTCGTCGTCGGCCCGCGGGACCTCACCGCCGACCTGAACCTCGACGGGCGCGCGTTCCTCCACTCCTACGACTGGGAGACCGACCCCGAGGGCGAGGCGCTGGAGTCCGTCATGACCGGCCCCCTCGTCGTCGGCCAGATGATCAACGCCCAGTACTACTTCTCGACCGTCGACAACGCGGTGTACGGCAGCGGGTCGAAGGTGACTCACAACGCCGTCGGCAAGTTCGGCGTGTTGCAGGGGAACGCGGGCGACCTGATGACCGGCCTCCCGATGCAGTCGCTCCGGGCCGACGACGGCCGGTGGATCCACCGCCCGCTGCGCATGACCGTCCTGATCCAGGCGCCCGTCGACCGGGTCGCGGAGGTGATCCGGCACGACGACGTCCTCGCCCAGCTGTTCGACAACGGCTGGATGGACCTGACGGTGATGGACCCCGAGGCCGACGACGCCTTCGTCCGCTACCGGGGCGACATGGAGTGGGAACCGCTCGAAGCCGAGGATCCGTCCGCCGCAGAGGACGTGGTCGCGCCGGCCGTCGAGACCGACTGAGGACGCCGTTCCGGGACGCCACTTTTCGGTCACTCCTTCTGCGCCGAATCAGCCGATTGCGCACCGATTAGTGGCTCCCTACTCGCCGCTTGCCTCGAACGGACCTCGAAAACCAGACGGATGTCGACGGAAAACGAGTTCGCGTTTCGGCACCCGTCCCTCGCGCCCGGGGACGGTCGCCGAACTAACTCACCACTTCTTGTACGGCAGGAACTTGCCGTCGTAGGTGATGACGACGTGGGGGGACCCGTCCTCGCCGATCTCCTTGTCGACGCTCACCTCGAAGTCGATGGCGCTCATGATGCCGTCGCCGAACTCCTCGTGGATGAGCGCCTTGATCGCCGGCCCGTACACCTGCGGCACCTCGTAGAGCCGGTAGAGACACGGGTCCGACGGGAT
>CAZMGU010000251.1:0-1842 GCA_964565905.1 uncultured Halobacteriales archaeon
GACCCCGAGCCGAAGTAGCTCGCGACCATCACGAACGCCAGTCCGAACCGCTCGAAGAAGCGCGTCACCGACGACGTCCCGCCGTCGACGAGCGACCCGAGCGTCAACTCCGTCATCCGACCACCTCCGGGGCGGAGACTCGGTCACTCGACGACCCTGCGGGACGTCGACGACCCGGGGGATCGTTCACATCGTCGCGATCCGACACTGCCGATAGCGAACGCTTCACGCGGGGACCTAGCATGGTACAGATCTCTCACGGCGACTGCGTCGGTTCGCAGTAACGCGAGGTTACACTCCCGTTAGGTGCCTGAGAGGAAAAACACCTTCGCGTGTCGCGATATCGAGTGGTGACCCCGGGGAGTGCGGCGGCACGGTGCGGTCGATCCGGCAGGTGGTCCGGTGAGCGGGACGTCCGACCGCGACCGGCGTCATCCCCGGAGTTTATGGCCGCTCACGCGGAACTCTCCGCCATGTTCGAGACGGTACTGATCGCGACGGACGGGTCGACCAGCGCCAGGCGGGCCGTCCAGGCGGCGCTCGACCTGGCCGACCGCTTCGACGCCGCGGTCCACGCGCTCTACGTCGTCGACTCCGGGGAGGTGGCCGCCTCGCCCGACGAGGTCCGGGACGACCTCGAACGGGCGCTCGCGACCGCCGGCGGGCGGGCGCTCACGTTCGTCCGCGAGACGGCCGACGGGTCGCCCCAGACCGGCGACGACGTCGTCACGGTGGTGCGCGAGGGCGACCCGGTCGACGAGATAGTCCGGTACGCCGACGAGTCGGCCGCCGACGTCGTCGTCACCGGCACGCGCGGGCGACACGACGAACACGGGTTCCTGCTCGGGAGCGTCGCCGAGGGCGTCGTCCGCCGGTCCGAAGTACCCGTCATGACGGTCCGCCAGCTAGAGGGGGAGACGCCGGACGCGTAGGTGAGGGGGTCGTTCCTCCCCGCTCGCATGTTCGCCGGCGCTTCGCTTCGCTCAGCGCCGGCCTGCTCACGGCTCACTGCGTTCGCCGTTCGCCACGAGACGGCCTCGCTCCCTTCGGTCGCTGCGGCCGTCTATACCACACCCTTCTTTGCCACTCACCCGCTCCTCGGAGTATGGACGACTGGCTCATCGACGACGACCGCCTCTCCATCGAGCGGAAGTCGGTTCTGCCCGGCGCGGGCTTCTTCAAACCGGACTCCGTCGAGGAGGCGGAGGCCGAACGCGAGGCCGCCGACGCGCTGACCGACGCCGGCGTCGTGGTCATCGCGGACCCCGACGCGGACGGCCTGGCCTGCGTGGCGCTGGTTCGCGAGGCCCTCGGCGAGGGCGCGCTCGTACCGGCGGGACCGCACGAGATAGAGGAGGCCCTGGAGTGGGCCGCGGAGTACGCCGAACCTGACGCGACCGTCGTGGTCTGCGACCTCTGTCCCGACAGCGAGTACGACGTGGCCGCGGTGCCCGACCTCACGGACCGCGTCGCCGACGTCCGCTGGTACGACCACCACCAGTGGGACCCGGAACTCGCGGAGTTCGTCGACGACTCGGGCATCGAGCGCGTCGTCGGCGACAGCGACGAGGTGTGTACCGCCGACGTCGTCCTCGCGGAACTCGACCACGAGTTCGACGAGCAGTTCGCCGAACTCGCGGCGGCCACCCGCGACCACGACCTCTGGATCCGCGAGGACCCCCGGAGCGACGACCTGGCGGACCTGTCCTACTGGTCCGAACCCGAGGAGTACATCGAGTACGTCCTCGAACACGGGCCGGACCTCTCGGAGGAGATTCACGACTACCTCGCCGAGAAGCGCGTCGAGAAGGACGCCCTCATCGAGAAGGCCGTCGAGCGCGC
>CAZMGU010000252.1:0-1841 GCA_964565905.1 uncultured Halobacteriales archaeon
GACATCGTCTGGCTGTTCCTGTTCCCGCTGTTCTACATCCTCTAGACCAATGTCACACGCAAAACTCTACACCGCGATATACGTCGTGCTGTTCGCCCTCGCCACGGTGCAGGTCGCCGTCGAGTACGCCGGCCTGCTCGGCGAGGAGACGTACTGGCTCGCCTTCGGGATCATCATGGCCCTGTCGGCGCTCAAGGCCCTGGTCGTCGCCGTCTACTACCAGCACCTGCGCTGGGAACCGCGGGCGGTGAGCTACCTGGCCGGCGGCGGCCTCGTGGTCGCGCTGGCACTGACCGCCGCGGCGGCCTACTCCATCACGTGACCATGACGGGGACACTCTACTCCACCGACCGACGCGACGCACGGACGAGCGAACCGGGGACGGACGAGCCACGGACGGGCGACCACGCCCGCGGGACGGAGGGATGCCAGTGACCGCCTACGTCGCGAGCACGCTCCTGATGGGCACGCTCGTCGTCCTCGTCCTCGTGGCCGTCCTCCGCAGTCGCCGGTGGTACGACTACTCGCCCGAACCCGACGCGGACGCCACGGCCGACTGGGCGGTCGAAGCGCGCGAGCGACCGCCGGTGCTCGAACGACCGACGACGTGGGTGGTCGGCTTCCTGGCGCTGATGCTCGCCGCGGTCGGCGGGGTCTTCCTCTTCGTGACGAGCGCCTCGGCCCCCGCCGGCCTCCTCAGTCCGCCCGTCCTCGCCGTCGGCGGCCTGCTGCTCGGGGGGTACCTGCTGCTCGGCGTCTACAACGCGGCGAGGGGCCGGGGCCACCCCAGTTCCATCGCGGCGGCCGAGACGGCCACCGTCTTCGGCGCGCTCTTCCTCCTCGGCGTGGCGAGCCAGCTCATCGGCTGAACGCCTCACGACTCCTTCGACAGCGTCGTCGATCCCAGCACCGCGCCCCCGTGATCTCCTGATCCGTACCAGCGGACCGCAACCTCGTCGCCCGGCGTCACCGCCCGGAGCGTCACGGAGTCGCCGGCCTCGACCGGATACGGATCCCCCGTCGCGAGTTCGCGCCAGGTCTGCCAGTGGCTCGTCGGCGTGCGCGTCGGCGTCAGCGTCGCGTCGGTCGGGATCGGGTGGTCCGGCCACGTCGTCACGACCAGTTCCAGCCGGGCGGTGTTCGCCCGCGTGATCACGTCACCGGCCTCGTGTGTCACGGTGACCGGTGCGGTCGGGGCGTCCTGGGCGAACCCCCACTCCACCCGCGGTGGTTCGACCGCCGGACCGCCGGTTTCGTCGCCCGTCTCCGTGCCGGCGGTCCCGCCACCGCCGGGACGTAGCACCAGACAGCCGGTGAGGAGAGCGGGGAGGGCGGCGCAGACGTCGCGGCGTCGCATACTCGCGGTCCCGGAGCAAGGCGGTATAAGCCTCGTGGTCGTTCGCGGCTTCGGGGTTCGGTTCGTACATCTTCGGTGGGCTTCGAAGCCACCGTTCGCTTCGTGGACCGCGCTCCTCACGGTTCGCTTCGTTCACCGTTCGGAGTTCAGGAGGTCGCTCGCTTCGCTCGCGACCTCCCTAGTCCGTCTGGGCCTGCCGCTCCGTCGCCCGCTGGACGAACTCCTCGGGGAGTTCGTCTATCTCGCCGGCCTGGACCGCCCAGAGGTTCGCGTAGAGGCCGTCCTCGTCGAGCAGGTCCTCGTGGGTGCCCCGCTCGACGACGCGGCCGTCCTCGAGGACGACGATCTGGTCGGCGTCCTTCACCGTCGAGAGGCGGTGGGCGATGGCGAACGTCGTCCGGTCTTCGGTCAGTTTGTCCAGCGAGCGCTGGATGAGCATCTCCGTCTCCGTGTCGACGTCGCTGGTCGCCTCGTCGAGGACGAG
>CAZMGU010000253.1:0-1792 GCA_964565905.1 uncultured Halobacteriales archaeon
CCCACCGTCCGCCTCGCCAACGGCGACGTCCGGCGCATCGACGACCCCGCGGAGGCCCTCGAGGTCAGGAACGGCGTCGAGAAGATACTCGACCTGGGAGAGTACCTCGTCAACTACGGCGAGTTCGTCGAGAACAACCACCCCCTCGCACCGGCCTCCTACACCGTCGAGTGGTGGCGCCAGGAGTTCGCGGACGCGGGGGCGGACGTGCAGGCGATGGCCGACGACGTCCACGTGGACCTGGCCGACCCCTCGGCCGACGAGGCGCTCGACTGGGCGACGGCGTACGACGCGCCGCTCCACCCCAAGTACACCTACTGCTGGCACGACGTGAGCGTCGGGGAGGTCAACGCGCTGGCGACCGCGGTGGAGAACGGGAGCGTCGCACAGACCGACGGTGCGGTGGCGGCGAACCCGGAGGAGGCGGATACCCAGGGCGACCTCGTCCTCCCGCGCTCGGAGACGGTCCGCGAGGCCCTCGAACACCTCCTCGTCGAGCACACCCAGCGGGAGGACGACCTCGTCGTCCCGGACTGGCGGCCGCTCGTCGCGACGCTCGGCTTCGACCTCGACTCGCTCGACCGGGACTGGACGGTCGGCGACCTCTCCGAGCGCGCCCGCACCTACGCGGACGGCGAGAACGCCATCGAGGCGGTCGACGAGGTCGCGCCCTTCGCCGTCCGCGAACGGGCGCCCACCCGCGTCGGTAACCGGATGGGACGCCCGGAGAAGTCGGAGAGCCGCGACCTCTCGCCGGCGGTCCACACCCTCTTTCCCATCGACGAGGCCGGCGGCGCGCAGCGTTCGGTGAGCGACGCCGCCTCCCACGCCGAGGAGATGAACGACGAGCAGGGCGTCGTCGACGTGGAGGTCGCTCGCCGCCGCTGCACCGACTGCGGAACGGAGACGTTCCGGGCGCGCTGCCCCGACTGCAACGGCGTCACCGACCCGGTCTACCTCTGCTCCGACTGCGACCGGGAGGTCGAACCCGACGAGAGCGGCCGTGCTGAGTGTCCGAGTTGCGAGGCGCCGGCGTACTCCACCCAGTACCGGGAGATAGACGTCGGCGAGGAGTTCCGCGACGCGCTGGACGCCGTCGGCGAGCGCGAGACGGCGTTCGACATCGTCAAAGGCGTCGAGGGGCTGATGTCGGCCCACAAGACCCCGGAGCCGATGGAGAAGGGCATCCTCCGGGCGAAACACGACGTCACGGCGTTCAAGGACGGCACCGTCCGCTACGACATGACCGACCTGCCCGTGACGGCGGTCCGGGCCACCGAACTCGACGTCACCGTCGACCAGTTGCAGTCGCTCGGCTACGAGACGGACGTCCACGGCGACCCGCTCAGACACGACGACCAACTGGTCGAACTGAAGGTGCAGGACGTCGTCCTCTCCGACGGCGCGGCCGAGCACATGCTCAAGACGGCGAACTTCGTCGACGACCTGCTGGAGCAGTACTACGGGCTGGAGCCGTTCTACGAGTTCGACGAGCGCGAGGACCTGGTCGGGGAGCTCGTGTTCGGGATGGCTCCCCACACAAGCGCGGCGACGGTGGGGCGAATCATCGGGTTCACGACGGCAGCGGTCGGCTACGCCCACCCTTATTTTCACGCAGCGAAACGAAGAAACTGCGACGGCGACGAGGACTGCGTCATGCTCCTGATGGACGGCCTGCTCAACTTCAGCAAGTCGTTCCTCCCGGACAAGCGGGGCGGGAAGATGGACGCGCCGCTGGTGATGTCCTCGCGCATCGACCCCTCCGAAATCGACGACGAGGCCCACAACATGG
>CAZMGU010000254.1:0-1786 GCA_964565905.1 uncultured Halobacteriales archaeon
AACGTCCTCGAACGCAAGGGCGTCCAGGCCGACGAGGAGTACCGCGGCCAGTTGCTGCGGAAACTGGGCCAGCTGTAACCGGTCCGCGCCGACGTCGTTCCCGGCGCCGACGACGTCGCTCCCGGAACCGCCGAACCGGTGCCAACCCGGTGTCCTGCACTTCTTTGGTGTTCTACCCCGTGGTCACGGGCATGAAGGTCGCGACGCTGACGGAACCGGGCGAGTTCGCCATCGAGGAGCGCGACGAACCCACGCCGGAGGCCGACGAAGTACTGATCCGGATGCGCGAAATCGGCATCTGCGGGTCGGACGTCCACTACTACGAACACGGTCGCATCGGCGACAAGGTCGTCGAGGACCCGCTCGTCCTCGGCCACGAGAGCGCCGGCGAGGTGGCCGCCGTCGGCGACGACGTCCGGGACCTGTCGCCCGGCGACCGCGTCGCTATCGAACCCGGCGTCCCCTGCCGCCGCTGCGTCCACTGCAAGCACGGCGAGTACCACCTCTGTCCCGACGTCACGTTCATGGGAACGCCGCCCATCGACGGGGCGTTCGCGGAGTACGTCGCCTGGCCCGCGGACTTCGCCTACACGCTCCCCGAGAACGTCTCGCTCCGCGAGGGCGCGCTGTGCGAACCGCTCAGCGTCGGCGTCCACGCCTGCCGCCGCGGCGACGTCGGCGCGGGCGACACCGTCTGCATCACCGGCGCCGGCCCCATCGGCCTCGTCATGGTGGAGGTGGCCCGCGCCGTCGGCGCGTCGGACGTCGTCGTCGCCGACCCCGTCGCGACGAAGCGGGAACTCGCCAGCGACCGGGGCGCCGATCTCGCCGTCGACCCGACCGACACCGACGTCGCCGCCGCCGTCCGCGACCACGCCGGCGACGGTGCCGACGTCGTCATCGAGGCCTCCGGCGCGGAACCGGCAATCGCCTCGACGGTCGACGTCGCCCGCCGCGGCGGGACGGTCGTCTTCGTCGGGATGGCCGCCGACGCCGATGTCCCGCTGGACGTGCTCGACGTGATCAATAAGGAACTCGATGTCCACGGCTCCTACCGCTACGCGAACACCTACGACGCCGCCATCGACATGCTCGCCGACGGCGTCGTCGACGTCGAGGGATTCGTCGACTTCGAGTGCGGCATCGACGACGTCCGCGACGCCTTCGAGCGCGCCAGCGACCCCGAGACGGTGAAGGGGATGATCGTGTTGTGACCCGATTCAGTTAGTTCTGAGCGGTTCGTGGGTTCGCTCGGTACGACGAGCAAATCGATCAGTTGGAGTTGCCGAAATCTCCGACGAAGCAGTCGTGAACAGCAAAGGAAAGCCCCGGCCCGCTCCAGTCCCGCGGCTTGCTGCGCGCGCTCACTTCGTTCGCGTGCTTACTGCGCCGGGGTTCCGGGAGCGGACCGCCCCTTTCAGTCCCGCCCTCGTTGGCAAGACGGCCAGCCGACACGGGTGGACTGAAAGGGGCCGATTGCTCGGGGAAGGCGGCTGCCTGTAGCACCACAGCGAGCGTAGCGAGCGAGGAGCGCACGGCAGCCCCCGACCCGAGCAATCGGCGGCTTTCCTTCGTCAGTCACTGCGGTAGTGCCATCACTCACACCGGTCACTGATCGACTCGCTCGTCGAGTCCAACGATCTGGTCGACGAAAACGCGAGAACGAAAAACGCTCGAAGGCGGCTATTGGAAGCCGATCCGTCCGCCGCCGGCCTGGGTGGTGGGCTCGGGGCCGCCGCCCTTGAACTCGTCCTGCATCTGCTCGTAGTAGTCGCGGATGTCCTCG
>CAZMGU010000255.1:0-1734 GCA_964565905.1 uncultured Halobacteriales archaeon
TCTTCTGCTGGGTCCCGATGTGGACCCCCGCGCCGAGGTACTCCTCGACGGGGATGAGGAGGTCCGCCTCTTCGTCGGGCATGACGTCCTCGTCCAGGCTCGGACCTGCGTCTTCTTCGGCCTCGGCGTCGGCCCCGTCGGCCTCGGCGTCGGCGGGCGCTTCCTCGGTGTCTGGGGTCTCCTCGACGTCCGGGGAGTCCTCGACCGGCTCCGAGTCGGCCTCGGCGGCCGCCTCGTCGTCGGCGTCGGGCTCGGACGTGTCGAGACCCTCGTTTTCGTTGCCGCTCATACAGCGTTGTCCTCGATTCGGATCAGTTCGTTCAGCTTGGCGGTGCGCTCGCCCCCGACGGCCCCCGTCTTGATGAACGGGGCCCCGGTCGCGACGGCGAGGTGTGCGATGGTCGTGTCCTCCGTCTCGCCCGAGCGGTGGGAGACCACCGGCTCGTAGCCGCTCTCCACGGCCAGTTCGATGGCGTCGACGGTGTCGGTCAGCGTCCCTATCTGGTTGGGCTTGATGAGGATGCTGTTGCCCGCACCCTGCTGAATGCCCTGGGAGAGTCGTTCGACGTTGGTGACGAACAGGTCGTCGCCGCAGACCAGCGTCCGGTCGCCGACCCTGTCCGTCAACTCCGCGAACGCCTCGTAGTCGTCCTCGTCGAGCGGGTCCTCGACGTACACCAGGTCGTACTCCTCGACGAGTTCCGCGACGTACTCGATCTGTTCCTCGGTGGAACGGACCTTCTCGCCGTAGACGTAGCCGCCCTCGTCCTCGTCGTACAGTTCGGCGCCGGCGACGTCCAGGCCGAACTGGATGGCGAAGCCGACGTCGTCCGCGACGGTCTCGACGGCCTCGTCGACGACTTCGAACGCCTCGGCGTCGTCGATGGAGGGAGCCCACGCGCCCTCGTCGCCCTTGCCGGCGGCGATACCGCGCTCCGCCAGGACGTCGTGGACCTCCTGGTGGACCGCTGCGTTGGCGAAGACGGCCTCGGAGACGCTCGGCGCACCGATGGGTGCGGCGAGGAACTCCTGGATGTGGGTCGCGTCCGCGGCGTGTTCGCCGCCGCCGACGACGTTGCCCAGCGGGGTCGGAAGCTCGTTGCCCCGGAACGTCCCGCCGAGGTGCTGGAACAGCGGCGCGCCGAGCACGTCGGCGCCCGCCTTCGCCGCGGCCATCGAGACGGCGACGGCGCTGTTGGCGCCGATGCCGGAGAAGTCCCCGGTGCCGTCGGCCGCGTGGAGCGCCTCGTCGACGTCGCGCTGGTTGCCGGCGTGTATCTCACCGACGAGCCGCGGGACCGCCTCCTCGCGGGCGCTGGCGATGGCCTCGCTGGCCGGGAGTTCGATGGCCTCGTACTCGCCGGTGCTCGCGCCGCTCGGGGCCTTGCCGCGCCCGAAGCCGCCCGACTCCGTGAGGACATCCGCCTCGACGGTGGCGTTCCCTCGCGAGTCGAGGACGCGACGCAGTCGCACGTCGGTGATCAGCGTCATTGCTCCTTCCCTCGCCGGACCGTGAACGGCAGGACGCCAGCGTCGTACTCCTCGGCCGCGATGAGGATGGGCTGGGTCTGCTCGGAGTCGATGAGGACGGGTGCACCGTAGGCGACCTGCAGCGCTCGCGCCCCGATGATCCGCGCCTTCTCGTAGCGATTTTCCTGCGCCATCATTGATACGGTGCCACGATGTCGACCAGGTCCTTGTGCGAGACGAGCATCCGGCGACAGCAGTGGCGCT
>CAZMGU010000256.1:0-1728 GCA_964565905.1 uncultured Halobacteriales archaeon
TCCTCTCCGGCGGCCCCGACATGGACCGCATCGGCAACTGCCCCGACTACCTCGACCTGGACGTCCCGGTACTCGGCATCTGCCTGGGGATGCAGGTCATGGCCGCGGAACTGGGCGGCGAGGTCGGCGGCGGCGACTACGGCGGCTACGCCGACGTCACCGTCGAGGTGCTCGACGACGAGGACCCGCTCGTCGGCTCGCTCGCCCCGGAGACGCGCGTCTGGGCGAGCCACGCCGACGAGGTGAAGGAGGTCCCTGAAGGGTTCGAGGTCACGGGCCGCTCCGACGTCTGCGACGTCGAGGCCATGAGCGACGGCGAGACGCGCTTCGGCGTCCAGTGGCACCCCGAGGTGGCACACACCGAGGAGGGCGAGGCGGTCTTCGAAAACTTCCTGGCGGTCTGCGATGCCGTCTGACGGGTACCTTTAAATCAGTTCAGGAGATGGATTAGACAAATGACGGCGACCCAGGGGAACCTCGCCGGCCTCTCCCGCTTCATCTTCCGGGCCCCGAGCTGGTACGCGAGCGTGGCCTTCTCGCTCCTGCTGGCCGCCGTGATGGGCGTCGCCGCCTTCGAGTCGCAGTTCGTCTACGAGGACGCCTGGCAGGGCGTCTTCTACGTCGGCATCCCCACCGTCGTCGCGAGCGTCGCCACCCCGACGGTGGACCGGTTTCTCGGCGGTCACCTGACGCCCAACCGTGCGTCGCTGCTCGCGCTGCTGTGTGAGACCGTCGTCATCGCCATCCTCACGGTCGCCGGACTGGTCGCGCTGCTCACCGGCTTCGGCCAGCGGTTCGTCATCGACGCCCTGCTGGTGGCCCTGGCCTCCATCTTCGCGCTCCGCCTCCTGATCGTCATGGCCGTCTCCCGCCACTCGCTGCCCGTCGCGGCCATCCCGGCGGGCATCCAGACCGCCGCCGCCGCCGTCCTCCTCTCCATCTACAGCGGGACGACGGGCCTGCTCCTCGACAACCCGCTGCTGCGCGAACTCCTCTCGCGCCCCGAGGAAGCGCCCCCGGAACTGCTCTCCGTCGGCCTCACCGAACTCGGACTGCTCGGTATCATGTGCGTCATCTACGCGGGCGCGGTCTGGCTCTTCCTCGTCGTGCTCGACCGGCCGTGGCGCTCCAGCCTCGGCGTCTCCGCCCTCGACTTCCTCCAGGGGTTCATCGGCCACATCGCGGAGGGGACGCGCGAACTCGAGGACTTCTTCGAGGAACTCGGCGAGGAGGCGCTCGTCCCCGTGACGGTGCTCTCCGTCCGCCGACCCGGCGGCGAGGAGAAGGCCCGGTTCGTCCTCCCGATGATCCACCCCGGCCCGATGGGCGAAATCGGCGGCGGCAACCTCCCGAAACGCGTCGCCAACGAGGCCGAGGGGCTGGCGTTCCCGCCCCACGCCACCGCCGGCCACGACTTCAACCTCGTCACGGAGCGGGAACTCGACACCATCCTCTCCGCCGCGGAGACGGCGTACCAGCGCATCGACTACACCGACCGGGCGACCCCGAGCGTCCGCCTCGAGGAGGGGGAGGCGACCCTCACGGGCCAGACGTTCGGCGACGACGCCTTCCTCACCGCGACGTACTCCCCGGGGTACGCCGACGACGTCGACTACGCCGTCGGCCTCTCCGCCGTCTCCGAGGCGCGCTCGGGCGACCTCGACGACGTGATGCTCGTCGACGCCCACAACTGCAACGACGGCCTCGAGGGCGAGGACCTGGGCCACG
>CAZMGU010000257.1:0-1703 GCA_964565905.1 uncultured Halobacteriales archaeon
CCTGCTTGCCGTTCTTGATCAACTGGACCCGGACGCACTTCCGGATCGCGGAGTTGGGCTGTTTCGCTTCGATGCCGACCTTCTCGAGCACGATCCCTCGACCCTGGGGGGCGCCCTCGAGCGGGTCCGAGGCCTTGCCCAGACCGCGCTCGCGGCGCGCGTAGTCAGAGTCGGACCACCGGTGGTTCTGGCGGTCCTTCTTGAGTTTGCGTGCGGCGTACTTGCCGTTCGCCATAGTAGGCACTGGTATCCGGCCGAGGTACTTAAGACTCCTCTTTCGGACCGACGACGTCCCGCTCTCGGCCCTGTGAACGCCCCACAACCGGGCCGACGGGCCGTCGTTCGCGACGTGACTGCACGGCCGTTCGGCCCCGCCGTCGGGAGCCTTCGACGCTCCCCCGTCAGTCCCCCGAGTTTCCCTGGTGATAATCGGGGACGAGGACTTTTACTGCAGTGCGAGAGCCCGTACACCACTACCAGCATGTACCCAGGTATGGGCCGTTATCATCCATGAACGTACAGACCTACCTCCCGGACGTCGTCAGGAAGAGCTACCTCCGGAAGTTCGCGCTCGTCGTCGTCGTCGTCGCCGTGCTCGTGACGGCGCTCGGCGTCTACACCCAGGGGGCCGTCTCGGCGGAACTGACCGACCAGCGCAACGCGCAACTCGGGACCAGCACGACCCAGGAGGCGGAGGCGATGTCGTCCTGGGTGAGCCGCCAGAAGGACACGACCCGGATGCTCTCGAACCACGCGGTGGTGCGCTCCGGCGACGAGAACGCCATCGCGGGGACGATAGACGCGGAACTCGAGCACCTCCCGGACGAAGTTCTCGCCATCCACTACGTGAGCACCGACATGGGGATGATCGAACGGAGTACGGGCGTGTCGATGATGGGCGCGCCGATAGCGTCGACGGGCGTCGACTGGGAGGGCGGCAACCTCTCGCTCGACGACCCGGCGCACGTCGAGGTGTCCAGCCCCTACCGCCACTTCTCGGTAAACCGCCTCGCCTTCGCCAGCAAGGTGCCCGACCAGGAGGCCGCCGTCGTGGTCGTCGTGAACACGAGCGCCACGGCGAACGGCTTCGGGAACGCCATCGAGGGCGGTGAGACGCGCGTCACCGACCAGGAGGGGACGGTGCTGTTCTCCCGCAACGAGTCCGAGTTCCTCACCACCATCTCGCGAGGGGACGGGGCCGAGACGGCCCACGGCGGATCGCAGGGCGACAGCGTCGTCCAGCGCGCCGGCGACTCGCTCGTCGCGTACGCGCCCGTGGAGGGGACGAACTGGCTCGTCGTCAAGGACGCGCCGACGTCGTCCGCCTACGCGCTCCGGTCGCAGGTCCAGACGAACCTGGTACTGCTCATCGGCGTCGCCATGGGCGGGTTCGTCGTCCTGGGCGTCATCGTCGGCCGCGACCTCACCGGCGCGCTGCCGCGACTCGCGACGCAGGCCCGCTCCCTCGCGGAGGGCGACCTGACCGCGTCGATAGACGAGACGGACCGGATCGACGAGATAGGCGACGTCAACGACGCGTTCCGCGAGATACAGCTCTACCTCCAGACGGTCGGCTCCCAGGCCGAGGCGCTCGCTTCCCAGGAGTTCGACTCGCCCGCGCTCGAACGGGAGGTCCCCGGCGCGCTCGGCGACTCGCTCGACCGGATGCACCGGGACCTGGAGGGGTTCGTCGCCGACATCGA
>CAZMGU010000258.1:0-1679 GCA_964565905.1 uncultured Halobacteriales archaeon
GGGTCGCCGGTGTAGGCCAGGTCCTCGAAGTTGACGCCGGTGTAGACGGCCGCGTTCCCGTCGTCGTCCAGGTCGACGTCGATACACGGGATTATCCGCTTCGTCAGGGCCATTGGATACGCGTGTGTAGGCGTCCCGACCGTCAAAAGGTGTCCGACTCCGGCGTCGCTTGCGCGTCCGTCAGGGCGTCCGGACCGTTCCGGAGGCCCAGTGAGGACGGTAGCCCGGTCTACCGCCGAGGCGCCGGCGTCGCGGGTTCCGGTTCCGGCCGCTCCGTGACGGTCGTCGTCACGTTCGTTCGCTGGCCGTCGCGGACGACGGTGAGGTTGACCTGCTCGCCCGGACGCGTCTCGGTCAGCAGGACGGAGGCCAGGTCCTCAGTCGTCGCGATGGGCTGGCCCTCGACGGCGACGATGACGTCGCCGCCGACGGGAACGAGTTGCCCGTCGACGCGCGCCAGTCGGTCGCTCCCCTGGAGGACTTCCGCCGCCGGGGCCCCCTCGTCGACCGTGGCGACGATGACGCCCTGGCTCACGTTCAGGTCGTTCGCCTGCGCGACGGCCGGGGTAACGCTGGTCGCGCTCACGCCGAGCGTCGGAGTCGCGAACTCGCCGGTCTCGATGAGCGACGGGACGACGCGCTGGACCGTCGTCGGGGAGATGGCGAAGCCGATGTTCTCCGCGGTCTGTGCGGCGATGCCGGCGGAGTTGACGCCGACCACCTCGCCGTCACAGGTGACGAGCGGGCCGCCGCTGTTGCCGGAACTGATCGGCGCGTCGGTCTGGACCACGTTGGGGATGGTGTACCCCCGGTCGGTCGGCATCGACCGGTTGAGGCCGCTGATTATCCCGTGCGTGATGGTCTCTTCGAGGCCAAAGGGACTGCCCAGCGCCGCGACCCGCTGGCCGTGTCGGGGTTGTTCGCTCGACACAGGGAGGCCCTCGACGTAGTCCGGCGTCTCGGTGACCCGCACCACCGCGAGGTCGCTCGAGACGTCGGTGCCGACGACGGTGCCGGTCCGCGACTCGCCGCGCGTGAACTGGATCGTCACGTTCGGTGCGTCGCCGACGACGTGGGCGTTCGTGACGACGTAACTCCCGGCCCCGCTCTCGTTGGCCCCGTAGACGAAACCGGAGCCCTGGCCGCCGCCTCGCTGGACGGAGACGACGGAGTCGATGGTCCGGTCGTACAGTTGCGTGTAGTTACAGGCACCGCTCGCCTGTTGCTGTGCTACCTGGGCCGTGGCTCCCGTCGACCCGCCTCCGGTGCCGCCGACGGGCCCCGCCGTCGCACCGAGGGCCGGGGCGACGAAGCCACCGACGGTGACCAGCACGACCGCCACGACTACCGCTGTGTAGCCTGATTCCGTTCGCATCGCAGGGTCGTTCGACCCCGCGGCAAAAACCGGGCCGTGATCGTTTCGAGAGTAAGCGACCGCAAAGACGCGCCCGCTCGCGGTTCACCCCACGTTACCCGTGGCGGCCGTCCCGTATCCTCGACCTATCTCCCGGACGGTCGGGACCGGCGGCTTCACCGACCCGATCCGTCAGCTACAGGTAGGCGGACGCGGAACCCCCGGGCATGAGCGACACCGACCACGAGCACGGCCACGAGGAAGCGGAGCGACCGGACTACGACCCGGAGAACCCGCAACTCCCCTCCCGCGAACCGCCGCTCCG
>CAZMGU010000259.1:0-1675 GCA_964565905.1 uncultured Halobacteriales archaeon
CCCGCCATCTCCTGGAACCCCATCCCGACGAGGACGTCCTTCACCCGGTTGGCCGTCTGCCGGAGGATGTGCTCCTTGCCGCCCTGAATCTCCTCGGCGTCGGCCTCGACGTTGTACTCCGCGAACTCCACGTCCCGCCACTCCCCGCTGGTGAGCAGGTCGGAGGTCACCGCGCCGACGGTCTCCGCCACCTCGACGCCCTCCATCAGGGCGGTCACGCCGTCGTCGGTCAGTCGAACGGAGCGAACGGTGGTCTCGCTGCGCTCGACGAGGCCGCGCCGGTCCAGTTGTTCGAGGACCGACTCCGCGACGTCACCCTCGCCGTCGGCGCTCCCCTCGCCAGCAGCGATGGCTTCGAGCGCCGCCACCTCCTCGTCCGCGTCCGGGTCGGCGTCCGGGTCGGCGTCGACCTCCCCGCTGTCGATTTCGCCGTACCCCTTCCGCGCGAAGTTCGAGAGTGCGATGTCGACTTCCGGACCCTCCAGGCCGGCGGCACCGATGACCTGCCCCATCTGTGCGGAGTCCTCGTCGGCACCGGCGTCGACGGCCGCCCGGTAGAACCGGACCTCCGGGAGGCCCTCGTCGAGGTACGTCTCCGCCTCGTCGGTGAGGGCGGCGGAGTCGACGGTCTCCTCGCTGACCGTCAGGAGGCCCTGGTCCTCCAGTTCGAAGGCGGCCCCGGTGGCCGTCTCCGGCTGGATCCCGGCCTCGTCTGCCAGGTCGTCGATGCGCCTGTCGTCGTCCGCGTCGGCGGCCCGGAGGAGGGCCGCCTGTGATTGGGGTAGCTTCATGCGATAGCGGTCGTTGTCTGTTGTACCGGCGGTTCGTCAGTTAACGGTTCTCACTTGGGGCTGGGTCGAGTGAAACGGGGGGCGACCGGCCGCCGAACGGCACGCCGGACGCACCGCGAGCCGGGCGGCCCCGTCGTCGCTCGGCCCCCGCTCCGGACGGTTTCGCCCGGGTTCGCGTCTCCGCGTTCCCGGAGTCCGCCGTCCGTCAGCGGACGAAGAAGAAACCGAACCCCGGACGCTGCGGCGACTGGCGCACGGATCGACCGAACTGGGGTTCGGATGCCATGTGCGACCGATTGTGACGGCCGGGCAAAAGCGTTGCGCGTCGGGTCCGGACCGGCGGAAGACGGATCGACCGGTGACGGGGCCAGCGACGCCACACGAGGCCGGTTCTCCCTGGTCGCCAGTCCGCAACTACGTGGCAGTTACTGTGTCGAATTCGACAGGTTGAGGTGGTTCGCTCGCCTAACACGGTTGCTCTACGGTGAGCCCAGAATGAGTACCTTCACCGTCACCACGAACTGCGGTACAGAGCGAGAGTTCTCGAACCGAGCGGACGCAACCCAGGGGAAGCGGACCCACCAGTCCCTCTGCAGCGAGTGCGGGGAGGACGACGTTCGCATCGACGTCGGGCCGGAGCGACCGGACCAGACGACCCTCGACGCCGCCGAGCGCGGGGACGGGGCGGCGACCGCCGACGGCGAGGCGGCCGAACCCCGACAGGCGGCCGAACCCCGGAAGACCGACGGCGGGCGAGCGGTCGCCGCCGAGACGTCGGCGGAGTTACCGCGGGAGATGCCCGACTCCGTCCGGACGGACCCGCTCGACGTCGTCCCCGAGTACATGGTCGACTACGTCGACGGGAACCCGGCGATCAACAAGCG
>CAZMGU010000260.1:0-1661 GCA_964565905.1 uncultured Halobacteriales archaeon
GAGAACGCCGGCATCGACTCGGCGTTCATCCGCCGGCCCCACCGGACGGACTGGGACCTGAACGTGTGGCCCACCTGGGACATCGACTGCCTGGACGACCTGCACTCGATCTGTAGCGCCTGATCGGGGGACCGAGGTCCGCCGCGGCCCCGACCTCAGAAGAAGTCCGCGAGGGACACCGCCCGCTCCGGGAACAGCGCGTCGAGCGCCCGGAGCGCGTCCGCTTCGGCCCGGAGGGTCCCGCGCTCGCTCGCCGTCGACGGCGTCACCGTCCCCACGAGGAACTTGGAGAGGAGTCCCACGGGTAGTTCGACGGCCGCCGGGGCGTCGTCGCCCGACGCACCGCTAACCTCCCGCGCAGCGCCGCCATCTTCCGCCTCACCACCGGCCGCGCCGACCCGCTCGCACGTCGGCCCGTCCGCGCCCGCGTCGACGACGAACGCGCCGTCGTTCGCGGGGACGAGCGAGTCCGCGACGGAAAGGGTGACCGGCGCCGGCGGATTCTGACTCGGGGGGAGCGACTCGATAGCGGCGGGGACGTCGACGACCCGTCCCATCGCGCCCGGGACGACGGCCGCGTGGACGTCCTTCGGGTCCGCGGCGTCGTGGAGCAGGCGCGTCTCCTGAGTCGTCTGCCACTCCACCGTCTCTACCTGCGGGTGGTGCCCGCCGACGAACTCCAGCAGCGCCCGCCGCGCCGCCTCGGTCCGGGCGACGAGTTCGTCGACGGACAGCGTCCCCTCACCCTGCTCGCCCGGAATCGTGTACACGACGTAGCCGTCCGGTTCGTCCCTGCCCTCGGGCGTCCAGCAGTAGACCCAGGCGTCGTCGAGGACGCGCTGGCGCCACCACTCGGGCGATCGGTCGAGCGCGAGTTCGTACCGCTCGCGGAACCAGTCGTACGCCGGTTCCAGCCGCTCGTACTCCCCGGGTTCCACCCGTTCGACCCGACCGCTATCGACGCCCGTGGCCCCCGAACCGCCACCCCCGCTCCAGCCACCGCCCCGGACGGTCTCCGGCGGAAAGGCGTACTTCGTCTCTAGTTGGACCAGTCCCCATCCCGTCTCGCGGTAGTACGGAATCGACATCGGCCAGAGGATCGCGTAGGGGTAGCCCCGGTCGCGGAACTCCGCCAGCAACTCGCGCTGGAGCGCCTCGCCGTGGGCGTTCCCCCGGTGTTCCGGCGGCGTCGCGAACCCGCCGAGGCCGCCGACCGCGGTCCGCTCGCCGGCCAGCGTCGCGTGCAGGTCGTAGATCAGGCCGACGGAGACGAGTTCGTCGCCGTCGAAGAGGCCCCAGCGCTCCGCGAGTCGGTCGTCGAGGCCGTCCGGCCCCTCGTACGCCGGCGGCCCCGGGTCCGACCCGAAGGCGTGGTCGATGGTCCGCTCGTGACGGACCGCTTCCTCCTCGGTGACGTGGCGAAAGGTGGCCATTGGCGGATGGACTGGCGGTCGCACGAAATAGGTTGTGCCGGCGTGTGAATCGGTGGCGAGAAAAATCGGGGGTCGGATCACCGGACGCGGCCCGGTGAGTTCGAAGCTACTCAGTCGTCTGCGGGAGCGGCGCCGCTGCTACCGTCCTGCTGCATCTTCGTGTGCGACAGCTTGCCGCCGGCGGCGAGGATGTCGCGCTCGCGCTCGGAGGCGTCGAGTTCGGCCGTG
>CAZMGU010000261.1:0-1657 GCA_964565905.1 uncultured Halobacteriales archaeon
CCGCCGGACTTGCCGCGGTCCTCGACGAGCGGGAAGTCCGAGAGGTCGTAGTCGGGGAACTCGCGTTCGAGCAGGCGCTCGACGTACTCGGCCCCGCGCGGGATTTGCTCGTCATCCTCCCTGAGCAGCGCCCACTCCGACGCGTCGTAGTCGTCGATGTCGAGGCCGATGGGCATCGTCAGTCCGATTCGGGCGACGTCGCCGTCGTTGGGAAAGATCCACGGATAGGCGGTGTGTCCCGGCATCACGCCCCACCAGAAGTCGATGGTCCGCTCCGGGAACAGTTCCTCCGGCATGCGACGGTGCTCCTGGTAGGCGATGTGGTTGGCCTCCGTCGAGGGGAGGCGCTCGGTCAGCGACGCCTCGCCTGGAAGGAACTGGTCGAGCGTGCCCGCGGTGACGGTCCGCTGTGGCCCGTCGGCGAGGACGACGTAGTCGGCCTCCAGGTCCTCGCCGTCGGCCAGCGAGACGCGGTGCGTGTACCCGCCCTCGGGGTCGCTCTCGACACCGGTGACGCTGACGCCGACGCGGTAGTCGGCACCGGCCGCCTCGGCGCGGTCGCGAAGCCAGTCGTCGAACCGGGCCCGGTGGAAGGTGAACCCGAAGTTCGGGTAGTTCGCGTCGATGCCCGTCGAGCGGAGGGTGACCGACTCGGAGGGGCCGACGAACGACGCGCCGTCGAGTTCGCTGAGGATGACGTCCTCCGGGAACCCCTCGTCTCCGAGGTCCATCAGGTCCACCCAGTAGTCCAGCATCCCCGCGGCGTCGGTCGAGTCGGGCCCCAGGCCGTCCCGGTCGGCGCGGGGGACGCCCTTCTCGAGGACGACGGCGTCGGCGCCGTGCTCGGCCGCGGCGTGTGCGGCCGAGGATCCGCCCGGACCGCCGCCGACGATAGCGACGTCTACGCGCTCCATACGCCTCCCCTGTCCCCCGGGGGCTTTAAATTCCCTGTTCGCCGGAGGGACCTTCCGTTCGGGCGATACGGAGAACCCGCTCCGCCGCCCGTGATTCTGCCGTCGCTCGCGCCCGGTTATCCTCACGTTACCGGCCGGCAGGAAGCGATTACGCGGGTTCGCGAAAAGGGCGTCGGCCGGCCGCCGGTTTCCGTCGGACGGTCCGGACGAGCGCCGCGGACGGATCTACAGGTAGCCGTTCTCCAGCAGCAGTTCGCCGTTGAGAACGCTCGCGCCCGCTGCCCCGCGCATCGTGTTGTGGGCGAGGCAGTTGAACTGGACGCCGCCGGTCGTCTCCCGGAACCCGCCGGCCGAGACGGTCATCCCGTCACCGAGCGTCCGGTCGAGTCGTGGCTGGGGCCGATCCGGTTCCTCGAACACCTCGATGAGCGGGTCGGGCGAGGACGGGAGGTCGATGTTCGGGAGGTCGGCCATCGCCTGGCCCGCGGCGTCGGCGGAGACGTCCGACTCGGTGTCGGCCCAGACGTTCTCGAGGTGGCCGTCGATGGTCGGGATGCGGTTGCAGGAGGCGGCGACGTCCATGTCGTGGAGGTGGACCTCCGCGCCGTCGAACGTGCCGAGTAGCTTCCGCGACTCCTGCTCCATCTTCTGCTCTTCCCCGCCGATGTGCGGAATGGCGTTGTCGATTATCTCCATCGAACTGACGCCGGAGTAGCCCGCGCCGGAGACGGCCTGGAGCGTCG
>CAZMGU010000262.1:0-1635 GCA_964565905.1 uncultured Halobacteriales archaeon
ACTCGGGGAGGACGTCCGCCACCGCGACGGTCGTCTCCGTGTCGGCGCGACCTGCCACGTCAGGGAGGGAGGACCGCGGCGTGAAAGGCGTTACTATGGCGGAGTGAAAGTGACCGACGGGGTCCGGGCCACTCGGTAGTTCCACGTGGGAGCCAGCTACCGATCGGTCCCCGTCGGGATGGACGCCACGTCCCGCCGATCGAATCCCCTCCCCTACCAGGTGTCCACGGTATCGGAACTGGTGACCCGGCCGGAGACGTAACCTGTCTCACATGTGTGCGCGACCGTCCAGACGCTCGTTCCTCCGGGGTGCGGGCGGGGCGGCGCTCGCCGCAACCGCGGGTTGCCTGACCCGGGTCGGCCCCTGGCGGCAGGTTCGCGTGCCGACGCTGCTCGCGGGCGACGAGGTCGTTCACAGCCGCCAGGTCCCGAAGACCTGGGTCGAACACGTCGAGGTGGTCGAGACGGCGCGCCGGAAACTCGGCGAGATAGCCTGGGAGTTCGACGGCGTGACCACCCTCAAGGTCACCCGGAGCGACGTCCGGTACGGCGGTCGGCCCGGACTCGGCCTCGCCGTCGAACTGAGCCGACCGGAAGGGGAGATACACCTCCCCGACGAGATAGACGGCGTCCCCGTGCGCCTCGAATCCGGGCGCGAGCGGGGGCTGAGCGCCTGCTACAACGACCGTGACTTCGACCCGATACCGGGCGGCGTCGTGGTCGAACCCACCGAGGGCGACGCCTTCGGCACGGCGTGCTGTCGGGTCTCCGACGAGGGGGACGACAGGCTGCTGACCGCGGCACACCTCTGGCGGTCCTGCCGCGGCGGCGTCGACGTCGGTGCGCCCGCCTACCAGAGCGGCCGCCGGATCGGCCGTATCGCGCGATACGACACCGCGATGGACGTCGCCCTGATCGAACCGCTGGACGGCGTCGACTTCGACGGGACGATCAAGCTGGAGCGGCCGACGCACAGAGCCGTCGAGGGGGTCGTGAGCGACTGGGGACTGGCCGTCCTCGTGACGGGCGAGCAGGAAGTCGAGAACGTCGGCGCGTCGAGTGGCTACACGTCGGGGGTCCTGACGGCGAAGGACGTCGACGAGGGGTGGAACCGCTGCGTCGACTTCGCCGGACGCGGCGTCGAGGCCGAGTATCGCAACGTGGTCGGCGACTCGGGCGGACCCGTCTTCCACTCGCGCGACGGGGACGCCTACCTCGTGGCCCTCCAGCAGATGTGGGTCGAGCGGGTCGGGACGGACTGTAGTTCCCAGATCGCCGGCGACCGGGGTCGTGGCACGGCGGCCAACCGGGTCCGGGAGCGACTCGGGGTCCGGTTCGCGTCCGGAGCGGCCTGAGCCCCGCCGACCGGTCGCTCCCCGCGCCGGACGACGCGCTGCCGCACCGGTTCGGGGTGGACGAACGCCCGACAGTACTGTCACTGAAACAGTTATTTACGGATGCGTTTCGAATACTCACCATGCGGTTCGTTCCACTGCAGGCCGTCGAGTTCGCGCACAGCCCTCTCCTGACGTTCGTCGTGGGCCTGGTCGTCGTCGTCGCGTTGCTCGTCTGGCTGGATCTGCCGGCGTTCGTCGGACTGATCATCGCGGCGTTCACCGTCGGCGTCGTCAACGC
>CAZMGU010000263.1:0-1609 GCA_964565905.1 uncultured Halobacteriales archaeon
GACGGGAAGTTCGTCAACCGGAGCGACGCCATCCGGGCGTCGGTTCGGAAGACGTTGGACCTGCTGGACGAGATAGACCAGCGTCACGGGCGAATCGAAGATGAGTGAGCGCGGACCGGCGACCGGACAGGTCGTCCTGCTCGCGTTGTTCGTCACGGCGTTGGTCACGGCGCAGTTGACCGCCTCGAAACTGCTGGCGTTCGGCCTGCCCGCCTCGCTTCCGGTGACGGGCGAGAGCATCATCCTCCCGGGGGCGGCGCTGGCGTACGCGCTCACCTTCTTCGCCTCGGACTGCTACTCGGAACTGTACGGCCGGCGGGCGGCGCAGGTGATGGTCAACGTCGGCTTCGCGATGAACTTCGTTCTGCTCGCGTTGGTGTGGGGGACCATCTTCGCGCCCGCCGCGGACCCCGAGTTCGGCGCGCAGTTCCGGAGCGTCGTCGCGCCGGGGACGAACATCGTCGTCGGGAGTCTGCTGGCCTATCTCGTGAGCCAGAACTGGGACGTCGTCGTCTTCCACCGCATCCGGGAGGCGACGGGCGGGTCGATGCTGTGGCTCCGAAACGTCGCCTCGACGGCGACGAGTCAGGCGATAGACACGGTCATCTTCGTCACCGTGGCGTTCCTCGTCGCGCCGACGGTGCTCGGTATCGGCGACGCGCTTCCGACGCAGGCGGTCCTGTCGCTGGTCGTCGGGCAGTACCTCCTCAAACTCCTCATCGCGCTGGTCGACACCCCGTTCGTCTACGGCGTCGTCGGCCTGTTCGGCGGCAGTCGCGCGGGCGCGTCGGACGACGCGTGGACCGTCAGATGAGCCGACCGGAGAGACGCCCTCACTCCTCGACGACTTCCGCGAAGCCGAAGTTCGGCTTCAGGTCGGTGACGCGGACGCGCACCTCGTCGCCCGCCTCCGTGTCCGAGACGAACAGCGTGTAGCCGTCCACCTTCGCGACGCCGTCGCCTTCGCTCCCCACGTCGTCGATGGTCACCTCCACCACGTCGTCGAGGGCGACGGGGGCGGTGATGCGGTGTTTCCCGACGAGATACTGCTCCGAGGACGAGTCTCGGGAGGCCTCCGGCCGGATGGAGCGGACGTACTGGAACTCCTCGTCCATGTCGGCGCGGAGGTCGGCGACGTCCGGGCCGTCGAACACCTTCACCGCGAGGTCACCCCCGGCCGGGAGCAGTTCGAGGGCGACTTCGAACGCCTGCCGGGCGAGGTGGACCGAGCGGGCGTGGTCCAGCGAGTACTCGCCGGTCATGTTCGGAGCCATGTCCGAGATGACCACGTCCGCGCCCTCCTCGCCGATTCGCTCGCGGAGTTCCGCTTTCGTCTCCTCGTCGGTCATGTCGCCGCGGATGGTCTCGACGGTGTCGGCCTCCAACTCGCTGATTCGCTGGAGGTCGACGCCGACGACCTGTCCCTGCGGGCCGACTTCCTCGGCGGCGACCTGTAACCACCCGCCGGGGGCCGCGCCCAGGTCCACCACGGTGTTTCCCGGTCCGAACAGACCCGCCTCCTCGTCTAACTGTTTCAGCTTGTACGCCGAACGGGCTCTGTACCCCTCCTGCTTCGCTCTGTTGTAGTACTGGTCCTTGCGCGCCATCT
>CAZMGU010000264.1:0-1601 GCA_964565905.1 uncultured Halobacteriales archaeon
ACCACAACAGCATGGAGATGACCGAGGACGAGGTGGCGTTCAAGCTCCTCAAGGGGGAGATGGAGCCGGTGATCACCCGCTACGACGAGTCCGCCGCCGTCGAGGAGACGCTGGCGAACGTGACGGTCGGCGGGAAGGCGGCCAAACGGCTCAACGAGCGGATGGTCGGCGAGGTGCCGACCAAGCACGCCCTGGGCAAACTGCTGGAGTACGAGTTCATCGACGGACTCCGGCCGACGCCGCTCGGCCGCGCAGTCACGCGGTTCTTCCTCGCTCCCGACGAGGCGTTCGCCATCCTCGACGGCGTCCGGAAGGGGTCTCATCCGTACGACGTCGTCGCGGAGATGGAGATGCGGGACGAACACGACTGACGATGTTCGCTCGCGCTCGACCCCGTCCACAACGTTTTGAGACCGTGGGCTGATACGCGGGTATGGGTCTGTTCGACCGCGTTCGCGACGCAGTGGGGAACGGTGGAGAATCGACCCGGGACGGTGGGGAACCGACTCGGGATGCCGGGGAGCCGACCCGGGACGACGCGACGTCGACCCGGGAGAGCGGCGGTCCGGACGGCGGCCCCGACGACCACCCGCCGACCGACGGTGCGGCGGTTCTCCCCGACGAGTCGCGCGACGGACAGCGGGAACTGGCCGCGGAACTGGTCGACCGCTGGTCCGGCTACGAACTGGACTACTCGCCGGCGTCGCTGGCGGCCCTCGACGCCCTCGTGGCCGACGAGTACGACGAGTCTCCCGGCGGCGTCGACCGGGACGCCAGAATCCGGGAGAGCCCGCCGGGAGAGCTACCCGAGGACGCCAGCGTCCGGGTCGCCGGTGGCGGCGACGACGCCCGGATCGCCGCGTACCTGGGCGAGGTGTTCTGCCGGTCCTATCGCGCGGTCTGGCGGAGCGACCCCGCCCTCGACGCGGTGGCCGTCGCGGTCGACTCGGGCCGGGCCGAGTTCCAGCCGGCGGCCCTCGTCGGCGGCGCGTTCCAGGGCCACGTCTCCTTCGAGCGGTTCCACGACGCGCTCGCCGAGGACCACGGCCTGGCGACGGACGCGTCCTGACCGCGACCCGCATCCTTTTTCGTCGCCCGGACCGCCCGATCCGACGTGCCGATTCCAGCCGTCACGCCGGGGATGGCGTTCGTCTTCGCGCTCGTGCTGGGCGCGCTCGTCCTCTTCGCCACGGAGGTCGTCCCCGTCGACGTCACCGCCATCGGCGTGATGGTCGCGCTCCTGCTCGCCGAACCGGTGACCGTGGGGCTGGCCGACGCGGGGCTGATCGCCGGTCCCATCTACGTGCTCCACCAGCCCGGCGACGGCGTCTCGCCCGTCGCGGCGGGGCTCTCGGGCTTCGCCTCGTCGGCGACGATAACGGTGCTGGCGATGTTCGTCCTCTCCGCGGGGGTCCAGCGGACCGGCGTCGTCCAGATACTCGGTTCGAAGATAGCCGGCTTCACCGGCGACGACGAGACTCGACAGCTCGGTGCCACCATCGGCATCGTCGCCCCCATCTCCGGCTTCATCAACAACACCGCCGCGGTCGCCATCCTGCTGCCGATGGTCACCGACCTCGCGCGGGAGAACGGCGTCTCCC
>CAZMGU010000265.1:0-1592 GCA_964565905.1 uncultured Halobacteriales archaeon
GGCGACCGACTGCTGGACGTTGCTGCCGAACCAGCCGGCGTTGTCGTACTCGAGTCGGAGCGCGCCGTCGGAGACTTCGCCGGAGCCGTCCCCGTTGGCGAAACTCCCCGCGCCGGCCCAGTTACCCAGGTCGTTCGACCCCGGGTAACTGCCGCCGTCGAACGAGTGGACGACGAGCGACGACTCCTGGCCCAGGACCGTGGACGCCAGCCCCAGACTCCCGAACGCGATACTCCCCTTCAGTATGGTTCTTCTCTTTACCATTGCGTTTGACACATTCATCTGTAACGAAATAAAATTAACGAACTAGTAAAATAATTTTATATTCTAGTAACCGTACCGGGCGAGGGTCGCCGCGGCGGGCGAGCGGAGGCGTCGGTGGCCGGGCGTCGAGTGATGGGACTATTCGAATCGGATCTCGTCGAGGTACAGGGTGCTACTCCCCTCCGTTCCGCCCCAGAAGTCGAAGCGGAGTTCGCCGGGGGAGGACCGGTTCACGCCGGCGTCCACCATGTCGACGGCGACGTCGGCGGTGCTCGTCGTTATCGACGAACCGGCGACGCTAGCGAACGGCGTCTGCACGCCGCCGAAGGCGAGCGCGAAGTGGCTCCCCTCGCCGCCGCTCGCGCCGCGCACGCTGAACACCAGCTGGTCGTAGTTCGAGACGTCCCGGTTGACCTGCTCCTGGAACCAGCCGCCGCCGTCGTACTCGAGCGCCAGTTCGCCGTCGACGACCTCGCCGTCGTCGTTCGCCAGCGATCCGGCCCCGCACCACTGGCCCAGGTCGTTCCGGTTCGACGACCAGGCCGGCGATCCGTCGTAGTTGTTGACGAGGAGCGCGGTGCCGTCCGGCGTCCCCGACGTCGTCGTGGTCGGTGGCTCCGTCGTCGTCGGCGGTTCCGTGGTGGTCGGCGGTTCGGTCGTCGGCGGAGCGGTCGTCGTGGTCGGTGGCTCCGTCGTCGACCCGCCGCCACCGCCCGGCAGGTCGGCGTTCCGGTTCTCGTAGAGGATGTCCTTGACGATGCCCCCGTGCGTGTCGTCGTTCCGGAGGAGCGCGAAGTCGTCGCGGGACTCCCGGTCGAAGAACTGCGGCGTCCACCGGAAGTCGAAGATCCAGGGCACCGGGTGGAGCGGGTAGTTCTCGAACAGGTCGCGGAACTGCTGGCCCTCCTCGCTCGTCGTCCCCGAGAGGTACGGCGCGCGCCCGTTCTTGTACCCCCACTCGGTCATGAACACCGGCACCTCCTCGCCGGGCGCGCCGAACGACTCCGAGAGGGGGCGCAGCCCCTCCTGGCCGTAGACGTGGCCGGTGTAGGCGAGGTTGTCGCCCGCGAACTCGTCCCCCGGTGCCTGGGCGGTCCACTGGCTCCACCGGGGCGACCCGATCAGGATCAGGTTCCGCGGCGCGTTCTCGCGGATCAGGTCGACCCACGGCTGGGCCGCCTCCTTCCACGTGGTCCAGGTCTCCTGTGCGGCCGCCGAGTCCGACGTCGGGTCCGTCTCGTCGGCGTACGGGGCCGTGGGCTCGTTGTACAGTTCGTAGAGGACGTGCGAGTCCTCGGCGAACTCCGGCGCGACCGTCTCCCAGAACA
>CAZMGU010000266.1:0-1588 GCA_964565905.1 uncultured Halobacteriales archaeon
GTGTGGTCCTCGCCGGCGACCTCGATAGAGAGCATCGTGTCTTCCTTCTCGATGACGCGCAGGTCCATGTCAGCGGAATCGGCGCCTCGCGCGCTTGAAACCTTCGCTTCGATGCCGCGGGGAGCGTCCGGCATGGCCCCCAGGTTTAACACGGACGGCCGAAATCACCGACCAGAGTGGCCCGAACGATGACAGCCCTGGTCCGAACCGGAGACGGGCGGTTGAGGTTCCCGCTCCGACTCCTCTGGAACGACGACGAACGACGACCGCGCGCACCCGTCCGTCTCCTCGCCGGGGTCGTCGTCGTGCTCACGTTCGCCAACGTCGGGCGGACCGTCCAACCCACACCGTTCACGGGAACCGGTCCCGTCGCGGACGTCGCCAACACGCTCGTCGGCGGGGTCCCGCAGGCGGCGGCTATCGTCCTCGGCGTCGTCCTCGCCGCGCTCGTCCTCGACCGGCGGGTCCTCACCGACCTGGGACTCGGCTTCGGCACCGGCGCGTGGCGCGGGTTCGCGGGCGGACTCGCGCTCGGCGTCGGAATCACCGCGCTCAGCGTCGGCATCGGCGTAGTCGCTGGGTTCTACGAGGTGGTCGGCGTCCGAACGACCGGTGGACCGGGTGTCTGGGCGCTCCTCGTCGTCCTCACCGGCGTCTCGCAACTCCTGATCGTCGTCGCGGAGGAACTGCTCGCCCGGGGCTTCCTCATAACGAACGTCCGCGAGGGACTCGACGGGTTTCCGTCGATACCGGGGTACGCGTCCGCAGCCGTCGCCGTGGCCGTCGCGTCGCTGTTCTTCTACCTCACCCACTCCGCGCGCGGGACGGCGTTCGGCGTGATGGCGGCGGGACTGGCCGTCCTCCTCGGCGTCGCGTACGTGCTCGGCGGTGACCTGTCCGTCCCGGTGGGCGTCCACCTGGGCGTGAACTTCGCCGGGATGCTCGCCGGAACGGCACCCCAAGAGGCGTCGCTCGTTCGGCTCACGTCGGCCACGACGGTGGCGGAGTCGCTCGTCCTCCCTGGCGAGGCGGTCGCCGTTCGCCTCGTCGGGGCGGCGCTCGGCGTCGGGTTGCTCTACTGGTGGTACCGGGGGCCGGACGGCCGGGTTCGACTCGTTCCGCCGGTCGCTCGCCCGACGCTCCGGTGGAATCGCGACGCCGAGGCGGACCGCGATTCGTCCGGGTAGGCACGCACCGGGGTGATTCCTCGGCTCCGGGCGATCCCTGCGCTCGTCCGGACGGTTCGGTCACACCACGGCGTATATCATCAGGAGGCCGAAGTAGAGGACCAGTAGCGCCCCGAGCGCCTTCAGGCGGAACGTCCGGAGGGCGGCCTCCTCGTCGGCGTGAGCCTCGCGGAAGGCGTCGGCCTCCTCGTCGTCGAGGGCGGCGGGGTGTTCCAGCCCCCAGTGAAGGGCCAGCCACTCCTCGCGGGAGAACGGCTGACCGCAGTACTCGCACCGGTGGACGGGGAGTTCCGGGCGGACCTCGTACTCGCGGGCCGGTGCGTCGGTCGTCTCGTGGTGGGCAACGGGTTCGGTCATAGGAACGGTGGCTCGGCGACTGGCTGGGAGAGTATCCAGAGGCT
>CAZMGU010000267.1:0-1583 GCA_964565905.1 uncultured Halobacteriales archaeon
TCGCCGACGACGATGCTGCGGACGTCCGAGAGCGTGTCGAAGTCCGCCAGGACGATCAGGTGGTCGCCGAGTTCGAGCGATTCGTCCCCCGTCGCGAGGCGGACGGGTTCGCCGTCCTTACCGAAGGCCATCAGCGTCGAGTGGGCGGGCAGTTCGAGTTCGCTGAGGGAGTAGCCCCGGACCGGCGACTGCTCCGTGACCGTGAGTTCGACCAGCTGGAGGTTATGGGCGATGTCTGCGACGGCACGGATGTTCCCGCCGAGGAGGGCGTTCTTGGCCGCGATGGCGCCCAGTCGCTCGGGGTAGATGACCTCGTCGACGTCCTCGGCGTAGGTCCGGTAGATCTCCTCGCGGTAGTCCTCGTCGATGCGCATGACGGTTCGACAGCCGTGCTCTTTGGCGATCATGCAGGCGACGAAGTTGTCGTTGAGGTCGCCGGTGAGCGCGCCGAGCGCGTCCGCCAACTCCAGGTCGGCCTCGTCGAGCGTCTCCTCCAGCGCGCCGTCGCCCTCGATGGCCTCGTACCCGGCCGTCTCCGCGCGAGCGACCTTCGCGGCGTCGCTGTCGATGAGGACGACCCCGTGTCCGCTCTCGTCCAGCACGCGCGCCGTGCGGAGTCCGACGCGGCCTGCACCCATGATAACGAATCGCATGGTAACCGGTATGGGCTGATAGTGGATAAATGTACCCCGACGAACAGACCGGGGACGGCGGACCGGAGAGCGGGCAACTCGCCCGGCGAGCCGTGTCCGCCGACGGTACTTTCCACCTGGGTGAAATATTAATCCCCCGCGCCCGAACTCCGAGACGATGAGTTCAGCAAACCCGCAGGGACTCCAGGCGTTCCCCGAGGCGCTCACGGGCCGCGAGGCGTGGCTGGAGCCGTTCGACTGGTACCGCGAGATGCGCGACCGGGCCCCGGTCCGCTACGACCCGGCCCGGCAGTCGTGGGACGTGTTCCGGTACGACGACGTGAAGGCCATCCTGGACGACGACGAGACGTTCTCGGTGAACCCCCGCGAGGCGACGGACTTCCAGGAACCGGACCGGCCCGGCGCGGGTCTCATCTTCGAGACGATGCTGTTCCAGGATCCGCCGCGCCACGACGAACTCCGCGGCGTCGTCGAGGACGCCTTCCAGCCCCGCGCCATCCGCGAACTGGAGCCCCGTCTCCGCGAACTCGCGAGCGAGGTGCTCGACGACGCGCTCGCGGACGACGCCGGCGAGATGGACGTCGTCGACGACCTGGCGTACCCGTTCCCGGTCATCGTCATCGCGGAACTGCTCGGGGTGCCCGCGGAGAAGCGCGACCAGTTCAGGGAGTGGTCCGACACGCTCGTCGCGGCGGCGAGCGACGACGACGACGCCGCGGCGGTCGCGGAGCGCCAGCAGGAGATACAGCAGGAGATGGCGTTCTACTTCATGGAGCTGATCTCGGACCGGCGCGAGGACCCCCGGGACGACCTCGTCTCGCGCATCGCGACGGCGGAACTCGAGGACGGGGCGAAGCTCTCACAGGAGGAGGCCCTGGGCATGTGCATCCTGTTGCTCATCGCGGGCAACATCACGACGACGAACCTGAT
>CAZMGU010000268.1:0-1553 GCA_964565905.1 uncultured Halobacteriales archaeon
TGTCGGCGCCCATCGAGTGGCCGAACAGGATCGGGTCGTCGATCGCGAGCGCGTCCAGCAGGCCGAGCAGGTCGGCAGCCCGCTCGGGCGCACCGTACGCCTCGTCCGGGGCGTCGGAGCGGCCGTGTCCGCGGGCGTCGTACAGCACGACGTCGTACTCGTCCGCGAGCTCCCGGGCGAGGTCGAGCCGGCAGTACCCGTCGTCGGAGAAGCCGTGCGAGACGACGAACGGCGGCCCCTGCCCGCCGGAGCGACAGTAGTGCAGTTCGATTCCGTTCGCCTCGACGGAGCCGCGCTCCCAGCCTGCGGGGACCTCGGTGCGTTCTCCCATGGGACGGGACCTCTCGACCGGCGACTATAAATCGTGTGACGCCGGTCAGTCGCGGATACTCGAATGGAACCCGGTGCGGAGCCGAATCTGGCCGGTCGACTCTATCCGCCCCGACGTCCGACTCCGTCCGCTACCGACCGTCGCTGACGGTCGGCGCACCACCGACCTACTCGTTGGCGCACTCGTTCGTCAGTTCACCGAGTCCCTCGACGCCGACCGTCACCTCGTCGCCGTCCTCCAGGAGGCGCGGTGGCTCCCGGTAGACGCCGACGCCGGGGGGCGTCCCGGTGAAGATCAGGTCGCCGGGCTTCAGGGTGAACGCCTGGCTACAGAAGGAGACGACCTCGTCGACGCCGAAGATGAACTGGTCGGTCGAGGAGTCCTGCAGGCGCTCGCCGTTGACCTCGGTCCAGATGTCGAGGTCGTGGGGGTCCTCCACCTCGTCGGTCGTGACGAGTTCGGGACCTATCGGCGCGAACGTGTCCAGGCTCTTGCCGCGGACCCACTGGCCGTCGCCGTGCTGGAGGTCCCGGGCCGAGACGTCGTTGCCGACGAGGTAGCCGGCGATCTTGTCCGTGGCCTCGTCCGGGTCGACCCGCCGGGCTTCCTCGCCGACGACGATCACCAGTTCGGCCTCGTAGTCCACCTTCTCGGTGTACTCCGGGTCCCAGGTGATCGGCTGGCCGGGGCCGTTGACGGCCGTCGGGAACTTCGAGAAGAGGACGGGTTCGTCGGGGATGGGGTTGTCCCCCTCCTCGGCGTGGTCACGGTAGTTGAGGCCGACGCAGACGACCTTCTCCGGGTCGCTGACGGGGGCCGCCCGCTCGACGTCGCCGGCGTCGTGGACGCCCACGCCGTTCTCCTCCGCGTACTCGACTGCCAGTTCGGCCTTCCGTCGCCACTCCCACTCCGCCAGCAGGTCGCTCGTCCGGCGCGGGACGTCGACGCCGGCGGCCGCGCCGGCCGTCGGCAGGTCGATCACGGTGTCGTCCGGCCGCAGGACGCCACACCAGGGCTGTTCCGCCTCCGTCGTCTCGTACTGTCCGACTCTCATGTGGCTACCTCGACGCGGGTGACGTTTCGTTGCATCGGAATCGGTCTACTGGAGATCGATCCCCGCCTCGTCGACGAGTCGCCGGCCGGACTCGCAGAACCGGTCGAACTCCTCGTCGACCAGCGGGTTCAGGAGTTCGCCGTCGCGCTTCACGACCTCGCCGTCGAC
>CAZMGU010000269.1:0-1552 GCA_964565905.1 uncultured Halobacteriales archaeon
CTCATCAACGTCGACGTCGTCGACGGCGAGGTCGTCATCGTCGACGACCAGGGCGACGGCTGACAGGCTTCGAACGTCCCGGTTCCCGTTCCGTTCTCTCGCCGCTCTCTTTCGTCGCGCTCTCGCTCGACCTCCGATTCGCGCCGAAAAAAGTGGGGCGCTACTTCACCGTCACGTTGACGGACACGTCGACGCCCGCGGACGGGTCGTCGTCGACGTTTCCGTCCGAACCGGCGGCGTGACGGGAATCGGCGTCGTCACTCCCGTCCGCCGGCGTCGGCGTCGGAACGGGCGTCGGGGTCGCCGTCCCGGCGGACCCCGTTCCGGCCGGCGTTCCCGCCGACGTTCCCGACGGGGAGGCACCCGCGTCTGTGGCCGCGTCCGTCATCTCCGGCGTCTCCACCGTCTCCGCCGACGTCTCCGTGACTGGCGTGTCGTCCGGGGACGTCGCGTCGGGACCGTCACCCAGCGTCGCGACGCCGGACCCGAGGGCGGCGAGCAGCACCCCCAGTACCGCCACGACGACCTGGGTGCGCCGGTCCATTACACGCCGACAGTCGCGCTGTCGTCGGTGTCCCCGTCGCCGTCCTCGTCACCGAACCCGGTGGAGGCCGCTTCGTTCGCCACCGTGACGGTGAACGCCGACTGCGCCTCCGGCCGCTCGGGGTAGCCGCTTCGACCCGTCAGTTCGTTCCCGTTCGCGTCGAACAGGAGGTACACCGACCGGAGGACGACCTTCGTCGCCTTGTTCGTCCCGTCCTCGTCGGCCGTGAACGGCGCGGTCGGAGCGGGGTCGCTCGGGAGCCCGTAGCCGTCGTTGTACTCGTTCTCGCGGTTCGCCTGGCAGATGCCCCAGTCCACGTCGGACGCGATGTAGCCGGACTGACCCGCCTCGTGGTCGCCGCCGAGCGAGACGTCCTCGCCGGCACCGCCCCACGACTCGTCGAGTTCGAACCGGTCCGTGTCGTGGATGAGGTTCTCGCCCCACACCGCCGACCCGTCGCGTACCAGGGTGACGTACACCATGATCCGCGCCTGCTTGACCGCGCTGTCGAACCCGTCCCACGTCAGCCGTCCCGTGGTCTGGACGGCGACGTAGCTTATCTCACCGTCGTCGCTCTCCACCGCCTCCGGGTCGCTGATCGACCCGCCCGCCGACGCCGACGCACCGCCCGTCCCCGCGACGAGCGCCGCGCCGCCGAGTGCCGTTGTTCCTGCGATGCCACCGACCGCCTTCGTGAACTCTCGTCGTTGCATGGTTTACCTTCCCACCCACCCGTGGACCGCACGCCGTCGCCCTCCACCACCACGTCTCGGGCGACGCCTTCTCCACGGAGCGTGGGTGCTCGGAGACACCGCCGGGACCCCCTTTGGAATGTGGTATATAACTGGCATAAGACTGGGTCTAATTCCGCAAGATCGGCTCTAACGGTGTTTTTGCTGCGTCGCTCCGAGATCCGTCGCTCGGGCTCTGTCGAAGTTCCTTTCTTCGGGAACGAGTCGGTTCGAGATATCCACTGGGTTGGGGTGTGAGTTGCCTGGATGGTTCACT
>CAZMGU010000270.1:0-1512 GCA_964565905.1 uncultured Halobacteriales archaeon
CGATGGCGGCGAGCGGGAGCAGGACGTTCGCCAGGGGCGCAATTCCGATAGCCGACGCCGCGACGCCGAGCGGCGTCGTGACGACGGGGTTGCCCTCGACGAACGCCGAGGCGGGCACGAGGCCGTGGAGCGCGGCGACGATAGCGCCGTAGAGCAGCGTCGAGACGGCCAGCGAGACGAGGATGGCGCGCGGAATCGTCCACAAGGGTCGCCGTATTTCCTCCGCGCTGGCCGGGACGACCGTCCACGCCCCGTAGGCAGTGATGGCCACCTGAACTGCGGCGAGGAAGGCCACCGGGCCGTCGAGGACGAACGGTTCGTAGTTCGCGGGGTCGGCCCGCGCCAGTCCGAGGCCGGCGAAGACGACGAGGACCGCCAGCAGCGCCGCCGAGAGCAGGAGGTTCGTCCGACTGGTGACGTTCACGCCCAGGAGGTTGACGAGCAGGCTACAGGCGACGCCGAGTAACGCGAGCGTCACCGCGTGGCCGCTCGCCGCGGGCACCACGATGGCCACGTAGTCCGCGATGGCCAGCGCCGAGACCGTGATGCCGAACGCCCACCCGACGCTGTAGCAGACGCCCTCGAGGTAACTCGCGAACGCGCGGACGAGCGGGGACGGCCCGAACGTCTCGCGCGGGTACACCGCAGGCCCGCCGGCCTGCGGGAAGGCGAGCGAGAGTTCGGTGTAACACAGCGCGATGGCGCCCATCAGGAGCCCAGCGGCCACCCAGGCGGCGACCGCCGACGGACCGGTGAGTCGTCCCGTCGTCCCCGGGAAGACGAAGATGGCCGACCCGACCATCCCGCCGACGCTCAGCAGGACGCAGTCGAGCAGGCCGAGTTCCCGTTCGAGCCCCGAATCGACCGATCCCTCCCCCGCCGTCGTCGACTGCTCGCTCATCGTACGCCGACGTTCAGCGACCTCCCCTGTATATCTTCCTGATTCCGATATGGATGCCAGATGTGGGATGGCGCTGGCCGGGCGGTGGGCCGGGGAAGCGTCACGTCACTGCCCGGCCGCGACGGATATCCTCTTCAGTGTCGCCCGGGAAGCGCGGCTATGGCAGACACCGACCGGTCGCTCCTCGCGAAACTCCTCGTGCCGGGCGGCACGCTGTACCTCGTCTACCTGGCGCTCCAGCCACCCCCGGCCCGGTGGGTCGGCGTCGGTTGCCTCGTCGTCGTCGTGCCGCTGATCGTCGGCTGGTTGCTCGGGAACGTCGCGGGGGTCGGTCCGTGGGGCGAGGACCAGGTCGACTGACGTCGTTCGGCCGCGTCTGCGGGCGAGGGAGGATTCGTCCGACTGGTCCGGCCAGCGACGCTACACCGTCTCGGGCAGCCACCCGCCGTCCACCTCGACGTTCTCGCCGGAGACGTAACTCGCGCCCTCGCCGAGGAAGAACAGGGCCGCGTTCGCCACGTCCTCGAAACCCGCCGGCCGACCCCGTGGCAGTTCCTCCGGGAACTCGTCGGAGTTCTCGACGACGTACGGCGAGACGGCGTTGACGGTGA